>NZ_JAAIMM010000020.1 GCF_013300725.1 Allocoprococcus comes
TGATATTTATATTATATCAAACATAGGCGGTACTATCTACTTTTTCAGTGCCCTCGTATAAAGAGCTGGGGTTAAATGAGCACAAGCATACATCAGACGATATGCTTTTTACGGTAGAGACTGTATCCTGCCTTGGTGCCTGTGGACTTGCACCTGCGATCACGGTTAATGATGAAGTACATCCGAAGATGTCACCGGAGAAGGTAATCAAACTTCTTGAAGAACTGAGAGGTGAAGAAAATGAAAATTGAAAACAGAACGGAACTGAAGGAATATCGTATTGAATGTCAGAAGAAACAATCGGCTGACTGCAGAGTACTGGTTTGCGGGGGAACCGGATGTCTGGCAAGTGGATCAGGCAAGATTTATGAAAAGTTAAAAGAACTGACAAAAGATCATACAGGGGTAGAAGTAAAGATCGGGGAAGAAATCGCACATACAAAGGTTATGAAGAGTGGATGTCATGGCTTCTGTGAGATGGGACCTCTGGTAAGAATTGAGCCATATAATTATTTATATATTAAAGTAAAACTGGAAGACTGCGAAGAGATTTATAACGAAACAATCCTGGGTGGCAGACCGGTAGAAAGACTTCTCTACAAGATGGATGGAGTGACTTATCCGTCACAGGAAGAGATTCCGTTCTACGCAAAGCAGACCAGACTGGTACTGAAGAACTGCGGACATATCGATGCAGAGCATATTGAGGGTGCAATGGCGGTCGGTGCTTATGCCGGAATCGAAAAGGCACTCTTTGAGATGACACCGGAAGCAGTGATCCAGACAATCTATGATTCGAATCTGCGTGGACGTGGAGGTGCCGGATTCCGTACCGGTAGAAAATGGCAGCAGGTTGCTTCTCAGAAAGAAAAGCTCCGCTATGTGGTCTGCAATGGTGATGAAGGTGACCCGGGTGCATTTATGGATCGAAGCATTATGGAAGGCGATCCACACCGTATGATTGAAGGTATGATGATCGCGGCATATGCAGTACAGGCACAGGAAGGATATATCTATGTACGTGCAGAATACCCGCTTGCGATTGAAAGACTGAAGACAGCGATCAGCCAGGCAGAGGCAATCGGACTTTTAGGAGACAACATTCTAGGAACCAATTTCAGTTTTCATTTACATATCAACCGTGGTGCAGGTGCATTTGTCTGTGGAGAAGGCAGTGCACTGACTGCGTCTATTGAAGGAAAACGTGGAATGCCGAGAGTAAAACCGCCACGTACAGTAGAGCAGGGACTCTGGGCAAAACCAACTGTTCTTAATAACGTAGAAACTTATGCCAATGTTCCGATGATCGTTATAAATGGTGCAGACTGGTTCAAAGGAATCGGTACACCGGAGAGTCCCGGAACGAAAGCATTTGCACTGACCGGTAATGTAAGAAATACGGGACTGATCGAAGTACCAATGGGAATTACATTGCGCGAAGTTATTTATGACATCGGCGGTGGAATCCAGAATGACAAGAAATTCAAAGCAGTACAGATCGGAGGTCCGTCCGGTGGATGTCTGACCGAAGATCAGCTGGACAGTAAGATGGACTTTGATTCACTGGCGAAGATCGGGGCAATGATCGGTTCGGGCGGTCTGGTTATCATGGACGAGGATACCTGTATGGTAGAGGTTGCCAGGTTCTTCATGAGTTTTACACAGAGAGAAAGCTGTGGAAAATGTGTTCCTTGCCGTGAAGGTACAAAGAGAATGCTTGAAATCCTGGAGCGTATTGTGGCAGGAAATGGAAAACCATCCGATATGGACGAGCTTCGTGAACTGGCAGATATGATTGAAAGTACGGCACTTTGCGGACTTGGAAAGAGCGCACCGAAGCCGGTTATCAGTACCATGAATGCATTTGAAGAGGAATATCTGGAACATATCAACGAGAAACGCTGCCGGACAGGAGTCTGTTCAAATCTGCGTAAATTCCAGATCGATCCGGAGATATGTAAGGGCTGCTCAAAGTGTGCAAGAAACTGTCCGGCAGGCGCAATTGAAGGCGTGCTGAAATCTCCTTATCATATCAATCAGGAGAAATGTATCAAGTGCGGAGCCTGCATGGAACAGTGTCCGTTTAAAGCAATTCATATCGAGAAATAGGAGGAATGAGTCATGGGATATATGACAATAGATGGAAGGAAGGTAGAATTTACAGATGAGCCGAATGTACTTTCTGTCATCCGTAATGCAGATATAGATATACCGACGCTCTGCTACCATTCAGAACTGTCTGTGTATGGAGCCTGTCGTTTGTGTACCGTAGAAGATGAGAGAGGAAAGACGTTTGCATCCTGTTCAGAACCGCCAAGAGATGGGATGGTCATTTACACAAATACTCCGCGTCTTATGAAATATCGTAAGATGATCCTGGAGCTTTTACTTGCTGCACATTGCAGAGACTGTACAACCTGTATCAAGAGTGGAGAATGTCAGCTTCAGTCGCTGGCACACCGTATGGGTGTTACAACCGTCCGATTTGAAAATACAAAAGAACAGTATCCACTGGATTTCAGTTCACCGTCAATTGTGCGTGACCCGAATAAATGTATTCTCTGTGGTGACTGTGTCCGTATGTGCGACAACGTACAATCTGTTAATGCGATTGATTTTGCATACCGGGGAACGAAGGCTCTTGTAACGCCGGCATTTAACAAAAAGATTGCAGAGACAGACTGCGTAAACTGTGGACAGTGCAGGGTTGTCTGTCCGACGGGTGCGATCAGTATCAATACCAATATCGAAGTGATCTGGGATCTTCTTGCAGATAAGAATACAAAGGTGATCGCACAGATCGCACCGGCAGTCCGGGTTGCAGTCGGCGATCAGTTCGGTCTTCCGAGAGGGGAAAATGTGATGGGAAAACTCGTCAATGTGTTGCACCGCCTAGGATTTGATGAAGTTTATGATACTTCTTATGGTGCAGACCTTACGGTGATCGAGGAATCTGAAGAGCTTCTTGAACGACTTGCATCCGGAGAAAACCTTCCATTATTTACATCCTGCTGTCCGGCATGGGTAAAATTCTGTGAGAACCGTTATCCGGATCTGGCAAAAAATCTGTCAACCTGTCGTTCACCGCAGCAGATGTTTGGTTCTGTGATACGTGAATACTATAAGGATCCGGAAAAGAATGGTGGAAAGAGAATTGTCTCTGTATCGATCATGCCGTGTACTGCAAAAAAAGAAGAGATTTTAAGACCGGAATCTTCTACGAATGGAAAACAGGATATTGATTATGTACTGACTACAACAGAACTGATCACAATGATCCGGAAATCCGGTATCCGCTTTGAAAATCTGGAGATCGAAGCATCCGATATGCCGTTTGGTATCGGATCTGGTGCAGGTGTGATCTTCGGAGTAACCGGTGGTGTGACAGAAGCCGTATTGAGGCGCCTTCGTGAAGGACATAACCGTGTGGAAATGGATAAGATCAAATTCAGTGGAGTTCGTGGAGAAGAAGGGCTGAAAGAAGTAGAGTTTGATTACAACGGACGTACTATCCATGCAGCTGTTGTCAGTGGACTTGGAAATGCAGATGCGCTGATGAAGAAGATCCAGAAGGGCGAAGTACATTATGATTTTGTTGAGGTTATGGCATGCAGGCGCGGATGTATCATGGGCGGCGGACAGCCAGTCCCGGCAGGTCCGAGAAGCAGGGTAGCCAGAAGCAAAGGTCTGTATGATACCGATATCAATACGCAGATCAAGAAGTCGAACGAGAATCCGCTGATTCTGTCATTATATGATGGACTTTTGAAAGGTAAAACCCACGAATTACTTCATCGTAATTTTGAGGCAGCGAAAAAATAAAATTGTATGAAAAAGAGCATAAGACAATGCAGTCGTCGATCTGGCGGCTGCATTGTTTCATTTTAGAGAATTTCCATACATTCACTGGTACTTTTTTGCTTATTTCGATACCCTTCGCTTTCTATATATAAATATGTAAAAGAGCGGTATGAAATTATTATAAACATATAGTCATTAAGGTGCCGATTTTGAAACAAAAACTTCCGGGATTTTTAATGGGGTTCGGAAAAAACAGGGGAAAAAACCAGGAAAGATGACTCTTGTCAAGAAGAAACATATCTGTTATAGTGAGTAAGAAAAAATAAAGGTACTTTTTCAGTGCCCGACAGAAAAATTTCTGGTCGGCTTAAAAGGGAATCAGGTGAAAGTCCTGAGCGATCCGGTCACTGTAAATGAGGAGCAAAGCGGCGGCATGCCATTGCATAAAAATGTGAGAAGGTGCAGCTTTGTTAAGATCCATAAGCCAGGAGACCTGCTGAAAGAGAGTAAATTGCTTCCGATGAAAGCGCGTTTACATACACAAAGAAATGATATCTTGCTTCATACAGAGTATGAAAGCAGGATTTTTGTGCTGCCATATATACGGAGAATAGTTCCGGTGGCAGAGGGTGTAGGTGAAGTCTGCTTTCAGGAAAAAGGAAGCAGATTTTTTTGTGCATACGATGAGTCAAGTGCATATTTGTGCTTGCACAAGGAGCTGAATTTGGCGAATGTACATCATCGAGCCGTCAAGCGACAGAAGATCAGGACATCAGGAGGAAGAGTTAGATTATGAAGAGAGATTCAAAACAGTTTCTTGCACTTTTCATGGCAGTTGCAATGTCGGTTACACCGGTTTCTTATGCTTACGCTGAGGACAGTGCAGTAGCAGGAGTAGAAAATACAGAATCAGGTCAGCAGACCGTAGAAGTAACGGACGGGGAAATTGGTGCGGCAGATGCTACAGGGCAGCCGGCTGAAGAAGTGACTGGACAGGAAGAAGAAACGACTGCCGGGCAGGGAACGGACGAGAATCAGAAGAGTCAGGAAGAGCCGAAAGCAGGAGAAAATGCGACAACAGGGAATGTAACCGAGGCAGAGAAGAAAGAAGCGGGCGAAGACGGAAAAAGCGAAGAGAAGGCTGCAGAGGAGCAGAAGGTTAAGTCGAAAGAAACAGCGGGAAATGCCGGGGAAGTGAAGGCGCAGGAAGCGAAAAATGTTACCAGTGATTTTGCAATGTTTAAGGTTGGACTGTCTTCTGTTGTAAAAGAAAATGATCACCTGAAAGTTTCGATAAAAACAGAGAATACAACTTACAATAAAATTTATATTGGAAGTAAAGCTGATACAGTTGAACGGAAAGACGAAAAGGCGATAGTTGGAACGGGAACAAGCAAAGGGTATTTATTTACGTTTGAACTTCCATTGTCAGCAGATGGAACGGATGTTGCCTTTGTACCACATAGCCAAGAGAGAGGTTGGGTGAGTAGGAAAGCAGACGGAGATTACATGCTTCATATCTCATCGTCAGCAGAAAATAAAAAAGACGACACAGAAAATCCTGAACAGGGAGGCAATTCAGGAGAGAGCAAACCGGGAACCGGAAGCGGCGAAAACCAGAAACCGGGAAATGAGGACAAGAATGTACTGGATACTGGAAAATATGTGGTGGATGTTGATGCAGTTTCAGATAGTGGAATGTTTCGTGTAGTGAACTGCGTACTGACTTCTGTTGGTGGTAAAATGCAGGCAGATATTACACTTAGTGGAACCGGATACGATAAGTTATATATGGGAAGTAAGGAAGCTGCGGCAAGTGCTTCGGAAGATCAACTGATTGGGTATTCTGTAAACGCAGAAGGAAAATATGTATTTACAGTGCCAGTGGAGAGCATGAATACTGGGATTCAGATTGCAGCGCATGGGGAAAAAAGTGGTAACTGGTATGATCGTACATTAACATTCAAGACAGAAGGAATGAGTAAATATGTTCAGGTAAGTGATGGAACTTATAAAGTAAATGTAGACACGAAAACACTTAAGGGAGAACAGGTTATGTTCAAAGTAACAGACTGTACTCTTACATCCAAAAACGGAGAGATGGTTGCAGAACTTACTTTAAGTGGAACAGGATATACGCAAGTATATATGGGAAACTCTGCAGAAGCAATGCTTGCTGATCCGTCAAAGAGGATATCTTGTGGAGAAAAGAATGGGGTTCATACTTTTACAGTTCCAGTTTCTTTATTAGATACAGGAATTCAGATCGCGGCATATGGCAAAAAAGGAAAGAAATGGTATGATTATGTTATTACATTCGCCTCAGCAGGCATGAAAAATCTGGACAGCAATGGCTCAGCAAATGGAAATACCAATAATAATGGCAACACTAACCAGGGAAATAACACCAGCCAGAACACCAACTCCGGAACCGGCACCATTTCCGGCAATACAGGAACAAACCAGATCCCGGACAAAGAATCCAAATACGAGGCAGATTTAAATGGTGGAACTGCCCGTGTAAACAGTGCAACAACACTTGCAGACGGTGTCTATACACCGGATAAATTCTCCTGGTCAGGCGGAACCGGAAAGGTCAGCATCAGTTGTACCAAGATTACCGTGACAGGCGGTCAGGCATATGCTACCATTGTATTTAGCAGTGGTTCTTATGGCTATGTAAAGGCGAATGGAAATACCTATTATCCGACAGCAACCGGCAGTACGTCTACATTTGTTATTCCGGTAGAATTAAATAAAAATAATACGATCATCGGTATGACAACCAAGATGTCAACAGCGCATGAAATCAGCTATTCGATTTTCATTTACTTAAGTGCTGCAGCAAAAGCAGACGGAACTACAGTAAGTGGAGAGACCAATTTAAGTGCAGATACACTGGATGAGAAAGCGCCGGAGATCATGGGACTTTCTTATCAGTCTGAGACAAAGGTAGAGCATGCAGAGTACTTCAAGATCTATCATTATGATCAGGGCATTACCCTTCTTGAAATCGACCAGAAACAGAAGGATGCAAAAGAAGACAGCAAGAGCAAGGAAAGTACGGATAAAGAAGACACTGCAGATTCCGGACTGACACCGGCACAGGAAGAACAGCTTGCGCTTTACAAAGCAAAGATCGTCCGTTATCTGATCGTCCCGGAAGACGCAGAGATTCCGGCAGGACTTGATAAAGAGATGATCGTGATCCAGAAGCCAAAGAAGTCTGCATATGTAGGTTCTGAGGAAGTACTGGAAATCCTGGATAAGCTGAATGCAACAGACCAGATTACATCAGTAGGTGTAAAACAGAAGAACTGTAAGGTAGAAGGCATTGCAAAAGCAATGAAAGCCAAGAAGATCATCTATGCAGGAACCTATAAGAAACCGGAAAACAAAAAGCTGATGAAGAGCAAATGTGATCTTGCGATTCTTTCCAATAAAATTCTTCCGGACGAAAAGAACGAGAAGAAAATGTCTGTAGAGGATCAGCAGAAGAGATACGAAGAGCTGGCTGAAAAATTTGTTCTTCTGGATGTTCCGATGATCGTTGACCGGTCAGTAGATGAGGAAAAGGATGATGCAAAAGCAGAGTGGAGCAAGGTTTACGAGGCAGTGTTTGGCCTGACAGACAGTGCGGATTCTGCTGCAGAGAACTAGACACATGATTTTAAAAGAAAATCAGACGGAATTTTCGGCAGATAAAGAGATCATGCACTATATTTGTTACATACAGAGGTAGAAAATGAAAAAGAGAACGATGCGTCTGGGGTGTATTCTTTTAAGTACAGTGCTGCTTGGGACGGCAGCACTGACCGGATGCGGGCAGACGAAAAAGAATACAACAGATACAAAAAAAACAGAAAGCAGCAGTACGAAAGAAAGCGCCAAAGGAAAAAAAGGTCCGGAGATTGACGGACTCACTTATGAATCCGCGATGGATCTGGAATATGCCGAAGGTTTTCAGGTATATTACTACAAAGACGGCTATAAGATGATCGATATCAAAGACGATGCAAAATTTCTGCTCGTCCCGGAGGACCAGGATGTGCCGGATGGAGCTGATGAGGATTACGTGATCCTTCAGCAGCCGCTGGATCATATTTATCTTGCGGCGACATCTGCGATGGCACTTTTTAATGCGATAGATTCTCTGGATAATATCACAATGACAGGTACCCAGGCTTCCGGATGGTATATTGAGAATGCGGTCAAAGCGATGGAAGACGGGAAAATGAAATTTGCCGGGAAATACAGTGAACCGGATTATGAGATGCTGGTAGATGAAGACTGTGATCTTGCCATCGAATCGACCATGATCCTTCACACACCGAAGGTACAGGAGATGATCGAATCTCTGGATATCCCGGTGATGATCGACCGGTCCAGCTATGAATCGCATCCTCTTGGAAGAACGGAATGGATCAAACTTTATGCAGCAATGCTGAATAAAGAAGATGCAGCGGATGCATTTTTTGAAAAGCAGGTAGAAAATGTCGATGCGCTCAAAGATTTTAAGAATACCGAGAAGACGGTTGCATTTTTCTATGTAAGCAGTGACGGAACGGTGGTAGTAAGAAGAAGTGATGATTATATTCCGAAAATGATCGAACTTGCCGGTGGAAGATATGTATTCGATGATCTGACCGGCGATGACAGTAATACCTCGGCAGTAAAACTTACAATGGAAGAGTTTTACGCACAGGCAGCGGATGCAGATTATCTGATTTATAATTCAAGTATTGATAATCCAATCAACAGTGTAAAAGATCTGGAAGAAAAAGATGCACTTTTTTCTGATTTCAAAGCAGTCAAAGAAGGAAATGTATGGTGTACCGGTAAATATTTGTATCAGGCAACCGATATCGTCGGGGAACTGATCACGGATATGAATCTGATGCTGACAGGCGGCGATGAAAGCAAGATGACATTTTTATACCATGTAAAATAGAAAACGGAGAAGAAAATGGGACAGGCAGGAATGAAAAATAACTGGAAAAGGAATACAAGATATGTGGGAGTATTTGCGGTGCTGGCAGCAGCTTTTTGCATGATCGTAGTGCTGAACATCAATACCGGAAATGTACAGATCTCGGTTCCTGAGATTTTACGGATCCTGTTTCTGAAAAAAGGAACACAAGTGCAGATGAATATTATCTGGAAAATCCGTCTTCCGCGTGTTCTGATGGCAGCGGTTCTGGGAGGAGCGCTTGCCCTTTCCGGATTTTTATTGCAGACATTTTTTTCCAACCCGATCGCAGGCCCTTATGTACTGGGGATTTCTTCGGGGGCAAAGATGATGGTCGCTCTGGCGATGATCATCTTTTTAAAATATTATACCTCTGTATCATCCTATGTACTGATTGTTGCAGCATTTACCGGATCCATGCTTTCTATCGGATTTATCCTGCTTCTTGCAAGGAAGATACGGAATATGGCAACCCTTCTGGTTGGCGGAATCATGATCGGTTATATCTGCTCGGCAGTAACTGATTTTGTTGTGACTTTTGCGGAGGATTCAGATATCGTGAATCTGCACGGCTGGTCACAGGGAAGCTTTTCCGGTATGAGCTGGAGCAATGTAAAGGTAGCAGCGCTTATGGTAGGAATCACACTGATCCTTACCTTTTTTCTGTCAAAGCCGATCGGAGCGTATCAGCTTGGGGAAATGTATGCGCAGAGCATGGGTGTCAATATCCGTGTGTTCCGGGTGCTTCTGATCCTGCTCTCAAGTGTATTTTCCGCATGTGTGACCGCATTTGCAGGGCCGATCTCATTCGTTGGAATCGCAGTTCCGTACCTGATCAAGCATCTTCTCGGGACGGCAAAACCGCTGGTTGTAATACCGGCAACATTCCTTGGCGGGGCGGTATTCTGTATGGGATGTGATCTGATCGCGCGTATGGCATTTGCACCACTGGAGCTGAATATCAGTACCGTGACTTCGATCTTTGGTGCACCGATCGTAATTTTCATGATGATAAAAGGAAG
Organism: Allocoprococcus comes; assembly: GCF_013300725.1. Taxonomy (GTDB): domain Bacteria; phylum Bacillota; class Clostridia; order Lachnospirales; family Lachnospiraceae; genus Allocoprococcus; species Allocoprococcus comes_A. The sequence continues at coordinate 9,793 of NZ_JAAIMM010000020.1, forward strand.
AAAAGGGAAATAAATATGAGTGACAGCTATTTTCAGATGAAAGATCTTTCTGTCGGATATCATGGAAATGTACTGATCCATGATATCTGTACAGAGATTAAAAAAGGTGAGATATTGACACTGATCGGACCAAACGGTTCTGGGAAATCTACGATTTTAAGAAGTATTACCAAGCAGCTTACGCTCATTGGAGGTAAGGTAACGATCGGTGAAAAGAATCTGAAAGACTTATCTTACAAAGAGCTTGCAACCAGGATGGCAGTGGTGCTGACACAGCGGGCAAAGCCGGAGCTGATGACCTGCTATGAGGTCGTAGCAGCAGGACGGTATCCTTACACGGGACGGCTCGGGATATTAACCCGTGAAGATGAAAAGAAGACACGGGAAGCACTGAAAATTGTCCATGCAACAGAATACGCAGAAAAAAGTTTTGAGGCGATCAGTGACGGGCAGAGACAGCGGATCCTTCTGGCCAGGGCGATCTGTCAGGAACCGGAGGTCCTGATCCTGGATGAACCCACTTCTTTTCTGGATATCCGTTATAAGCTGGAGCTGCTTACTATTTTGAAAAATATGGCGAAAGAAAAGCAGATCACGGTCATTATGTCACTTCATGAGATCGATCTGGCACAGAAGATCTCGGACAAGATCCTTTGCGTTAAAGGAGATACGATTTTCGGTTATGGAGAGCCGGAGGCGATTTTTAAAGAAGATTTTATCCAGAAACTTTATGAGATCGACAACGGGCATTTTGATCCGGTGTTCGGAAGTGTGGAGCTTGCAAAGGCAGAAGGAGAGGCTGAAGTATTTGTGATCTCTTGCGGAGGCTGTGGAATCCCTGTTTACCGAAACCTTCAGAAAGCAAAGATTCCATTTTCGGCAGGAATCCTGTATACTAATGATATCGACTATCATCTGGCAAAACATCTGGCGGTCAGCGTAATCGAAGAAGAGCCATTTGAGCCGGTAAGTGACCGTGCATTTGAACGGGCAAAGCAGATGATCAGGCAGTGTAAAAAGGTGATAAATGCAGGAATTGTGATTGGGACAACCAACCGGAAGATGAAAGAACTGCTTGTATTTGCAGAAGAAATGGGAAAGCTGGAATCATATGAAAAATAGACTTTTGCACATTTACTGTGGAGATGGAAAAGGAAAGACGACGGCGGCAACGGGGCTTGCAGTTCGCGCAGCTGGAAGCGGTATGCGGGTTCTGTTTGCCCGTTTTTTAAAAAATGAATTTTCAGGAGAATTGAAGATTCTGGATCAGATCCCGGAGATCGAGGTACTTCATCTGGAAAAAAGCTATGGATTTTTTAAGACACTTTCCGAAAAGGAACAGGAAGAAGTCCGAGAGATGTATGGCAGGCTGTGGAATACGATCCGGGGAAAAATCAGCACAGGGGATTATGATATGCTTGTGATCGATGAATTTATGGCGGCATACCGGTATGGACTGATCCCGAATGAAGAGGCGGTGCAGTTCTTAAAAGACAGACCGGACAATCTGGAAGTGGTTCTGACCGGACGGGATCCGTCAGATGAGATCCTGGAGCTGGCAGATTATATTTCGGAAGTTAAGATGGTACGGCATCCTTTTGAAAAAGGAATCCGGGCAAGGAAAGGCATCGAATACTAAGGAGACGAAATGGAAATGGACAAGATGCAGGTCGTGTGGAAAAATCAAAAAGAACTGCGGTGCGGATACACAACGGGAAGCTGTGCTGCGGCAGCGGCAAAGGCGGCAGCGGCAATGCTCTTTTCAGGGGAGGAAGTCCGCCAGGTATCTCTTATGACGCCGAAAGGGATCGAACTGTATCTGGAAGTAGAAGAGATCCAAAGAGAAAATGAATCTGTCAGCTGTGCCATTCAGAAGGACAGCGGAGATGATCCGGACGTGACGAACGGGATCTTCGTTTACGCCAAGATCACGAAAAAAAAGGAAAAAGGAATGACCTTAGATGGTGGGATCGGAGTCGGGCGCTTTACCCGGAAGGTATTGGAGCAGGAAGCCGGAGAGGCAGCAATCAACAAAGTGCCACGGCAGATGATCCGGGAAGCGGTGCAAAGCCAGATTGAGAAATATGAATGGGATGGCGGTGCGGACGTTCTGATCTATATTCCGGAGGGCGTGGAGATTGCGAAGAAAACGTTTAATCCAAGACTTGGGATCGAAGGCGGGATTTCGGTACTCGGAACATCCGGGATCGTAGAACCGATGAGTGAACAGGCACTGACGCAGACTATTTTCCTGGAAATGAAGATACTTTGTGATGAAGGTCACCGGTATTGTTATCTGACACCGGGAAATTATGGAAATGATTTCCTAAGGCAGACGCTTGGATATGACCAGGAGCTTGCGGTGAAGTGCAGCAATTATATCGGGGATGCGATTGATGACGGCGTGCGGCTGAAGATGGATGGCCTGCTGCTTGTAGGACATATCGGAAAGCTGGTCAAGATCGCTGCAGGTGTAATGAATACTCATTCCAGACAGGCAGATGCAAGAATGGAAGTGCTTGCCGTCCATGCGGCAATGGCAGGGGCAGACCGGGAGACAGTCTGTGCTCTGATGGAGTGTTTTACGACGAAGGAAGCATTGGAAATTTTGGAAGCAAAAGGGCTTTTGGAAGAAACGATGCGGACCGTGATGGAGAAGATCGAGTATCACCTGACAAAGCGTGCCGGAGAAAAGATGAAGGTAGGGGCGCTGATGTTTTCCGATGAGCTTGGGGTTCTGGGGAAGACGTCGCTTGTAGATGAATTGAGGAAGAAGATTGGATAAAAGAAAGGTATGACGAAAAATGGCAGGAAGATTTGATCTTGCAGGAGTAGGTCCGGGAGATCCGGAACTTGTGACAATAAAGACAATCCGTGCGATTAAAGAATGTCAGGTACTGGTTCTCCCAATCGGCAGTCCGGATTTAAAGAAACCGGAACTGGAAGAGGGAGAAGAAGAGACATTTGCAAAAGAATGTCTGGCATATCGAATTGCGTGTGAGGCAGAGCCGGAGACGAAAAAGAAGCTGCGGCTTTATCTTCCCATGCCAATGATCAAAGAAAAAAAGCTCCTGAAAGAGATACATGATGAGGGTGCAAGAAGGGCGGCAGAGCTTCTGGAAGAAGGAAAGAATCTGGTCTTTCTGACGCTTGGAGATCCGACCGTGTATTCGACAGGAATTTATATTTATAAAAGACTGAAAAAGATGGGATATCAGGGGGAGATATTCTCCGGGATTCCGTCTTTTTGTGCTGTGGCAGCAAGGCTGGAGATCCCGCTTGTGGAGAAACGGCAGGAGCTGCATGTCTTTCCGGCGTCCTACGGGATGGAAGAAAAGCTGAAGCTTCCGGGGACGAAGGTTCTTATGAAGACCGGGCAAAAGATGGCGCAGGTCAAAGCTGTTCTGAAAGAGGAAGGACAGCAGGCGAAAATGGTCATGAACTGCGGACTGGATGGAGAAAAAATTTACAAATGCACAGAAGAAATACCGGAAGATGCGGGATATTTTTCGATTGTAATAGCAAAGGAGAAAGAAAAATGATTCATTTTGTTGGAGCAGGAAGCGGTGCTGTGGATCTGATCACAGTACGGGGGCAGAAGCTTTTGGAGGAAGCAGATATTGTGGTGTATGCTGGTTCGCTGGTAAATCCGGAGCTTCTTAAGAATTGTCAGAAGGACTGTCAGATCTACAACAGTGCGAAGATGACGCTGGAAGAAGTGATGGAAGTGATGATTTCCGGAGAGAAGCAGGGGAAAAAAGTTGTCCGGCTGCATACGGGGGATCCGTGTCTGTATGGTGCGATCAAAGAGCAGATGGATCTTCTGGAAAAAGAGAATATTTCTTATAAAGTGTGCCCGGGAGTCAGTTCCTTTTGCGGAGCGGCATCTGCACTGAATGCGGAGTACACCCTTCCTGGGATTTCACAGTCTGTGGTGATCACACGGATGGCAGGAAGAACGCCGGTTCCGGAAAAAGAATCCATTGAAAGTTTCGCAGCGCACCAGGCAACGATGGTAATCTTTTTAAGTACCGGGATGCTGGAAGAATTGTCAAAGCGTCTGATCGAAGGCGGTTATCAGCCGGAGACTCCGGCGGCGATCGTCTACAAGGCAACCTGGGAGGATGAAAAGGTGTGCAGATGTGCGGTGAAGGAGCTTGCGGTGACAGCAAAGGAGAATGGAATTACAAAGACAGCACTGATTGTGGTTGGTGAGGTGCTTGGCGGAGAATATGAACGATCACTTTTATATCATCCGGAGTTTACAACAGAGTTCAGACAGGGCAAAGGAAAAGAAGGTGCAGGAAATGTGTAAAATTGGAAAAGTCTATGTAATCGGTCTTGGACCGGGTGCTGAGAAAGAAATGACATACCAGGCGTCCGAGGCACTGGAAAAAAGTGAGGTTATTATCGGGTATACCGTATATACGGGACTGATACGGGAAAGATTTCCGGATAAAAAGTACCTTTCCACACCAATGCGGCAGGAAGTAGTCCGCTGTGAGATGGCAATGGATGAGGCGATGAAAGGAAGAACGGTAGCTATGGTATGCAGTGGGGATGCCGGAATTTACGGAATGGCAGGTCTGCTCTATGAGATGGGACAGGGCTATCCGGAGGTGGAGCTGGAGGTCGTGCCGGGAATCACGGCGGCAAATGGCGGTGCGGCAGTTCTTGGTGCACCTCTGATGCATGATTTTGCAGTGATCAGTCTGAGTGATCTTCTGACACCGTGGGAGAAGATTGAAAAGAGGATCCGCGGAGCTGCGATGGCGGATTTTGTGATCTGTCTGTATAATCCGTCCAGCCGGAAACGGGCAGATTACCTGAAAAAGGCCTGTGAGTATATTCTGGAGTACCAGAGCCCGGATACAGTCTGCGGTTATGTGCGGAACATCGGACGTGAAGGCGAAGATGCACATATTCTGACACTATCTGAGCTGAAGGATACGGAGGTCGATATGTTTACAACCGTTTATATCGGCAACAGCCAGACGAGAAATGTGGATGGGAAAATGGTGACACCGAGAGGCTATCGATTGGAGGAATAACTGTGGAAAACCGAAAATGCCGGGTAAATCTTGTCGGGATCGGGATGGGAAGCAAAGGAACGCTTACGGAAGAGGTCAGAAGGATCATTGCGGAAAGTGATGTGCTGATCGGAGCCACGCGTATGCTGGAAGGATTCCGGGAAAAAAAGAAATGCTGCTATGCAGAGTATCTGCCGGAAAAGATCAGAGCGATCCTGGATGAGCAGGAGGAAAAGACCAGATGTACGGTGCTGTTTTCCGGGGATACCGGATTTTACAGCGGGGCAAAAAAGCTGGCGGATATTCTGAAAAAAGACGGATATGAAGTGCAGATTTTTCCGGGAATCTCCTCGGTAATCTATCTTGCGGCAAGGGTCGGAAAGAGCTGGGAGGATGCGAAGATCATCAGCATGCATGGAAGAAGTCAGAATTTTATCTATGCAGTTGCAAACCATGAAAAGACATTTCTGATCCTTGGGAAAAGTGCGGGAAAGGAGATTTGCGATAAACTGAAATATTACCATCTGGAACAAGTAACCGTTTCGGTTGGAAATCATTTGTCTTATCCGGATGAAGAGATTGTGATCAAAAAAGGAAACGAGCTTCGGGCAGAAGATTTTGGTGATCTTACCACTATTCTGATCGAGAATCCAAAGCCGGAAAAGAGAACAGGAATTCATCTTGCAGATGAGGAGCTGATCCGTGGAAATGTTCCGATGACGAAGGAGGAAGTGCGGACAGTCAGCATTGCAAAATTGAAGCTTACAAAGGATGCAGTAATATATGACGTGGGGGCCGGAACCGGTTCGGTGTCTATAGAGGCTGCCCTTCAGGGAGAGAATCTCCGCGTTTATGCAATAGAGAAGAATCCGGAGGGCGCAGAGCTGATAAGGAAGAATATGCAGAAATTCCGGACAGACCAGATCCAGGTGATAGAAGGAGTTGCACCGGAAGCACTGGAAGATCTGGAAATGCCGACACATGCTTTTATCGGAGGCAGTACAGGACAGTTAAAAGAAATTATTCAGTGTATAAAGAAAAAAAATCCGGACGTCCGTATCGTGATCAATGCAATTTCACTGGAAACCGTGAAGGAAGCGATGGAGGCGATGGAGGAAGGACTGCTTGCAGATCCGGAAATCATACAGCTGAATGTGGCAAAGTCAAAGAAGCTTGGAAGATATCATATGATGACCGGATTAAATCCGATTTATATTATTTCAGACGGAGGAGATACAGAATGAAAATTCCCGGAATTGTAATCGCGGCATCTGCCAGCGGGAGTGGAAAGACAGCGGTGACAATGGCAATGATGAAAGCATTTAAAAATGCCGGAAAGAAGGTACGCGCCTGCAAATGCGGACCGGATTATATTGATCCTATGTTTCACCGGGAGGTGCTGGGAATTGATTCCGAGAATCTGGATCTGTATTTTTGTGACCGGGAGCGCTTGAAAGAGCGGTTTATGCATCATGCGGAAGGTGCGGAGCTTGTGGTGACAGAAGGTGTGATGGGGTACTATGACGGGATCAGTCTGGATTCGGATCAGGCAAGTACTTATGACGTTGCGAGAACCCTGGGGCTTCCGGTAATCCTGGTTGTTCCGGCAAGAGGTATGGCATCGACAATCCTGGCAGTATTGAAGGGAATGATTGAATACCGGAATGACAGTAATATCCGGGGAATCATTCTGAACCGGATTTCCCCGATGCTGTATCCGAAGATGAAGAAGATGATCGAAGAGAGATTGCAGGGAATGGGATTCCAGGTTCAGGTAGTCGGTTACGTGCCGGAGGAGGATGCTTTTCATCTGGAGAGCCGGCACCTGGGACTGATGCTTCCGGAGGAAATAGGAAATCTGGAAAAACAGATTGACCGGGCAGCAGAGATTCTGACAGAGACACTTGATATGGAATCGGTGCTGGAAATTGCCTGGGAAGCAAAAGAAATAGAGTGTCATCCGGTGAAGGCAAAACAGGAAGAGACCGGACGAAAGGTGCGTATCGGTGTAGCGCGTGACCGGGCCTTTTGTTTCTATTACAAGGATAATATTGAGCTTTTAAAAGAGCTTGGATGTGAGATCATTCCGTTTAGTCCTTTGGAGGATACAAGGCTTCCGGAACATTTAGACGGCCTTTTATTTGGTGGTGGATATCCGGAACTTTGTGCGAAACATCTGGCAGAAAACAGAGCTATGCGAAAAGATGTAAGAAAGCAGATTGAAAATGGAATTCCATGTATTGCAGAATGTGGAGGATTTCTATATCTGACAGAAGAGTTGGAAGGGGAAGATGGAAAGCACTATCCGATGGTAGGTGCACTTCCGGGAAAAGGGATCAAAAAAGGACGGCTTACCAGATTCGGATACATTGAGCTGACTGCGGAAATGAACGGAGTGTATATGAAAAAGGGGGAGAAGATCCGGGCGCATGAGTTCCATTATTGGGATTCTACGGAAAACGGAGAGGATACACTTGCCGTAAAGCCGGATGGTGTGAGAAAATGGCAGGCAGTTCATATGAAGGGAAATCTGTTTGCAGGATTTCCGCATTTATACCTTTATTCCAACCCAAAAGTGGTCGAACGCTTTGTAGAAGCGTGTAGAACTTACAGAAACAAGTAAAAAGCTGACAAAGACAGATCAAAGAGACAGGAGATTAGACTTACAGATGGAAGAGATCAGATGGAAAGAAAAAATAAAACCACTTGATGAAAATGCAATGGAAGAGGCGCGGGCTCACTGGATGACGGTAGGGAAGCCGCTGTTCAGTCTGGGAAGTCTGGAGGATGCGGTGATCCAGATTGCCGGGATCAAGGGGACTCCAGATTTTGAACTGCGAAAGCGCGGGCTGATCATTATGTGCGCAGACAACGGTGTGGTAGAAGAAGGCGTGACACAGACCGGCCAGGAAGTGACAGCAATCGTGGCAGATAATTTTACAAGAGGAGAGACAAGCGTCTGTATCATGGCAGAAGAGGCAAAGGTAGATCTTTTTCCGGTGGATGTAGGGATGGCAGCAGATGTGCCGTCTGTGACAAAGAAAGAATACAAAGTGATGTATGGCACACACAATTTTGCAAAAGAACCGGCAATGACAAGAGAAGAGGCAGTTGAGGCGATAGAAGTTGGGATTCAGATGGTAAAGAAGTGCGCCGAAGCAGGATACGAAATCCTTGCGACAGGTGAAATGGGGATTGGGAATACAACGACCAGCAGTGCGGTTGCCTCTGTATTGCTCGGAGAGGATCCGAAGGTCATGACAGGAAAGGGAGCAGGTCTGACGAAAAAAGGTCTGCAAAAGAAGGTACAGGTCATCCGGGAAGCGGTTGAGCGGATGCAGCCGGACAAAACAGATGCGATCGATGTACTTTCCAAGGTTGGAGGACTTGACATAGCAGGACTTGCAGGTGTATATCTCGGTGGGGCTATCTACCGGATTCCGGTGCTGATAGATGGCTTTATTTCTGCGGTGGCTGCACTTGTGGCAGTACGGCTGGTTCCGGAATGTGCAGGATATATTTTACCGTCCCATTTGTCTGATGAACCTGCGTCAAGAAAGATTTTAGATGCTTTAGAAAAAAAACCATTTCTTACATGTGGTATGTGTCTGGGGGAAGGAACAGGAGCAGTGGCAGCAATGCCGCTTCTTGAGATGGGACTTCAGGTGTACCGCAAAATGGGAACTTTTGATGATATTCATGTAGAGCAGTATGAAGTACTGGATGGGAAGGACGAAAGATGAAGTTTTTAGAACCGATGATCATTGCGTTTTCTATGTATTCCAAAATACCGATGCCGCGCATTGAGTGGAACAAGGAAAATATGAAATATACGATGTGTTTCTTTCCGCTGATCGGTGTTGTGACCGGAGCACTCATTTATCTGGCAGGAATGTTTCTTGATGGAAATATTTTTCCGAAAGTAAGCAGTGGAAGATTGATGTTTGCTGCGGTCATGACATTGATACCGGTTTTTGTAAGTGGAGGAATCCATCTGGATGGATTTATGGATACGATGGATGCACTTGGATCCTGGGGAGATAAAGAAAAGAAACTGGAAATCCTGAAAGATTCGCATAACGGTGCTTTTGCGGTCATCGGAATCTGCTGTTATTTTATCGGGAGTCTTGGTGTATGGAGTGAAATCCGGACGGAGATGCTTCCGGTAGTAGCAGCAGGATATGTAATTTCAAGAGCGCTCAGTGGGCTTGCTGTAGTGACATTTCCGGCAGCAAGAGGAAGCGGTCTTGTAAAGACTTTTCAGGATGGAGCACAGAAAAAGGCAGTAAGGATCACAATGATCGTATATCTGGTCCTGGCGGCAGTATATTTGTATATCTTTTCGCCGGTTGGTATGGTGGTATTTTTCATAATTGCAGGAGCAGTATTTGGATATTATTACAGGATGAGCAGGAAACAGTTTGGAGGCGTTACCGGGGATCTGGCGGGATACTTTCTGCAGATTTGTGAGCTGGCATTATTAGTTGGGGGATTGATTGTGCAGGGAATCCAATGAAAAACAGGGAAAGGAAGAGGAGACATATAGAAGATGGAAGTCAGACTGATTCGGCATTTTGCGACGGAAGGGAATTTGGAGAAGCGGTATATAGGGGTGACGGATGAAGGGATAAAAACAGAGTGCATTCCAGAGTACGATCTGAAAAAAGAAGAAAACGGACGATACGGGAAGGGAAATGGACGTGAGAAATGGGAGCCGGAGCTTGTGATTGTAAGTACGCTTAAGAGATGCAGGCAGACGGCAGAGATTCTTTTTCCGGGAGCGGAGCAGGTTGTCTGTGATAAGATGCGGGAATGTGATTTTGGGCTTTTTGAGGGGAAGAATTATCAGGAGCTGACTGGGAATCCAAAGTATCAGAGCTGGATTGATTCTGGAGGTACAAAGGCATTTCCGGGAGGAGAAGATCCGATGGAGTTCCGGAAACGGTGTGTCTGCGGATTTGAAGAGATGATGGAAAAGATGATAAAAGGAAAAAGAAAGAAGATTGCCTTTGTGGTTCACGGGGGGACGATCATGTCGGTGATGGAAGCATTTGATCCGGAAAAGAAAGAATTTTACCACTGGCAGGTGAAAAACGGAAAAGGTTTTCATTTTCAAATTGAGGAAGAAAAATGGCAGCAGGGAAAGAGACAGTTTGAGGAGATTGAGGAAATATGAGTTCTTTGATGGCATGTATAGCAGGAATGGCGCTGGATGCGGTTTTCGGAGATCCGGTATGGCTTTACCACCCGGTACGGATCATTGGAAACTGGATTTCGATACTGGAAAAGTGGTTGCGCGGATTTTGCAAAAATGAGGAAAGGAAAGAGAGAATCGCAGGGGGGATTCTGTGGTTTGGTGTGGTTGTGGTATCCGTTGGAATTCCGTGGGGACTTTTGTATCTTGCCGGAAAGGTCAGTTTCTGGCTTCGATTTGCACTGGAAACCTTCTGGTGTTATCAGCTTCTTGCCGGAAAGTGCCTGAAGGATGAAAGCCGGAAGGTTTATGTACAGCTCGTAAACCATAATCTGGAGGGGGCAAGACAGGCGGTATCGATGATCGTGGGGCGGGATACCGAGAACCTTTCTGAGGCCGGAGTGACAAAGGCTGCGGTAGAAACAGTAGCCGAAAATACATCGGACGGAGTGATCGCACCGCTCATTTTTATGCTGATCGGTGGGGCACCACTTGGATTTTTTTATAAGGCTGTTAATACAATGGATTCTATGGTAGGATATAAGAATGAAAAGTATTTACATTTTGGTCGGTTTGCGGCTAAAATGGATGATGTATGGAATTATATTCCGTCCAGGATCTCAGCACTTCTGATGATCGCAAGTGCATGGATCTTCCGGATGGATTATAAAAGGGCGTGGGCAGTCTGGAAAAGAGACAGGCGAAAGCATGCCAGCCCGAATTCCGCACAGACAGAAGCGGTATGCGCAGGTGCACTACAGGTGCAGCTTGCCGGAGATGCTTATTATTTTGGAAAATTATATCCGAAAGAGACGATCGGAGATGATGTGCGTCCTATCGAGCCGGAAGATATTTTAAGGGCCGGTAATCTGATGGACGGAACAGCACTTCTGACACTTCTTGTCTTTGGATTACTGAAATATTGTATGATACTGATGTAAGGGGAATAAAAGGTTATGGAATATGTACATGGTGGAGATATTTATACACACAAAGGAATGACAGATTTTTCTGTGAATCTGAATCCGTTCGGACCTGGAAGAGCTGTAGTGGAAGCGGCAAGAAAGTCAATGGACCAGATTGGAAATTATCCGGATGCCAGCTGCAGGAAGCTGAAAAGTGCTCTGGCGAAAAGACTGGAAGTTCCGGCTGAGCATATTATCTGTGGAAATGGGGCGGCAGATCTGATTTTTACGGCAGTGCTTGCGGACTGCCCAAGGAAAGCGCTGATACCGGTTCCTGCATTTGCGGAATACGAACAGGCACTACGTGCGACCGGGTGCGAGATCTGTTATTATAAGAAAAGAGAAGCGACTGGTTTTCAGCTGGAAGAAGATTTTCTGGATCTTCTGAATGAAGATATCGATATGGTTTTTTTGTGTTCACCGGATAATCCGACCGGAAAGCTGATCGACCGGAGCATGCTCTGGAAGATTCTTGCAAGATGTGAGACTTACGGAATCCGGATGGTGCTGGATGAATGTTTTATTGATTTCGCGGAAAATGCAGCTACGGCATCTATTCTTGCAGATACCAAGAGATGGAGAACTTTATTTATCCTCCGTTCACTGACTAAGATGCACGCGATTCCGGGAATCCGTATCGGGTATGCCGTTACTTCGGATATGGAATTTCTGGAGAAGATGGAACAGTCCAGACAGCCATGGAGTGTATCGATACCGGCACAGGCGGCAGGCATGGCATCTTTAAAAGAGAGGATGCGTGTGAAACGGACCTGTGATTTTACGAACCGTGAAAGAATCTGGATGGAAAATGAACTGGACAAGCTTGGAATTACCCATTATCCGTCAGATGCCAATTTCATTCTGATGCGAAGCGGTATAAATTTATATGAGAAACTGAAAAAACAGAAGATCCTGGTTCGGGATTGCAGCAATTACAAAGGTCTCGGAGAAGGATATTATCGTGTTTGTATGCGGCAGAGAGGAGACAACCAGAAGCTGATCGATGCGCTGGGAGAAATTCTCTATGCAGGTCAGGGAGAATTTTAATATGGCAAAGTCGATAATGATTCAGGGAACCATGTCAAATGTTGGAAAGAGCCTTCTTGCGGGAGGGCTCTGTCGTGTTTTAAAGGAAGATGGAATCAAGGTTGCACCATTTAAGTCACAGAACATGGCACTCAATTCTTTTATTACGGCAGATGGTCTGGAAATGGGACGCGCACAGGTCATGCAGGCAGAAGCTGCCATGATCCGGCCGGAAGTTTATATGAACCCGATTCTTTTAAAACCAACCTCCGATGTAGGAAGTCAGGTGATTGTAAACGGAGAAGTTGCGGGAGTCATGCCGGCGATGGAATACTTCCGTAAAAAGAAAGAATATATTCCGGCTATTTTAGAAGCTTATCATAAACTGGAAGAAAAGTATGATGTGATCGTCATTGAAGGCGCGGGAAGTCCGGCAGAAATAAACCTTAAGCAGAATGATATTGTCAACATGGGACTTGCTGAGCTGGTGGATGCACCGGTTCTTCTTGCCGGAGACATTGACCGTGGTGGTGTGTTTGCGCAGATTGTCGGGACGGTTATGCTGCTGGAAGAAAAAGAGCGGACAAGGATCAAAGGTACGGTGATCAATAAGTTCCGTGGAGATGTAAAAATTCTGGAGCCTGGTATCAGGATGCTGGAGGAGCGGACAAAGATACCGGTATGTGGCGTGATGCCATATATTTATGCGGATATTGATGATGAGGATAGTCTCTCAGAACGGTTTGACCGGAAAGAAAAGGCGGCACTTCTGGATATTGCAGTGATCCGTCTGCCGCGTATTTCCAATTTCACAGATTTTGCGGTACTGGAATGCAGGGAAGAAGTTTCTCTCCGGTATGTGTCAAAGGCAGGAGATTTCGGGAATCCGGATCTTGTGATTCTGCCGGGAAGTAAAAATACGATGGAAGACCTGTTGTGGCTTCGTCAGAGCGGACTGGAAGGGAAAGTGCTGCGCCATGCCTCATCAGGGAAAACGGTATTTGGTATCTGTGGCGGTTACCAGATGCTTGGAGAAGAGATCCGTGATCCGGAAGGGGTAGAGCGTGGTGGAACCATAAAAGCAATGGGACTGCTTCCTGCCGTTACTGTATTTGAAAATACCAAGAGAAGAACCCGTGTTACCGGAAGGTTCGGAGAAGTTACCGGAATCTTAAAAGCAATGTCCGGTGCAAAGCTGGATGGATATGAGATCCATATGGGGGAAACTGCTTTTTCGGATAAAGATGCTGCAGATCATAAGATGCTGGTACAGATCTGTGATCAGGTGACAGGTGAGAGCCGGTGGGACGGAGCGCAGAAGAAGAATGTGTACGGCTGCTATGTACATGGGATTTTTGATGACCGGGAAGTGGCGGATGCACTGATCGGGGCACTTCTGAAAGAAAAAGGATACGGCGAGGAAGCCATGCACTCCATGGACTACCATGCTTACAAAGAGAAGCAGTATCAGATTCTCGCAAATGCAGTTCGTGAGAATATGGATATGAAGAAAATATATGAGATTATCGAGAAGGGAAATGCAGCAGAATGTTTCATCTGATCACAGGTGGCAGTGGAAGTGGCAAATCCGAATATGCAGAGCAGAAGCTTATGGAGTATGCCAGCCATTCAAAAAGAAACAAAAAACGCTACTATATAGCAACTATGATGCCTTTCGGGAAGGAAACGGAAAAGAAAATTGCACGTCACAGAAGGCTTCGTGCAGGCAAAGGGTTTGAAACGATCGAATGCTATACGGATCTTAAAAAAGCTGCAGAAGTCCTGCAGACAAAAGAGACAGGAAGTGTTCTTCTGGAATGTATGTCCAATCTTGTGGCAAATGAAATGTACGATCCGTCAGGAGCAGGTGGAAATGCAGAAGAGTCCATTCTGGCAGGGATCCGTAAGCTGCAGAAGGTCAGTGATGATCTGGTAGTTGTTACAAATGAAGTATTTTCAGACAGCATGACAGATAATCCTGAGATGGAAAAATATCTGAAGCTTCTCGGAAACGTAAATCTTCGGATGGGAGAGATGGCAGATCTGGTGACAGAAGTTGTGTACGGAATTCCGGTTGAAAGGAAAGACATAAAAAAATGAAAATGATAATCGGCGGTGCATACCAGGGGAAGCTTGCGTATGCAAAAAAGCAGAACCCATACATTCATTGGACGGATGGAGAACTATGTGAAGGAGATAATATTTTTGAGGCAGAAGGAGTCTTTCATTTTGAAAAATATATCCAGAGCATGATAAAAAAAGAAAACTGGTCGGAAAAAGAAGCAATTGATTTTGCATCGAAACTAATAAAAAAGTGTCCGGATATTGTAATTGTGACACAGGAGATCGGCTACGGCCTGGTTCCGGTAGACGCATTTGAGCGCAGATACAGGGAACTGACCGGAAGGATCTGTACCGTACTTGCGGCAAATTCAGATCAGGTAGACCGGGTAGTATGCGGGATCGGTGTGACGATCAAAGGAGGAGATACCAAGTGAAGATAGAACTGGAAAATGTAAAACCAGCAGAAATAGAAAAACGCAGTTTTGAGATCATAACAGAAGAACTGGGTGATACGCATCTGATCCCCGGAACAGAACCGATCGTCAAACGCTGTATCCATACAAGCGCAGATTTTGATTATGCCAGGAACCTGATGTTTTCAGAAGGTGCAGTAGAAAAAGCGCTGGATGCCATCCGGAATGGTGCAGTCATTGTAACCGATACCCAGATGGGAAAAGCAGGTATCAACAAACGGAAGCTTGCGGAACACGGAGGCGAAGTTCTTTGTTTCATGTCCGATGAAGATGTAGCAGAAACTGCCAAAAGAAACGGAACCACGCGTGCCGTGGCAAGCATGGAAAAAGCAGCCGCTCTTGATAAAAAAATCATCTTTGCCATCGGAAATGCCCCGACAGCCCTTGTAAGACTCTATGAACTGATCCAGGATGGCAAATTAACCCCGGAACTCATCATTGGAGTTCCTGTAGGATTCGTAAATGTCGTTCAGTCTAAAGAGTTAATCCTTTCACTGAAAGACACACCATATATCGTAGCAAGAGGCAGAAAAGGTGGAAGCAATATCGCTGCATGTATCTGCAATGCACTATTGTATATGTTGTAGATATATATCAAACAACCCCTTATCCAATGAGGTTTTTGTATTCTAACTGTCTTTGCGATAATTAAAAAATTAACTATATTGTCAGGAAATAGACGTGATTCTGTATTGAATTCTGACCTGAACTCTGCTATTATAATCATATGCTAGTTGAAGTACAGCAGGAAGGAGAAATTGATTATGGGATTTTTAACAGGAAAGACTGCAATTATCACAGGCGGCGGAAGAGCCGTATTAAGTGATGGAAGCTGCGGATCTATTGGATATGGAATTGCAACAGCTTACGCAAAAGAAGGAGCGAATCTGGTAATTACCGGGCGTAATGTAAAGAAACTCGAAGATGCCAAAGAAGAACTGGAGAGACTCTATGGCATCAAAGTATTACCTGTACAGGCTGATGTCAGCGCGGGGGCTGATAATGAAGCAACAGTACAGAACGTAGTAAAGCAGGCAATCGACACATTCGGAAGAATTGATGTCCTGATCAATAATGCACAGGCATCCGCATCCGGTGTTACGATCGCAGATCATACAACAGACCAGTTCAATCTTGCAATGTATTCCGGCGTATATGCGGTATTCTATTATATGCAGGCATGCTATCCGTACCTGAAAGAGACAAAGGGATCTGTTATCAACTTTGCTTCAGGTGCCGGACTTTTCGGAAATTACGGACAGTGCGCATATGCAGCGGCAAAAGAAGGGATCCGTGGACTTTCCAGAGTAGCTGCAACGGAGTGGGGACCAGACGGAATCAATGTCAATATCGTATGCCCGCTCGCATGGACAGCACAGCTTGAGAATTTCCAGAAAGCTTATCCGGAGGCATTCAAGGCAAATGTAAAGATGCCGCCGGCTGGACATTACGGAGATGTAGAAAAAGAAATCGGACGTGCTTGCGTCCAGCTTGCATCACCGGATTTCAAATATATGAACGGAGAGACGATTACCTTAGAAGGTGGAATGGGACAGAGACCTTAAGAAAAATCCATAAAAGCCAAAGAGAGTGCCTGTGCGTTTTTTGAATCGTACAGGCACCCTCTTTTTATTTCATAGGAAGTTCCTTCGGAATTTCCTATGAAATAAAAGGCACTACGTGCCGGAGATGCGCATTCTTTTTAGCTTCTCCGTCTTGACATCTTTAAAAACGTCATTCAAAATAAGAACGGAAAGAAAAATTAAATCATTTAATCGAGGCTAAAAAGATATGAAAGCAGTTATTTTTGATATGGACGGTGTTCTGATCAACACAGAACCATTACACTATCGTTGCTGGAAGGAAATTTTAAAAGAGAAGAACGGAATCGATCTTGACTATGAGATCTACCTTCCGTGTATCGGTTCTACCCGTGGATTCTTCATGGATCTGATCAACGAGAATTATGGACCGGTTTTTGATGATGTGGATAAGATGAATGCGCTCATGAAAGAGAAAAAAGCGCAGATTACAGAGGCAGAAGGATTTCCGGAGATGCCGGGGATCAAAGAAGCATTGAAGCAGTTAAAAGGCGAAGGATATCTGCTTGCAGTAGCATCTTCCTCTCCGGCTTATGCGATCAAAGATGCATTAAAGTCGCTGGATATGGAGAAATATTTTACAGTGGTTATGAGTGGGGATTATGTAGAACATCCAAAACCGGCACCGGATACCTTCCTTGTAACGGCAGAGAAACTGGGAATGAAGCCGGAGGACTGTCTGGTAGTAGAGGATTCGACCAACGGTGGAGGAGCTGCCAGGGCGGCAGGTATGAAATGTATCTGGTTCCACAACCCGGATTCCGGAAGGCAGGATATCCCGGATGCGGTACTGGAATTTCCGGCATGGACCAGCGAAAATGTAGAAAAAATGCTGAAAATATTAGGAAAAGAGGAAGAGTAAAGATGATAATAAGAACAGCAGATCTGAGTGATCTGAAAGAAATTGCCCGTGTGGAGGCGGAGTGTTTTCCGGCAGCAGAAGCGGCAACAGAAGAAGAATTTGAAAAGAGACTTACTTTTTATAAAGATCATTTCTGGCTGATGTTTGAAGAAGAAAAACTGATCGCCTTTGTGGACGGTATGGTGACGAATCAGGAAGATCTGACAGACGAAATGTATGAAAAAGCGGAAATGCATGATGAAAAAGGTGAGTGGCAGATGATTTTTGGTGTAAATACGCTGCCGTCTTACCGGAAACATGGATATGCAGGAGAATTGATCAAAAGAGCAATTGCAGATGCAAAAGAGCAGGGAAGGAAGGGACTTGTTCTTACCTGCAAGGACCGGCTGATATCTTATTATGCCAGGTTTGGGTTCAAAAATGAAGGTGTTTCAGAATCGGTACATGGAAACGTGGTCTGGAATCAGATGAGACTTACATTTGATGAAGGGCAGGGTGAATAATGTGAAAAAAAATAAGTTTGAAATTGATATGTGCAACGGCTCAATCATGGACAAGCTGATTTCTTTTTCTCTGCCGCTTATGGTTTCCGGAATTCTGCAGCTTGCGTTTAATGCGGTGGATATCATCGTGGTAGGAAGATTCTCCGGAAGTCAGGCACTTGCCGCAGTCGGCTCCACAACAGCACTGATCAATGTGTTTACGAATCTGTTTATCGGAATTTCGCTTGGCGCCAATGTTCTTGCAGCCAGATTTTATGCAGCGGGCAAAGACCGGGAGATGTCGGAAACCGTACATACTTCGATCACACTTGCGCTGATCAGTGGAATTATGATGGCAGTTATCGGGGTGCTTCTTGCAAAGTGGGCGCTTGAAATTATGGGAACGCCGGATGATGTGATCGGGCAGTCTGCCTTATATATGCGGATCTATTTTATGGGAATGCCATTTTTTATGTTATATAACTATGGAGCAGCCATTTTAAGGGCAATCGGTGATACAAAAAGACCATTGATCTTCCTGATCATTTCCGGAATCGCAAATGCTGCGCTGAACATGACACTGGTTATTATTTTTCATATGGGAGTTGCCGGGGTTGCAATTGGAACAATTATTTCACAGCTGATTTCGTGTGTGCTGGTACTGACCTGTCTGTACCGGTCGGAAGGAAGTTATCAGCTTCGTTTCTCCAAACTGAAGATTAATGGTGCCTACATGGAACAGATTTTCCAGGTTGGAGTTCCGGCGGGAATCCAGAGTACGGTCATCAATTTGTCCAATGCACTGTTGCAGTCTTCGGTTAATTCGTTTGGATCGATTGCGATGGCAGGATATACAGCAGCGAACAATATACTTGGGTTCCTTTATATGTCAGTGAATTCGATCACCCAGGCATGTATGAGTTTTACCAGTCAGAATTAT
The DNA here is from genome assembly GCF_013300725.1 of Allocoprococcus comes. GTDB lineage: Bacteria > Bacillota > Clostridia > Lachnospirales > Lachnospiraceae > Allocoprococcus > Allocoprococcus comes_A. The sequence continues at coordinate 28,430 of NZ_JAAIMM010000020.1, forward strand.
GGGGTAGGTAAGCTGAAACGAATGGACAGGGTGCTGCGTGACTGTGCGATTCTGTCTGTATCGATCGCAGCGGTGCTTGGTGGCCTTGCCTATAGCTTCGGACCGCAGATCCTGACAGTTTATACTTCAGATCCAAAGGTTATCAGCTGCGGAATGGAAATCCTGGCGTATACGTCGATCACTTATTTCCTGTGTGGGATCATGGATTTGTTTCCGGGGGCGCTTCGTGGAATGGGATATTCAGCAGTCCCGATGGTGCTTTCGGTGATCGGAACGGTGGGAACAAGAATCGTGTGGGTATTTGGAATTTTTCCGAACCACAGATCTTTATCCGTACTTTTTGTATCTTATCCGGTGTCATGGATCATTACCATTGTACTTCAGGTTGTGTGCTTCTATTTTGTGAGAAAAAGAGTACATCAGAAAGAAAAAAGATTGTTATAAACAGAACAAAATTGTGAAAATCGACAGTAGGGCATTGTGAAAAACAGACAGATTTATCTGTCTGTTTTTGTGTATATATAACAAATATGCTTGCAATAGAAAGACACATGTGCTTGTATCTACTACAAAAACATGGACATGTAAAATGTTTGTGTATCACGGAAAAATAGATTGAAAAGAGAAGAAAAATAGGGTATTCTAAATGTAGAAAGACAAAAATAATAAAAAGTCCGTGATAAACGGACATATGTGTCATGCGGAGGTAATGAAGATGAATGATAATAAAATGTGGGCGCTTGTAAAGGAAAAACCGGAACAGGGACTCTGGCTGAAAAGAGTACCGATTCCGGAAGTAGGACCAAATGACGTAAAGATCAAGATCCATAAAAATGCAATCTGTGGTACCGATGTACATATTTACCAGTGGAATGAATGGGCACAGCACACCATTCCGATCGGACTGACCGCAGGACATGAATATGTCGGGGAGGTTGTAGAAGTCGGTGCAGGTGTACAGGGATTCAAGCCGGGCGATCTGGTATCCGGTGAAGGACATATCACCTGCGGAAAATGCAGAAACTGCCTGGAAGGACACAAAGAGAACTGTAAAGATGCCAAAGGTGTTGGGGTAAACCGGAATGGTGCGTTTGCAGAATATCTGGTTATTCCTGCTTCGAATGTATGGCCGTGCAGTCCGGCAATTGATGAAGAATTATATGCGATCTTTGATCCATTTGGAAATGCAACCCATACTGCATTATCTTACGACATGCTTGGTGAAGATGTGCTGATCACAGGTGCAGGGCCGATTGGGATCATGGCAGCGGCGATCGCAAAATTTGCAGGAGCAAGACATGTGGTAATCACGGATATGAACCAGTACCGTCTGGATCTGGCAGCAAAAATGGGTGCGACCAGATGTGTTAATCTGACACAGGAAAAACTGACGGATGTGATGCATGAGATTGGAATGACAGAAGGCTTTGATATCGGACTTGAGATGTCCGGAAGCCAGCCGGGACTTTCTGATATGATCCATAACATGAAACATGGTGGAAAGATCGCACTTCTCGGATTGCAGAGACAGGATGCAACCGTAGATCTTGAGACCGTGATCTTCAATGGGCTGAATATCCGCGGGATTTATGGAAGAAAAGTATGGGATACCTGGTACAAGATGTCTACGATGATCCAGGCGGGACTTGATATTTCACCGATCATCACACACCATTTTGATATCCGCGATTATGAAAAAGGATTTGAGGCAATGATCTCAGGACAATCAGGAAAGGTGATCCTTGACTGGGCACATATTAACGATTAGGAAAAGCAGAAGAAGGAGAGAATAAAATGGCAAGAAAAAATGATATTTTAAGTATTTATACAAAAGAAGTAGAACAGATCAAAGCAGATGGTCTTTTCAAAGGGGAAGCACCGTTCGTATCTCCACAGGGCGCAAAGGTTGTAATGGAAGACGGAAGAGAGCTTCTTAATATGTGTGCCAATAACTATCTTGGACTTGGAGACAATCAGAGACTGATCGATGCAGCGAAGAAAACCTATGATGAAAAAGGATATGGGGTTGCTTCTGTCAGATTTATCTGCGGAACACAGGACATCCACAAAAAACTGGAAAAGAAGATTTCCGGATTTCTGGGAACAGATGATACGATTTTATATTCTTCCTGCTTTGATGCAAATGGTGGACTTTTTGAAACAATCCTGACTGCGGAGGATGCAGTGATCAGTGATGAACTGAACCATGCTTCCATCATTGACGGAGTTCGTCTCTGTAAGGCAAAAAGATACCGCTATAAAAATAACAACATGGAAGATCTGGAAGCACAGCTTCAGGCTGCAGATGCAGCAGGAGCAAGAGTCAAACTGATCGCTACAGACGGTGTATTTTCAATGGATGGAATCATTTGTAACTTAAAAGGTGTCTGTGATCTTGCTGATAAATACAACGCACTGGTTATGGTGGATGACAGCCATGCAGTTGGATTTGTAGGAGCACACGGCAGAGGAACTTCCGAATACTGTGGCGTAGAAGGAAGAGTGGATATCATTACAGGAACACTCGGAAAAGCACTCGGTGGGGCTTCCGGTGGATATACATCCGGAAGAAAAGAGATCATCGATCTGCTTCGTCAGAGAAGCCGTCCGTACCTGTTCTCCAACTCTCTTGCACCGGCGATCGCAGGAGCAAGTATTGAGATGTTCAATATGCTGGAAGAAAGCACCGAGCTTCGTGACCATCTGGAAGAAGTAACCGCATACTACCGCAAGCAGCTGGTAGAAAACGGATTTGATATCATCGAAGGAACCCATCCATGTGTACCGGTTATGCTTTATGATGAAAGACTTGCCGGAGAATATGCAAAGAAAATGATGGAAAAAGGGGTATATGTGGTTGCATTCTCTTATCCGGTCGTACCGAAAGGAAAAGCAAGAATCCGAACACAGGTATGCGCGAGCCATACAAAAGAAGATATTGATTTCATTATCAAATGTTTTAAAGAGACCAGAGAAGAGATTGGAAAATAAATTGCTACAGGACAGAAAAATGCCGGACATCACAAAATGTTGCCCGGCATTTTGTGATGATGTAACAGAGAAATCTGACTAAAAAATATTGTTACGGGAAAATTTTCAGAGGTATAAAATAAAAGAATATTTTTGGAATGTAATCGTGGTAATTCTGTAAACCCTGAAAAATGGAGAGAAAAAGCTTGTGGGAAAGGCAGGAATACTATAAAATAAACAGGGAACAATAAAAAGATGAATGGGATGTCACCTGACAGAGGAGATAAAAGATGGAACAAAAAATATACAATGAATATGTGGAAATTTTAAAGGAAGAGCTGCTTCCGGCGATGGGATGTACAGAGCCGATCGCAGTAGCTTACGCGGCAGCAGTTGCAGTTCAGGCTCTTGGGGAAAAGCCGGAATCTGTAGAAGTAAATGTCAGTGCAAATATTATTAAGAATGTAAAAAGTGTCGTTGTACCGTGCACCGGAGGACTTCGCGGAATCGGTGCAGCAGTCTGTGCAGGGATTGTAGCCGGATGTCCGGAAAAAGAACTGGAAATTCTGGAAGAGATCACAGGGGAACAGAAAGTAGAAATGAAAAAGATGCTGGATACCATGCCGATGACAATCCGGGAATCCGATAAAGAATATATTTTCGACATTCAGATCAAGGCATGTGCAGGCGGACACAGCGGATACGTAGAGATCGCAGGTTTTCACACCAATGTGATCTGTGTAAAGAAAGATGATGAGATCATCAGAGAAAAAGCATATGAAGAGCAGGGATCCAGCTGTGCGACGGACCGTTCTCTTCTGACTGTGGAGAAGATCATTGAATTCGCAGACTGCGTAGACGTTGCAGACGTAGAGGAAGTTCTGCAGAGACAGATCGATTATAACTGGGCAATTGCCGAAGAGGGCATGACAGGAAACTGGGGAGCTGCCATTGGAAAGACTTTGATGGAAGCATATGGAAACAGTGTACATAACCGTGCGAAAGCGATGGCAGCGGCCGGATCGGATGCAAGAATGAACGGATGTGAACTTCCGGTTGTCATCAATTCGGGAAGCGGTAACCAGGGAATGACAACTTCTCTTCCGGTGATCGTCTATGCAAAAGAGCTGAATGTCTCAAAAGAGATGATGCTCCGCGCGCTGGTTGTGTCAAATCTGATCACAATCCATATGAAGACAGGAATCGGAAGATTGTCTGCATATTGCGGCGCGATCAGTGCAGGATGTGGTGCAGGTGCAGGAATCTGTTATCTGTATGGTGGACGTGCATATGAGATTTCTCATGTAATTGTAAATGCAGTTGCCATCAACTCAGGTGTTGTGTGTGATGGGGCGAAGGCAAGCTGCGCGGCAAAAATTGCATCAGCTGTAGAAGCAGGGCTTCTGGGACTTCAGATGCAGAAAAATGGAAAGCAGTTCTATGGCGGAGACGGACTTGTAGAAAAAGGTGTAGAAAACACGATTCGTAATATCGGAGAGCTTGCAAAGAAGGGAATGCGTGAGACGGATAAGACCATTATCCAGATCATGACAAGATAAGAAAAAGAGACAAGGCGCTGGTAGAAGAGGCACTTGTATTTACCGGACTTAAGAAAAATATAACTAATATTGAAAAAAATAAAACATCTGCGGAATGCATACCGCAGATGTTTTATTTTTGACCGTTAGCTATTTATACTTTCTATTTCTGAATATACTTCTTCAACAGTAAAAGCGTATTCTTTACCCCATCCATATGAGATCTTTCATAGTTATGAGAAGCATATACGCCAGGTCCGACAAGTCCGTGACGGATATCATATCCTGCCCGGAGAGTTGCCTCTACATCGGAACCGTAATGCGGATACACATCGATCGCATAATCCAATCCTTCTTCTTTTGCAGTTTCGGCAAGAGCGGATGTTACGTCGTAGTTGTAAGGACCGCCGGAATCTTTTGCGCAAATAGATACCATGCGTTCGGTACATCCGAGATCGGATCCGACGCAGCCCATGTCAACAGAAATCATTTCTGTTGTATCTTCGGCAACAAAACTTCCGCCGTGTCCGACTTCTTCATATACAGTGAAAAGAAGAGAAACTTTGCGGGAAAGCGCAAGAGATTCATCTTTTACGCATTTTGCCAGACCGAGAAGGATGGCAGCAGAAAGCTTGTCATCTAAGAAACGGCTTTTGATATAACCGCTCGGTGTGATCTGGGTACGCGGGTCCATGGCGATGATATCTCCAGGCTGCACGCCAAGTGAGAGAGTTCCTTCTTTAGTGTCCACATTTTCGTCCAGAAGGATTTCCATATTTTCTTCTTTTGTCTCAACAGCAGAATCTGCAACATGAACAGAAGGTTCTGTATTTAGTACCACACCGGTATAAACGCGTCCGTCGCGTGTGTGGATCGTGCAGTTTTCCCCATCAGCGGTACTCCACTGGTGTCCACCGAGAGTAGTCGGACGCAGTCTTCCATTTGCTTTGACAGAACGCACCATAGCACCGAGGGTATCAACGTGTGCTGCAAGTACTAGCGGATTCCCCTCTCCGCCGATCGTTACGAATACGTTGCCTTTGTTAGAAAGCTGTGGTTCATATCCCATATCTGATAAAGTCTTCATCAGGTATGCAGCCACATCTTTGGTATAACCGGATGGGCTTGGAATAGAAGTTAAAGCTTTCAGTTCGTTTCCGATAAAATCAAGATAATTTTGCATAGAAAATTCCCCCAAAAAAATATTATAGTATATACATTAATATTTTAAGGGAAAAGTTTAGAAAAAGCAATATCGATTGCAGAATAATAAAAAAAAGGTTATAATAATTAGAATAATTGATGAAAGAGGATGAAAAATGGAGATATTAAAAAGGATTGAAGATACTTATCCGAAAATGACAAGAAAGCAAAAACAAATTGCTGATTACATGGTGTCACATGCGGAGAACATGGCATTTATAACCTTGCGTGACCTTAGTCATGAAGTAGAAATTACAGAAATTACGATCCTGAATATGTGCAAAGCATTAGGGTACGAAAGTTTCAATGAGGTAAAGTATGAATTTCGCAAATACATTAATCGGGGAAGAGTAGAATTTTGCGAAGACAATGATTATTATAATACTAATATACCGAAGTATGAATTAGATGAAAAAGAGACACTGCTTCAGGAAATCTGTAATGAAGAAAAATTGTTGATGGATGAATTTATCAAAAGTCTTGATATCAGGAGAATGTTTGAATTAGCAGATTATTTTTTGCAATATTCTAAAATTATTATCTGTGGCAGAGGAATTTCTTATCTTATCGGAGAAAGTATCAGTTCCGCCCTCGCAGGAGTCCGGATTCCAACAATAAAAGTGAATACGGAGTTGAATGAAAATGTCTATTCTGTGCTGCCAATGATCGATAAAAAAACATTAATTCTTGCAATTTCGTTTCCTGACTATTATTTTATGACCCAGAAAGTTGTGGAGTATGCTAAGAAAAATAAAGCAAAAATTATACTGATCACTGATTCAAAAGAAACGGATATTGCACTTTATGCAGATGAACTTATTCTTGTCGGCAGTACAACGCGACTTGCACTTAATACATTGTCGGCACCTATGGCACTGGCAAATTTGTTGACTTCAGCGATAAAAATAAAAGTGGAATCAACATCAAAAAAGAGTTTTGCAGGTTGATTTGAATTTTGTGAAGTTTTCACGATAAACACAAGAAAAAACTATTAATTTAATATATGCTTTAAAGTGAAATGTGCATTTTTGATAAAAATGCACATTTTTTAAAAATTTATAGCAAAGAATTATAGTATATGCTATAATTAGCAATAGATAAAAGAAATAGGATTCATACGGAAAAGAGATGAATCAAGAAAAAAGGAGGTAACAATAATGAAAAAGAGAATGATAGCACTTGTACTAAGCAGTGCAATGGTACTGTCACTTGCGGCTTGTGGTGGAGGTGGAAAAACTGACAGCAAGAAAGCCAGCAGCGGAGAAAAAGATGAAGAACAGTACATTAACACGTATATGGTTTCAGAACCAACAACATTGGATCCAAGTCTTCGGTCAGATACTTATTCCAGTGAGATATTGATCAGCACAATGGAAGGTCTGATCCGCATTGAGGAACGTGATGGCGAGTATAAGATCATGCCGGGAGATGCGGAAACCTGGGAAAAAAGTGATGATGGAAAAGTGTGGACGTTCCATATTGGAAAAGACAGAAAGTGGAGTGACGGGGAACCGGTAACGGCAGATCAGTATGTATATTCATTACAGAGAAGTGCAGATCCTGCAACAGGATGTCCGAATTCATATTTTGTTACACCTATATTGAATTATGATGCAATCAGCAGTGGTGAAATGAACCCGGATCAGCTGGGGGTAAAGGCAGTTGACGAGTACACGCTGGAAATCACCCTGACTAATCCAATGCCAAGTTTTTTGGAAAGTACAGATGCAAGTATCTTTTATCCGCAGAGAGAGGATATTGTAGAAAAATATGGCGATCAGTATGGAACAGATGCAGATAAGATGGTATATAACGGACCGTTTACAGTGGATGAATGGACGCATAACAGTTCGATCAAACTTGCAAAAAATGATGAATACTGGGACAAAGAGAATGTAGATCTTGGTGCTGTGAATTATCAGATTATTTCAGACACGAGTGCAATTACAAATGCATATGACAGCGGACAGATTGATTTTATCAGTGCAAGTTCCCAGGAAGATCTTCAGAAATATGAAAGCGATGACAATAATACCTACACAAAGACTTCAGGGGGAAATATTACTTTCCAATTCTATAATACAAAAGATAAAATCTTTTCAAATAAGAAAATCAGAGAAGCATTTACACTTGCAGTTGATCATGATGATATGAATGACATGGGATTTAGCGGAATGAGAGAACCTCTTTACGGATGGATCGCTCCGGCACTTACAGTTGGTGAGAAGAGCCTTCGTGAAGAAGCTGGAGATCCGTTAAAAGATTTGAAGAGTGATCTTGATAAGAGTGGAAAGACACCAAAAGATATTCTGATAGAAGGAATGAAAGAGCTTGGTCTTGGGGATGATCCATCCAAACTGGATGTTACTTATTCACTTGCAGGAACATCAGATTGGTTCCATACTTTTGGAGAGTATTTACAGCAGATGTACAAAGAAACACTTGGAATCAATCTTAAAATTGATTTCAGTGAATGGGGAATTTTTGAAGATAATCTGACTAATGGTAAATACCAGATTGGGTTTATGTCATGGGGTGCTTATTACAATGATCCGTATGATATGCTGAGTGTCAATATGACAGACTTTAACCAGATTTACACCGGATGGTCAAATGAGGAATATGATCAGCTTAGTAAAGCAGGTTCCATCGAAATGGATGAAACAAAACGTATGGATGATTATGTGAAAGCAGAGCGTATTTTTATTGAAGATTATGTAACTTGTCCATTGGCAACGAGTGTAAGTCATCAGTTTTCAAAGTCGTATGTACATTCTAAATATGTAGATTACGGAGAAGATCAGTTGTATTTTGCACATCCGGGATGGAAGAACGTTTATACATCTGGAAGATAAAAAGATAGAAAAAGGCAGGAAATTGCAGGATGTGTTTCCTGCCTTTTTACTAAGAAAAGCGGCGAAAATTAAGAGGAGGATACAGTGTGTTTAAATATACGATAAAAAGAATATGTTATATGATTATTACGCTGTTTGCTGTGGCGACAATTACGTTTTTTCTAATGAGAAGTATTCCTGGAGATCCGCTTGCAAGTATGGCGAGAACCCTGCCAGAGCAGACGAAGGCAAATTATTATGCAAAATACGGATTGGATCAGCCATTGTTCACCCAATATCTTATGTATATGAAAGGACTTGTACATTTTGATTTAGGAGAAAGTATTCTTTATGCGGGACGTTCGGTGACAGGAGAGATTGCACGAACCTCGCCGATATCGGGAATGGTTGGAGGAACTGCTCTGATAATCGGAACATTGATCGGAGTAGTACTTGGAATTATTGCAGCACTTAAAAAGAACAGATGGCCGGATTATATTGTAATGTTTATTGCAATATTAGGAGCAACGATACCGGTATTTGTTCTGGCATCTTTAATGCAGTATGTATTCGCAGTAAAGCTTGGATGGCTTCCGGCGTCTGGTTGGGGAAAACCATCGAATATGGTCTTACCGGTTATTGTTATGGGGTTTGGATCAGTTGCGACCTATGCTCGTTATATTAAATCAAGTATGCTTGATACATTAGGACAGGATTATGTTCTGACGGCAAGAGCAAAAGGACTGAGTGAAAGAGCTGTTATTTTAAAGCATGTTCTCCGAAATTCATTACTTCCTGCAGTGACGATTTTTTCAAGCAGTGTGGTTGGAGTGTTTACCGGAGCCTTTGTTACTGAAAAAATGTTTTCAATTCCTGGAATCGGATTTTACTATGTCTCATCAATTAATAATAACGATTATACAATGATCATGGGAACTACCGTTTTTTATGCGGCGTTATTTATCATTATGCAGCTGGTTGTTGACTTTGCGTACATGATACTTGATCCACGTATCAGAGTATCATCAGGTGATTAAACAGGAGGTGCAAATATGCAGAGTATAGCAAAAGAGAAATTTCAGGTTATTGGGCTGGAAGAAAATGCAGTAGAAGAAACAGCCAGACCGCGAATCGGATATTTTCAGGATGCATGGAGAAGACTTCGACAGAATAAGGTAGCGACTCTTGCACTTTTTATTCTTATTGCAATTGTCATTATGGTAATTATAGGACCGAAGCTTAGTGGATATGCATATGAAGAAGTTGATAAGGCTGCAAGAAATCAGTTTCCAAATGCAAAGCACTGGTTTGGAACGGATAAACTTGGAAGAGACATGTTTGCGAGAGTTTGGATCAGTGGACGTGTATCGCTGATCATAGGTGTGGCAGGTGCGTTGATATCTGCAGTCATTGGTTGCATTTATGGTGGAATTGCAGCATATTTTGGCGGAGTTGTGGATGATGTCATGATGCGAATTGTTGAAATACTGATTAGTGTACCATACCTGATTGTTGTGATTGTTCTGTCTATTGTTTTGCAGAGTAAGGGTATGGGAACTTTGATTTTGGCAATGACGGTCACCGGATGGTGCGGTATGGCAAGATTTGTGCGCGCACAGATGTTATCAATAAAAAATGAAGAATACATTTTAGCAGCGAAAGCTTTAGGGGTTAAACCATGGAAGATTATAACAAGACATATGATTCCGAATACACTTAGTACGGTGATCGTATCAATTACATTTGATATCCCGGGCTATATTTTTTCAGAGGCATTTCTTAGTTATATCGGACTTGGAATTCAACCGCCAAAGACCAGTTGGGGTGCACTTGCATCGGCAGCGCAAGCACAGTTTACATTTTATCCGTATCAGTTGTTTTTCCCGGCATTTATGATTGCACTTACCATGCTTTGCTTTACGCTTCTTGGTGATGGCCTCAGAGACGCCCTGGATCCAAAACTTAGAAAGTAGGTAGAATTAAATGGAAAACGGTAAGATATTAGATGTACAGGATTTAAGAGTTTCATTCCATACTTATGCAGGGGAAGTAAAAGCAGTCAGAGGAGTAAGCTTTGAGTTAAAAGAAGGAGAGACTCTGGCGTTTGTTGGAGAGTCTGGTTGTGGAAAGACTGTAACAGCAAAAGCAATTATGCGTCTTTTACAGCCTCCTTTTGCGGAGATTAAACCAGAGTCGAAAGTTATTTATCAGGATAAAGATGTTATGAAGATGAAAAAGAAAGAATTGCAGGCTTACAGAGGAAATGAAGTAAGCATGATCTTTCAGGATCCGATGACTTCGTTAAATCCTACAATGACAATAGGAAAACAGATTATGGAGGGGTTAATCCTCCATCGGAATATGAAGAAAGATGAAGCAAAAAAAGAAGCGGTTAATATGCTGAAACTTGTCAAGATACCGGATGCAGAAAAGAGAATCGATGCATATCCGCATCAGCTTTCCGGAGGAATGAGACAGAGAGTTATGATTGCAATTGCTCTTGCCTGCAATCCGGCACTTTTGATTGCAGATGAGCCAACAACCGCTTTGGATGTAACGATACAGGCACAAATTATGGAACTTCTTGGGGAACTGAAAAAGAAGTTAAATACAGCAATCATTCTTGTAACACATGACCTTGGAGTTGTTGCAAATTTTGCGGATCGTATTCAAGTAATGTATGCCGGACAAGTTATTGAAAGAGGAACAGCAAAAGAGATTTTTTATAATGCAAAGCATCCATATACCTGGGCATTATTATCATCAGTTCCAAGACTGGATTCTGAAAATAAAGAAGATTTGTATGCTTTAAAGGGCACACCTCCGGATTTGATACTGGAAATGAACCACTGTCCGTTTGCTGCCCGATGTGAGTATTGCATGCAAATTTGTAAAGAGGCAATGCCGGAAGAGACTTTGGTGGATGGAAAACATAGTGCGTCCTGCTGGCTTCAGCATCCAAATGCACCGAAAGTAACATCATATTATGACAGAAAAGGCGGAAATGCTGATGAATGATAGATTAATTGAAGTAAAAGATTTATGTAAATTTTTTAAAGTGGGAAAAGGGAATACATTAAAAGCAGTTGACCATGTAAATCTGTATATAAATAAAGGTGAAACGCTGGGGCTGGTAGGAGAATCGGGATGTGGAAAAACTACTTGCGGCAGAACAATACTGAGGCTTTATGATGCTACTTCCGGACAGGTTCTTTTTGATGGAAAAGATGTCAGTAAAATGAGAGGAAAAGAGTTACTGGAGTTTAAAAAGCGCGCACAGATTATTTTTCAGGATCCATATTCTTCATTGGATCCAAGAATGACAATTGGCGAGATTATTGCAGAGGGTATGGATGTTCATACAAATTATACTGCAAAAGAGAAAGACGCCAAGATTGCAGAACTCCTGAATAGTGTCGGGATGAAAGAAGATTTTGCGAATCGCTTTGCCCATGAGCTTTCCGGAGGACAAAGACAGAGAATCGGAATAGCGCGTGCGTTAGCGGTTAATCCGGATTTTATTGTGTGTGATGAGCCGATTTCGGCATTGGATGTATCTATTCAGGCACAGGTTGTTAATCTACTGATCAAACTGCAAAGAGAACGGGGATTGACATATCTGTTTATTTCCCACGATTTATCGATGGTAAGACATATTTCGGATAGAGTTGGGGTCATGTATCTTGGTAGTTTGGTAGAACTGACGAAAAGCAAGGAGATATTTGAAAATCCGAGGCACCCGTATACGAAGGTACTAATGTCTGCAATTCCGGTCGCAGATCCGGAGATAGATGGTGAGAAGAAGCGGATTGAAATCAAGGGAGAAGTACCAAGTCCGATTCACGCACCAAGTGGATGCAAGTTCAGAACCAGATGTCCATATGCAACAGAAGTTTGTGCACAGGAGATTCCAAAACTGCGGGAAGTTAAGGAAGGGCATTTTGTGGCATGTCATCATTGCAATGAGGAATAGAATAGAGGAGGATGAAAATGCTCTCACAGGATATGATAGAAAAAGTATTAGATCGGGCAAGTGAAAAAGGCGCTGACTTTGCGGAAGTATTTGAAGAAGAACGGATCCAGCAGGAAACCCAGATTACGCAGGATGAAATTGAACAGTGTCAGAATGCGAGAGAATGCGGGGTGGGAATCCGTCTTTTTAAAGATAAGACGAGATATTATGCCTACACGAATGACCGTTCAGAAGCAGCTGTTTTCCAGCTGGTCACAGATTTAACGAAGACCATGAAAGGAGATTGCATGGCGCGTCAGAAACTGCAGGATAAAAAAATTTATACAATGGTACCAGAGACAGTTGTTGTATCGGATGTGCCACTGAAAGAAAGAATTACACCGGCACGCCAAGCGGTTGCGGCGGGGATGGCACAGGATGAAATTGTCAGAATGAGGGTAAAACTGACAGATATGGAACAGACGGTTCAGATTGCGAATACAGAAGGTGTGTATGTGCAGGACACCCGTGTAAAGACGCGGCTGTATATTTCTGCATATGCGCAGAACGGAACAGATGTGCAGAGTGGATATTATGGACCTGGAGCAATGAGGGGACATGAGTATTATAATCAGATTGATGTGGAAGCAGCGGCAAGAGAAGCGGCGCGGGCGGCAAAAGTAATTTTACATGCAAAACCATGCCGGGGTGGTCAGATGCCAGTCGTTGTGGCAAATGGATTTGGAGGTCTTTTGTTCCATGAGGCATGTGGTCACAGTCTGGAATCCACGGTAATTGCCAGAGGATCATCAGAATTCTGTGGAATGCTCGGAAAAAAAGTGGCATCAGATGTAGTGACACTGGTCGATGATGGATCCATTGCAGGAGAATGGGGTTCTCTTCATGTAGATGATGAAGGGACTCCGACACAGAAAAATGTTCTGATTGAAAATGGAATTCTGAAAAGTTATATGGTAGATAAACTGGATGGTCTTCGCGCAGGATTAAAGCCGACAGGTTCTGCAAGACGTCAGGATTACAGGCATTATCCGGTAGCACGAATGACAAATACATATATTGCACCGGGAAAAAATACACCGGAAGAAATCATTACTTCGACAGAAAAAGGACTCTATGTAAAATCAATCAACGGAGGGTCAGTGGATCCGGCAACCGGAGATTTTAATTTTAATGCGTCAGAATGTTATATGATCCGTAATGGCAGACTGGCTGAACCGGTAAGGGGTGTAACCTTAATCGGAAATGGTGGAACTATTTTGAAAGCAGTAGATATGGTAGCAGATGATTTTGACCTGAGACAGGGATTTTGCTATGCATCCAGCGGAGCTCTTTATATCGGAGCAGGTCAGCCTACGATTCGTGTCTGTAATATGACGGTGGGAGGGATTGAGTAGATGATAGAAAATTTTATCAGAGAATTTACAGCAGCAGCCCACGAAAAGGGAATTAAAAATCTGGAGTTTTATACAGAAGAAATGCAGAAATCATCCCTGGAAGTTTATCAGGGAAAAGTGCAGGACAGGCAGCTTTGTAAAACACAGGCATGCTATGTGCGCGGTGATTATCAGGGAAAAGAAGGATCTGTTTATATAGAAGATTTTTCGGAAGAGCAGTTTGAAAGAGAAATGAAAATTATCTGTGAAAATGCGGAAGCAATAGAAAAAGTATTCGTTCCGCTTCAGCTGCAGACACTGGAATGCTCAAAAAACGAAAAAGAGTATGATATTCAAAAAATGGAAGAGCAGATGACTGTTGCAGAAAAAGAAATCAAACAGGCATTTCCGGAACTGGAAAAACTAGATACAATCTATTTTGGTGAAACACTGAAAAAGATTGTGATTCAGAATGATTCCGGTGTGCGGATGGAAGACTCTGTACGCAATATGTCGGCAGGATGTCAGGCACAGGCAAAAAAAGACGGAAAAGTACAAAGTGCATATAGTGGAATCTGCAAAGAATATATAGAACCGCATGAACTGGAAAAACCAGTTGGGAAGGCAGCAGAAAATGCGGTGCGGATGCTGGAGGCGGGACCGGTAGAAACAGGAAAGTATCCGGTCATTTTAAGTGCGGGTGTTATCAATGAAATGCTGAGTATGTATATTGGCTCGTTTAGTGCTGAGCAGGTACATCAGGGACTTAGTAAAATGGAAGGGAAAAGGGGAACTTTGGTTGCAGCAGACCATATCATGCTTGTGGAAGACCCGCAGCTTTCCGGTGGTGTGAATAACCGGAGTTTTGATGATGAAGGTGTGGTGACATCCAGAAAAAATCTGATTGACAGGGGAGTACTGCAGGAATATCTCTATAATTGTGCAGAGGCTCAGAAAGATCAGCGTAAGTCAACTGGTAATGGATTTAAGTCTGACTGCCGGACAACGTCGTCAATTGGCGTGACAAATTTGAAACTGACAGGAAAAGAAATGTCACTTAAAAATCTTAAGCAAAATATGGGAAATGGTCTTTATATTGTCAGCTGTGATGGAATGTTTGCTGGTGCAAATACAGTAAGTGGCGATTTTTCATTGATTTCAAAAGGATATCTGCTTGAAGACGGAAAAGAAATCCGTGGAGTAAACCAGATTACAGTGGCAGGAAATTTCTTTGATATGCTGAAGACAATAGAAGGAATTTCGGATGCATATTCTACTTTATTAACCGAAAAAGGAGCATTTATTGCTTCCGATATATTTGCTGGTGAATTAACCGTATCTGGAGTATAATAGACTTAAAATATTATAGAAGGAGAAGGGTAATTATGGGGGAAACATCAAACGCAAATCTACTGACAACGGGATCTATTCCCAAAAAGATTATTATGTTTGCGATTCCGCTTCTATGGGGGAATTTATTCCAGCAGTTGTATAATGTGGCGGATTCGCTGATCGTGGGGAATTTTCTTGGGAATAATGCACTTGCAGCTGTCAGTTCATCAGGAAATCTGATATTCCTGATGGTAGGATTCTTTGGGGGAATTGGCGTGGGAGCCGGTGTTGTCATTGCGAGGTATTTTGGAGCCAGAGAATATGGGAAGCTGAAAAAAGCAATCCATACGGCACTGGCATTTGGAGGCGTATGTGGAATCTTTCTTACGGTTGCTGCGTTGATCCTTGCACCGCAGATTTTAAAACTGATAGGTACGCCGGAAGAGGTACTGCCGAAATCACTGGTTTATTTCAGGGTGTATTTTGCAGGTTCACTTGGATTTGTAATTTATAACTTTGGAATGGGGATTTTGCAGTCGCTTGGTGACAGTAAGAGTCCGGTTATCTATCTGATCATTTCAGCGTGTCTGAATGTGATTCTGGATCTGGTGCTGATCGGAGGTTTAGGATTTGGTGTAGGTGCAGCAGCTTTTGCAACGATTGTTTCACAGATATTAAGTGCGGTTCTGTGCATCAGAAAACTGCGCAGGGAACCAGAGGCGTTCCGGTTATCTTTTCGTGAACTGCGGATGGATGGGAATATGCTGCGGTTGATTGTGGTAAACGGAATACCGGCAGGAATCCAGAATTCCATTATTGCGGTTGCAAATGTATTTGTACAGTCGAATATTAATCAGTTTGGGGCTCTGGCAATGGCCGGGTGTGGGTCATATTCCAAAATTGAAGGATTTGGATTTATTCCGGTTACCTGCTTCTCACAGGCACTCACGACGTTTATCGGACAGAATCTGGGAGCAAAAGAGTATGACCGGGCAAAAAAAGGGGCATTGTTTGGAACCGTTTGTGGAATCGGGATAGCAGAGGTGATCGGAATAGCAGTTTTTTTCTTTTCACCATACCTGATCGCTGCGTTTGGAGGAGATCAAAAAGCAATTGAATATGGGATTGCAGAGGCACATACGATCGCTCTTTTCTATTGTCTGCTTGCGTTCTCACATTGTATGGCAGCAATTCAGAGAGGGGCGGGAAGAAGTATTGTTCCGATGTTTGTTATGATGATTGTATGGTGCGGAGTCCGGGTAACCTATATTAGTATTGTTATCAGGATTATTCCGGTGATCAATGTAATCTACTGGGCATATCCACTTACCTGGTTTATCAGTTCGGTGATATTTTTGATTCTGTTTCTTAAGACAGACTGGATTCACGGATTAGAGAAACAGGGACAGGGCGCATAAAAAAGAAAGCTGTACACTACCTATGTAGTGTGCGGCTTTCTTTTTTGTTCTTATGTTTTTGCCTGAAATTACAGGGAAAGGGAATGAAGTTCCGTAAAGAATGAAGGATAAGATACATCTACACACTGACCATCCTGGATTTCTGTATTTCCCTCGGCGGCAAGGGCTGCGATGGAAAAGGCCATTGCGATCCGGTGATCCAGATAACTGTTGATCTGTCCTCCATGAACCGGATTACCGCCACGGATGATCATACCGTCGTCGGTTGGTGTTACATCAACGCCCATGGCAAGAAGTCCTTCTGTAGTTGTTTTGATACGGTCAGTCTCTTTGACCTTCAATTCGGCAGCATCCCTGATGATCGTAGTTCCTTCGGCGAAAGCAGCCATCACTGCAATCATCGGAATTTCATCGATCAGTGTCGGGATGATTGCACCTTCTACGGTGGTTCCGTGAAGAGTGCTTGTACGTACAAGAAGATCGGCAGTTGGTTCACCACTGTCACAATTTTTATTTAAATAGGTAATGTCAGCCCCCATTGCCCTGCATACTTCAAGGATTCCGGCACGGGTCGGGTTAGTACCTACATTCTTTATCAGAAGTTCAGAATCCGGAACCAGAAGGGCAGCAGCGATGAAGTAAGCAGCAGAAGAAATATCTCCGGGAACCTGGATCTTCTGTCCGTATAATTCCTCACATGGGAGAATAGATGCAGTTGCACTGCCATCAGAATGTACCTCTGTCTGCACGTTTGCACCGAACCCATTCAGCATCAGTTCTGTATGATTACGGGAAAGAACAGGTTCTGTAACCTGGGTTAATCCGTCTGCATAAAGTCCTGCCAGGAGTACGGAAGATTTAACCTGGGCAGAAGCTACTTTTGAGTGATAGTGGATTGCGTGCAGGGATGGATTCTGACCGGCAAGAAGATGGCTGTTGATCAGAAGTGGTGCACACCCGTTCCCATTCTGGCTTAAAATATCAGCACCCATCATTCCAAGGGGTTCCATGATCCGCTTCATCGGGCGGGAGTTCAGGGAAGCATCGCCGGAAAGAGTGGTGGCAAATGGCTGACCGGAAAGAATACCGGAAATCAGTCTTGTGGTGGTTCCGCTGTTCCCTACATCTAAAACAGAAGAAGGTTCGGAAAGTCCGTGAAGACCTTTGCCGTGAACCAGGATACGCTCAGGTGTGTCTTCGATATCGATTCCCATGGCACGGAAACAGCCAATGGTAGAGAGGCAGTCGGCACCGTGAAGAAAATGTGTGATCTCAGTAGTTCCTTTTGCCAGTGCACCGAACATAATGGAACGGTGGGAGATGGATTTATCGCCGGGAACAGATACTTCCCCGCGAAGCTGTTTAACAGGTTGGATTTGCATAATATAGTAACCTCTCATTCGTAAAAATTCTATTTTCAGACATTGTGGTCAATTTACACAAAGTCCTGAAAAGAGTTTTTTGACTGTCTTGCATTTAATTATTAACGCTCATAAACAATATAACGATGCTTCTGCAAAAGGGCTACTGCCTTCTCGCAGGAGATGCTGTCGTAGAATTCGATGCGGAGTACGCCTTCTTCAAATTCACGGTTGTGGACGATTCCGATGTTCTTAATGCTGAGTGCATTAGAAGCGAGGATGGTCGCGATGGTGGCGATCACACCGGCTTCATCCGGAATGTCACAGTAGATTTCGAATGCACGCTTGATCGGACCGGCAGAACCGTTTGGCATGGAATTGCGGTAGTTCCGGGAATGGTCGAACATGTCGTAGATTCCCTGGGAGTCGCCGGCATCAACCAGCTTTTTCGCTTCATTTAATGTTTCGATATAATCTCCAAGGATCTGGGAAATATTACTCTGATTCTGTGCACAGATATGTTCCCACATGGTCGGTGAAGAAGAGGCGATTCGCGTAATGTCCTTGAATCCGCCGGCGGCGAGGGTTTTCATCAGCTCATCCTTAGTGTCGGTGTCTCTGACAAAGTTGACCAGACTTGCGGCAATGATATGTGGCAGGTGGCTGATCGTGCCGGTGACGATGTCGTGTTCATGATAATCCAGTACGATCGGAAGTGCACGCAAGGATTCTACGAAGGATGCGTATGCATCAACCTTTTTCTTCGCTACTTTGGCGGAAGGGGTGAGAACAAAGTAGGCGTTCTCGATCAGGATTGGTTTGGAATTGGCAAAACCACTCTTTTCGGAACCGGCCATCGGGTGTCCTCCGATAAAGTAATCCTCCAGTCCCAGCCGGATGATTTCGTCATGGATCGGAGTCTTGACACTTCCAACGTCGGTCAGGATCATATCATCATGCAGGTAAGGCATCATCTGCTTTAAATATGCAGTATTGAAAGCAACCGGAGCACATAAGAAGATGTAGTTGCAGCCGCGGAAATTATCATCGATCGAGGTACAGGCCACATTGATGATGGATTCCTGTGTGGCAAGTGCCAGAGTTTCTCTATTCTTGTCGAAAGCGACAATCTCATAATCCGGATAATATCGCCGGATCGCCTTTGCAATAGAGCCCCCAATGAGTCCGAGTCCGATAAATCCGATTTTTTTCTGTTTCATAATCTTTCGTCCTTTCGTGATAGTCTACCTTTCATAATATAGGAAAACAGGCTATCTGTCAATAAAGCAATACTTTAAAGTGTAAAAGTGAAAGTTTTTGTTGAAATTCTATAAAATAGTTGTGTTTTTATAGAAAGTTTAGTACAATATACCCATGAGAAACTTTAACAAGGAGGCAGCAAGCATGAAGGTTTACAGAACGGATGAAATTAGAAACGTGGTCCTTTTAGGACATGGGGGAAGCGGAAAGACCAGTCTGGCAGAAGCGATGGCTTATGTATCTGGAGCAACAAATCGTATGGGATCTGTTGAGAACGGCAATACGATCAGTGATTTTGATAAAGAAGAACAGAAACGTAAATTCTCACTTAGCACAAGTCTGATTCCGATTGAATGGGAAAAAGCAAAGATCAATATCCTTGATACACCTGGATATTTTGATTTTGTCGGAGAAGTGGAAGAAGCAGTCAGCGCAGCCGATGCAGCTGTTATCGTTGTTTCCGGAAAAGCCGGTGTGCAGGTAGGAACCGAGAAAGCATGGGAGCTCTGTGATAAGTATAATCTTCCGCGTATGATCTATGTTACTGAGATGGATGTGGATGATGCCAGCTTCCGTCAGGTCGTTGAAGATCTGACCGCAAGATACGGTAAAGTGATCGCACCACATTTCCAGCCGATCCGTGAGAACGAGAAATTAGTAGGTTATGTCAACGTTATCAAGAATGCAGGTAGAAGATACACCGGACTTGGACAGAGAGAAGAGTGCGAGATTCCGGATTATTGTCTGCCGAATCTGCAGATTTACAGAGAGAAGCTTCTTGAAGCAGTGGCAGAGACCAGTGAAGCATTTATGGAACGTTATTTTGAGGGAGATGAATTCTCGGTTGAAGAGATCCGCTCTGCCATGAGAACAGAAGTTATGGACGGAGATATCGTTCCGGTAGCAATGGGATCCAATGTTCAGGCACAGGGTGTTGCAAACTTACTGTCTGATATCGTAAGATTTTTCCCAAGTCCGGAATATCGCGAATGCGTAGGTATCAACCGTAAGACCAATGAGATCTTTGAAGCACATCATGATTTTGCAGCCGCAAAGACCGCATATGTATTCAAGACCATGGTAGATCCGTTTATCGGAAAATATTCCTTCGTAAAAGTATGCTCCGGTGTATTAAAGGGAGATGATGTCCTTTACAATCCGGAGTCGGATGCAGAAGCAAAGATCGGTAAGATATACACCTTATCCGGCAACAAACCGGTAGAAGTTCCGGAACTGTTTGCAGGTGATATCGGAGCGATTGCAAAACTGACAAGTACAAAGACAGGGGATACCCTTTCAACAAGAAATACACCGGTATCTTATGGAAGGACCGAATACTCCAAACCGTATACATATATGAAGTATGTAGTGAATAACAAAGGTGATGAGGACAAGGTATCACAGGCTCTTGCGAAGATGATGGCAGAGGATGTGACACTGAAAGTGGTAAATGACAGTGAGAATCGCCAGTCACTGATTTATGGAATGGGCGACCAGCATCTGGAAGTGACAGCAAGCAAGCTGGCAGAGCGTTACAAAGTCGGAATCAGACTGGAGACACCAAAAGTTGCGTTCCGTGAGACGATCCGCAAGAACTCAGATGTAGATACCAAGTATAAGAAACAGTCCGGAGGACATGGACAGTATGGACATGTTAAGATGCGTTTTGAACCATCCGGAGATCTGGATACACCGTATGTATTCCAGGAAGAAGTAGTCGGAGGTGCTGTTCCGAAGAACTACTTCCCGGCGGTTGAAAAAGGATTGCAGGAATCTGTATTAAAAGGACCTCTTGCCGGATATCCGGTAGTTGGTGTGAAAGCAACCCTGTATGATGGATCTTACCATCCGGTAGATTCTTCTGAAATGGCATTTAAGACTGCGACGATCCAGGCATTTAAGAAAGGATTTATGGAAGCAGGACCGGTTCTTCTTGAACCGATCGCATCTGTGAAAGTAACTGTTCCGGATGATTATACCGGAGACGTTATGGGAGATCTGAACAAGAGACGTGGGCGTGTTCTTGGAATGAATCCACAGTCAAGCGGATATCAGGTAATTGAAGCGGATGTACCGATGACAGGCATGTTTGGATATTGCACAACACTTCGTTCTATGACAGGCGGACGAGGAAGTTATTCATATGAATTTGCCCGTTATGAACAGGCTCCGGCAGATGTACAGGAAAAAGAAATTGAAAAGCGTGCAGCCGAAGAATAAGAATAAGGAAAAGCCGGGAGAAAATCCCGGTTTTTTCTATTGTACTTTCGTACTAAAAGTGGTATACATATTATGATGGTGACAGCTTCGGCTGTCCCATTGGTATTTTATACAATTTTAGTATTAAAAGTTTAGTATTAAGAGAAAAAGTAGAGGAAAAGAAAAATGAAAATTGTAATTATTGGGGACGGGAAGGTTGGTCATAAACTGACCATACAGTTATCCGAAGAAAATTACGATGTGGTTTTGATCGACCAGAATGAGGGAAAATTAAAAGAAGCACTGAATCAGCTTGACATTCTCTGCATTACCGGAGATGGCGCAGATGCGAAAGTGCAGAAAGAAGCAGGAGTGCCGGGCGCTGATCTTGTTGTGGCATGTGCATCGACAGACGAACTGAATATGCTGAGCTGCCTGCTCGCAAAGAGACTTGGGGCAAAACACACGATCGCCCGTGTAAGGAATCCGATCTATTATCAGCAGATCGATCTTTTGAAAGAGGATTTAAGACTGAGTATGGCTGTCAACCCTGAACTTGCGGCAGCATTTGAGATTTCCAGATCGATCCTTCTTCCGGATACTGCGAAGGTAGAGACTTTTATGAAGGGAAAAGTCGAGATGGTAGAATTCATTGTCAAAGAAAGAAGCCATCTGGGCGGAGTATCGCTTGCCGAGCTTTACCGCAAGTTCCAGATCAAAGTTCTGGTATGTGCTGTAAGACGTGGATCGGAAGTGATCATCCCGAATGGTGATTTTGTCATCCATGATGGAGACCGGCTTCATATCGTTGCATCCCACAAATATATTGAAGAATTTTTCCATCTGATCGGAAAGCGGAAAGAGCCGAAGAATATTCTGATCTGTGGTGGTGGAAAAGTCGGATATTATCTGGCAAAACAGCTTTTAGGACTTGGTATGCAGGTGAAGATCATTGAGCAGGACTGGAAGAAATGCGAAGATCTCTGCGATCAGCTTCCGAAAGCGACGATCATTTGTGGGAATGCTGCAGACCATGATCTTCTGATCGAAGAAGGAATTGAACAGGCAGATGCCCTGGTCAGCCTGACCGGTATGGATGAGGAGAATATTATCCTTGCACTTTTTGCAAAGACAAAAGGTGTGGACAAAATCGTGGCAAAGGTCAACGAAGACGGACGTGCCCAGCTTGTCGAGGAACTTGGAATCGATCTGATCGTATCGGCAAAGACTGCAACAGCAGATGCGATCATGAGTTATGTGCGTGCTCGCCAGAATTCTCTCAAGAATGTCAATGTTGAATCTATGTATCAGCTGGTTGGCGGAAGAGTAGAAGCACTGGAATTTATTATCAAAGAAAAAACAGAATATACAGATATCCCGTTTAAGGATCTGGAACTGAAGCCGAACAATCTGATCGCATGTATCGGAAGAAAACGGCAGATCATTATTCCGGACGGGGATGAATCCATTCAGGTGGGCGACAGTGTTGTAATCGTTACAACCCAGAAGAAGGTTCAGGATATCACAGATATTCTGGCTGAGCAATAGGGGTGAAAAGAAATGAATGTGAAAATGATACGCTATATCATCAGCAAGATGATGGGAGCAGAGGGACTGCTGATGCTGCTTCCAATGATGGTTGGCATTATTTATGGCGAGCATACATCGGTTTATTTTCTGATTACAGCTGCAATCCTGACGGCAATTTATCTGCTGTTTGGCAGAAAATGCCCGGAGAACATGACGATTTATGCCAAAGATGGCCTGATCATTGTTGCAACGGCCTGGATTTTCTGGTCACTTGCAGGTGCACTTCCATTTGTACTCAGTAAAAGTATTCCAAGCTATGTGGATGCTTTGTTTGAAACAGTATCTGGATTTACGACGACAGGTTCTACGATCCTGACTGAGATTGAAGGACTTCCGAAAGGAATTCTTTTCTGGCGTTCCCTGACACACTGGGTTGGTGGAATGGGAGTGCTGGTATTTGTTATGGTACTTACCTCTCTGGATGAGAAGAATTCCATGCATCTGATGCGTGCGGAAGTTCCGGGACCAGAGGCGGATAAACTGGTTCCAAAGGCAAGAGGAACCGCAAGGATCCTGTATGGAATGTATTTTGCACTGACTGCAATTGAGGTAGTTTTTCTTCTGGCAGGAGGGATGAACCTGTTTGATGCAGTGACACATGCATTCAGTACTGCCGGTACCGGAGGATTTTCCAGCTACAATGCAAGTGTGGCACACTTCAACAGTGCCTATATTGATGGTGTGATCACCGTATTTATGATCCTGTTTGGTATCAATTTTAACCTGTATTTCTTTCTGCTTCTGAAAGATTTTAAGAGTGTATTTAAGAATGAGGAGCTGCGGGCTTACCTGGGAATCATTGCAGGAGCAACCGTTGTGATCACCTGCAATATCGCCGGAGGTTATCATTCCCTTTTAAAGGCATTCCGCTATGCAGTGTTCCAGGTGGCATCCGTGATCACGACAACTGGATTTGTGACGGCAGATTTCAACAAGTGGCCGGAACTTTCCAAATGTGTTCTGCTTCTTGTGATGGTAATCGGTGCTTCTGCCGGTTCAACAGGCGGTGGTATCAAAGTATCAAGACTTCTGATCCTGGCAAAAAGCATCCGGCGGGAGCTGAAAACTATGATCCATCCGAAAGCAGTCAATATCGTAAAAGTAAATGGGAAAAAAGTGAAAGAAGAGACGATGCGGGGGGTATATGTGTACTTTATTGCGTATATACTAATCCTGATCGTATCCGTGCTTCTGATCTCGATCAATAACTTTGATTTTACTACTTCATTTACCGGAGTGCTTACTACAATTAATAATGTAGGACCGGGACTGAATCTGGTAGGACCTGTGGAAAATTTTGCGAAGTTCTCAGACTTCTCGAAGATCGTGTTCTGTGTGGATATGCTGATCGGACGACTGGAGATCTTCCCGTTCCTGATGCTGTTCTCACCGTCACTTTGGAGTAGAAAATTCTAAGACAGCTTTGGATAGGCAAAACGATGAAAAGGAGAATTTATGAAAAAGAAAAATATAGCGATCAGTTTTCTGCTGCTTTTAGTGGCAGCAGGAATCTGGTATTATGTATCACTGCCGGCTTTTAATATCCATTCTTCCGGAGTGTGGTATTTTGTGCTGGTTCTGGTACTTGCGGTCGGTCTTGTGTTTGCAGGAAAAAAAGGCTTGCGATACGGAGTGATTGATCTGAAGGAGATGAAAGAATCCAAAGGTTTCAAATGGTGTTTCCGTCTTTTTATCCTTTTAGTAGTGATTTATCTGGCCGGAACCATTCTTTCTTCACCGATTGTAAATGCGAAGAAATATCAGCAGCTTCTGAAGGTAGAAGAGGGCGAATTCACAAAAGATATCGAGGAGCTTTCCTTTGACCAGATTCCGCTTCTGGATAAGGAGTCTGCGCAGCTTTTAGGAGACCGGAAGATGGGAAGCATGTCAGATATGGTATCCCAGTTTGAGGTGGACGATATCTACAGTCAGATCAACTACAAGGATCGTCCGGTCCGTGTGTCACCTTTGAAATATGCGAATCTGATCAAATGGTTTACCAATCGGAAAGATGGACTTCCTGCATATATCCGTATCGATATGGCAAGTCAGACAACGGAGATGGTAAAGCTGGAGCAGGGAATGAAGTATTCGACAAGCGAGCATTTTGGAAGAAATATTTACCGTCATCTTCGTTTTGCGCATCCGACATATATTTACGGAGACCTTAGTTTTGAAATTGATGATAATGGTGTTCCATACTGGGTAGCACCGGTCAAAAAGTATAATATCGGTCTTTTCGGAGGAGAAACGGTAGGGCATGTGGTGCTCTGCAATGCGATCACCGGAGAAATGCAGGACTACAGGATCGATGAAGTCCCGGAATGGATCGACCGAGCCTATTCGGCAGATCTTCTGGTACAGCTTTATGATTATTATGGCACGTTAAAGCATGGGTATTTTAACAGTGTACTCAGCCAGAAAGATTGTCTGAAGACAACAAACGGATACAATTATCTGGCAATTGATGATGATGTATGGGTGTACACGGGAGTAACTTCTGTAAACAGTGACCAGTCCAATGTGGGATTTGTTCTGATGAACCAGAGAACCATGGAGACAAAGTATTATCCGGTGGCAGGTGCGATTGAGGATTCTGCGATGGCATCGGCAGAAGGACAGGTACAGAACCTGAAGTATCGGGCGACTTTCCCGCTGCTGCTTAACATTTCCGGGGAGCCGACTTACTTTATGGCACTTAAGGATGATGCAGGACTTGTGAAAAAGTATGCAATGGTCAATGTCCAGAAGTACCAGGTTGTTGCGATCGGGGATACGGTAAGTGCATGTGAAGAATCCTACAATAATCTGCTTCTTACCAATGGAATTAAGGAAAAAGAAGAAGTGAAGATGGATACCGGCACGATCGAAGGAAAGATCACGAAAATCGCCCAGGGCGTTATAGATGGAGATTCTCATTACTACATTATGCTGGAAGGATCAGATGAGATTTTTGATGTATCGGTAGTCGATTTTATTGAGATCATCAAGTACAATGTGGGAGATGATGTAAAACTGGAGTATGCAAAAGGGGATAAGGCAAATACGGTTTTGTCTTTGAAATAGCATAGAATGTGCTTAGTCACATTTGGAAAACCATAAAAGGAGGGATGAAGATTTACAGAAAATCTTCATCCCTCCTTTTGGATAATGTCTATCTTAGTTAAGGAGTGTACAATCTTCAAAATTTACATTACCAAGCTGTTCATTCGTTGCACTGATGCTGACATAAAAATCTACATCATTTTCTTTGGAGATCTTTTTCAGTGTTTCGATGAAAGAAGGAATGTTCTCAAGTGTGATGTCGGCGTGTTTTAAAATACCGTCGATAAAGATTGCTTTGATATCATGGTCTGCGCTTAACATACCGTAAATAAATCCAAGATATTCATCGGTATTGGTGATTACATCATAGTCATCCATGCAGATCGCTCTGATGTTGAAAGATAAGCTGTATGTATCTCTGTGGCTCTTCTTGATGAAGAATACGTTTCCTTCACATGTCTTTACAGCTTCGTTAGCACGTTCGATCATTTGCTGGGTTTTTCCGCTTCCTTTTGGGCCTGTCAATAAATTAACCATATTATCAAGTCTCCTTTGTTTATGAATTTGTACTAAAAAAGTACGGGATTTTATAAAACTATTATACACTAATCACAATGCATTAACAAGCTATTTATTTGCATCTTTTAAAGAAATGTGATACGATATAGCTCGGAAACAATTTGCAGTTAGAAAAGGCTAATTTATGAAATTATAATAATAAGAAAAGAGGAACGAAAAATGACGAAAGTTGATATTATTTCTGGTTTCCTGGGAGCAGGAAAGACAACATTCATCAAGAAACTGATCGAGGATGTATTTCCGGGAGAAAGACTGGTCCTGATCGAGAACGAATTTGGGGAGATCGGTATTGATGGTGGATTCTTAAAAGATGCAGGTGTTGAGATCACAGAGATGAACTCAGGATGTATCTGCTGTACACTGGTGGGGGATTTCAGTAAAGCACTTCAGAAAGTACTTGCAGATTATACACCGGACCGTGTCATCATTGAACCTTCAGGAGTTGGAAAGCTTTCTGATGTTGTAAAAGCAATCGAAGGTGTCAAAGACGAGGCAGATATTGAGATCGACGGAAGAATCACAGTTGTTGACGGTAAGAAAGCAAAGATCTATCTCAAGAACTTCGGAGAATTCTTCAATAACCAGGTAGAGCATGCATCTACGATCGTTATCAGCCGTACCCAGATGATGACAGATGAAAAGGTAGAAGAGTGCGTGCATATGCTGCGTGAGAAAAATGCAGAGGCGACCATTATTTCCACACCTTGGGAAGAACTTGGAAAAGATGCCGTTTTGCATGCCCTGCAGCATGGCGCTGAGATCGAAGGTATCCTGGAAGAACATGCACATGAGCATGACGACCACGAACATCACCATCATCATGATGACGAATGTGGCTGCGGACATGATCATGATCATGACCACGAACATCATCACGACCACGAGCATGACGAACATGAGCATCATCATGAATATGATGAGAACTGCACCTGCGGATGCCACGATCATGACCATGAACACCATCATGATCACGACCATGAAGAGCATGAGCATCATCATGAACATGATGGGAACTGCACCTGCGGATGCCATGACCATCACCACGGACACGAAGGACATCATCATGCAGATGAAGTATTTACAAGCTGGGGCAAGGAGACTGCCCACAAGTATACAGAAGAAGAACTGGATTACCTGTTGAAAGCATTATCTGAGACAGATGCTTACGGAACAGTACTTCGTTCCAAAGGAATTATCCAGATGGCAGACGGTTCCTGGAAGCAGTTTGATATGGTTCCGGAAGAATATGAAGTCCGTGAGGGACAGGCTGATTACACAGGACGTGTATGCGTGATCGGAACAGATCTCAAAGAAGACGACCTGGTTAAGTTATTCCATATCTAGGAGGAGCAAGCGGCGATGACAACACCGGTATATATCTGTACAGGATTTCTGGACAGTGGAAAAACAACATTTATCAAGGACACACTGATGAAGCAGGAATGGATCGAAGAAGGTCCGACATTGCTTTTGCAGTGTGAAGAGGGAGAGGAAGAGTACTCGGAAAAATATCTGGATGAGAACGGAATGTTCCTCTTCAATATAGAAGAAAGAGAAAAGTTAAATAAAACTTTCTTTGAAAACTGTGAGAAGATCTATCATCCGGTCCAGGTGATCATTGAGTACAATGGAACCTGGGATCTGCAGGAGATCCTGGATGAAGATTTTCCACGCAACTGGGAGATCCAGGGTGTGTACTCAACGGTTAGCGGTGAGACCCTGGACATGTACCTGAAGAATATGCGGAATATGCTGATGAACCAGCTTACAGAATCTGAGCTGATCATCATCAACCGTTGTGGGGAAAATACAGACCGAAGTGCGTTCAGACGTGCCCTTAAGATCCAGAACCCACAGGCACAGCTGATCTTTGAAGGCGTGGATGGCAATATCATCCCGCAGACAGAAGAGGATCTGCCATATGATCTGAAAGCAGACCATATCTTTATTGATGATGTGGACTTTGGTACCTGGTATGTGGATGCATATGAGCATCCGGAGCGCTACGAGCACAAGAAGATCACCTTCCTTGCACAGCTTTTCCGTCCGAAGGGAATGCCGGCAAATATGCTGATTCCGGGAAGACAGATCATGACCTGCTGCGCAGATGATATCCGTTTCTATGGATATCCGTGTAATCTTGGAAGGGCAGCGCAGATCACACAGAGAAGCTGGAAAAAAGTAACTGTCAAGTTCGAGTACGAAGCGTACCGTCCGATGGTTCCAAAGCAGCCGGTTCTTTATATGCTGGAGATGGAATCCGCAGAGAAACCGGAAGAAGAGGTAGTATATCTTGGATAAATTTCAAGTATTAAAGCAATTTTTTGGCTATGACGGGTTCCGCCCGGGACAGGAGAAGCTGATCGATGCGATCCTGTCCGGGCGGGATGTACTCGGCATACTGCCAACGGGAGCCGGAAAGTCCATCTGTTTTCAGATTCCGGCTCTGATGATGGGAGGTATTACACTTGTGATATCTCCCCTTATTTCTCTTATGAAGGATCAGGTGGCATCCCTCAACCAGGCAGGGGTTCATGCAGCCTATTTGAACAGTTCCCTGACTATGGGGCAGTACCGGAAGGCACTTGCCTTTGCAAAAGAAGGAAGATATAAGATCATCTATGTGGCACCGGAGCGGCTGGAGACTGCAGAGTTTATGGATTTTGCTATGAGCGTGGATATTTCTATGATCGCAGTCGATGAAGCACACTGTGTTTCCCAGTGGGGACAGGATTTCCGGCCAAGCTATTTAAAGATTACAGAGTTTGTAGAGCATCTTCCAAAGCGGCCGGTTGTGAGTGCATTTACTGCAACAGCGACGAAAGAAGTAAGAGAGGATATGATCGATATCCTGATGCTGGAGGATCCGGAAGTAGTAATGACAGGTTACGACAGGCCGAATCTGTTCCTTGCGGTACAGTCCCCAAAGAATAAATATGCCGCACTCAAAGCATTTGTTGAGGCGCATCCGGATCAGTGCGGGATTGTCTACTGCCTGACCAGAAAGCAGGTGGAGGAAACTTGCGCACTCCTGGAAATGGATGGTTTTTCTGTGACCAGATATCATGCGGGACTGACAGATCGGGAGCGGCGTGATAATCAGGATGATTTCATTTATGACCGGAAGCAGATCATGGTGGCGACGAATGCATTCGGGATGGGAATTGATAAATCCAATGTCCGCTTTGTTGTGCATTACAATATGCCGAAGAATCTGGAGTCCTATTATCAGGAAGTGGGACGCTGCGCCCGGGACGGTGAGCCGGGGGAGTGCCTGCTTTTATATAGTGGACAGGATGTGATCACAAACCAGATGTTCATTGAGAACAACCGCGACAATCAGGAACTGGATGAACTGACGCGCCGGATCGTGATGGAGCGGGATCAGGAGCGCCTGAAAAAGATGACTTATTATTGTTTTACAAATGAATGTCTGCGTGATTATATTCTGCGGTATTTTGGGGAATACGGAAGCAATTACTGTGGGAACTGTTCAAACTGTAAGACGCAGTTTGATACCGTGGATATGACAGCAGAGGCAAGGGTACTTGCCATGTGTGTAAAAGAAAGTCATCAGCGATATGGAATCAATGTTATCCTGGATACGGTGCATGGGGCAAACAATGCGAAGATCCGGCAGTATGGCATGAGTGCCAGTCCGGCTTATGGGGTACTTTCTAAGACGCCATCGTGGAAGCTCAGGCAGATCTTCAACCAGCTTCTGGCAGAAGGATATCTGAAGACCACGCCGGATTCTTATATGATCGTGAAACTGACTGAAAAGTCGGAAGCACTGATTGCAGGGCAGGAGACATTTGTAATGAAGATGGCAAAAGAACCGGAGAAAGAGGAGAAGGATGCGCCGAAGAAAAAAGTGAAGAAAACAGCAGGACTGGTTCTGAATAAAGAGCAGGAAGAGTCTTTTGAAATCCTGCGCGCCCTGCGGGCAGAGATAGCAAGAGAAGAAAAGGTTCCGCCGTATATTGTATTTTCCGACAAGACACTGGTGCAGATGTGTATTGACCGTCCGAACGATAAGGGCAGTATGCTGGAAGTTTCCGGTGTCGGGGAATTTAAGTTTGAAAAATACGGGGAACGCTTTCTGGAGGTGATCCGGTCGTGGACATAGAATATCGTCTGATCCGATCAAACCGAAGAAGTATCGGAATCGAAGTTGACCGGGAAGGAAATGTGACGGTCCGAGCACCCTATTCCTGTGAGAAAAAGCGGATTGAACGGTTTCTTCTGGAAAAAAAGAACTGGATCCGGCAGAAGGTGAAGTTTCAGAAGGAAAATGCAATGAAGCGGCAGGAAAAGAGGGAGATGCCGGAAGCAGAAAAGAAATATTACCGGAATCTGGCAAGAGAAGTATTAGGCGCAAGGACCGGATACTATGCCCGGAAAATGGGTGTGACCTATGGGCGTATTTCCATCCGGGAGCAGAAGACCAGATGGGGAAGCTGCAGCAGCGTGGGGAATCTCAATTACAACTGGAAGCTGGTGCTGATGCCTCCGGGAGTTCTGGATTATGTTGTGGTGCATGAACTGGCACACCGTAGAGAAATGAATCATTCCGCTGCATTCTGGAAGGTCGTGGCGACGTGGATGCCGGACTATAAAAAATATAGAAAATGGCTGAGAGATAACGGAAATCAATTTTAAATGGTAAAAATAATCAAGAATTCGTAAAAAACAATCAAGAATCTCTTGACGGAACTTGTATTTATTTTTATAATAACAGAGTATATGAAAAAAACAAGGATAAGGATCAGTAAAAGATTAGAGTCTGTACAGAGAGCTGCCGGGCGGTGCAAGGCAGCAGATCAGATCTTTGAACTCGCCTTTGAGTTCTTCTGCTGAACGGTTTTCAGATAGGCAGAAGCGGGAATTCCCGTTATAGAATCACAAGTGCGCTGCACCGTAAGTTATGTTACCGGGATGCGGCGAAGAAGAGTGGTACCACGGAATTTAATCTTTCGTCTCTTTGAATTTATCAAAAGAGGCGAAAGATTTTTATTTAACAGGAAATCCTGATGGAATTTCCTGCTAAATAAAAGGTTAAGACACTTTTTTTCATACTGAAACAATACCAGGAGGAAAGAAAAATGGCAGTACCTTACAATCATAAGGCAATCGAAAAGAAATGGAAAGAAAAATGGGCTGAGAATCCGGTCAATCCGAAGGTGGATGAAAACGGCAACCCGAAAAAGAAATATTATTGTCTGGACATGTTCCCGTATCCGTCAGGCAATGGTCTTCATGTAGGACACTGGAGAGGCTATGTTATCTCCGATGTATGGAGCCGTTACAAACTGCTTCAGGGATATTATATCATTCATCCGATGGGATGGGATGCATTCGGTCTTCCGGCTGAAAACTATGCGATCAAGATGGGAACCCATCCTGCAAAATCGACAGCAGCAAACATCGCAAATATCAAACGTCAGATCAATGAGATCTCAGCTCTTTATGACTGGGATATGGAAGTCAATACAACAGATCCTGATTTCTACAAATGGACACAGTGGATCTTTGTGAAGATGTTCAAAGAAGGACTTGCATACGAAAAAGAATTCCCGATCAACTGGTGTCCGTCTTGTAAGACAGGTCTTGCAAATGAAGAGGTTGTAGGCGGAAAATGCGAACGTTGCGGCGCTGAAGTTACAAAGAAGAATCTTCGTCAGTGGATGCTGCGTATCACAAAATATGCAGACCGTCTGTTAAATGACCTGGATAAGCTTGACTGGCCGGAAAAAGTTAAAAAGATGCAGACAGACTGGATCGGTAAATCTTACGGTGCAGAAGTAGACTTCCCGGTTGAAGGAAGAGAAGATAAGATCACTGTATACACAACAAGACCGGATACCCTTCACGGAGCAACCTTCATGGTACTTGCACCGGAGCATAAGCTTGCAGCAGAGCTTGCAACACCGGAACACAAAGAAGAAGTAGAAAAATACATTTTCGATTCTTCTATGAAGTCTAACGTAGACCGTCTGCAGGACAAAGAAAAAACAGGTGTATTTACAGGAACATATGCAATCAACCCTCTGAATGGAGCAAAAGTACCGATCTGGCTTTCTGATTATGTACTGGCTGATTACGGTACAGGAGCAATCATGTGCGTACCGGCTCATGATGACCGTGACTTTGAATTTGCTACCAAGTTCAACATCCCGATCATTCAGGTTATTGCAAAAGACGGTAAAGAAATCGAAAATATGACAGAAGCTTACACAGAAGCATCCGGAACAATGATCAATTCCGGAGAGTGGAATGGTATGGAAAGCTCTGTCCTTAAGAAAGAAGCTCCACACATCATCGAAGAAAGAGGAATCGGACGTGCAACTGTAAATTACAAGCTGCGTGACTGGGTATTCTCCCGTCAGAGATACTGGGGAGAACCAATTCCGATCGTACATTGTCCGGACTGTGGCGCTGTACCGGTACCGGAGGATCAGCTTCCACTGAGACTGCCGGATGTAGAATCTTACGAACCGACAGGAACAGGAGAATCTCCACTTGCAGGAATCGATGAATGGGTAAACACAACCTGCCCGGTTTGTGGAAAACCTGCTAAACGTGAAACCAATACCATGCCGCAGTGGGCTGGATCTTCATGGTATTTCCTGCGTTATGTAGATAACCACAACAATGAAGAACTTGTATCCAGAGAAAAAGCAGATGCAATGCTTCCGGTAGATATGTATATCGGTGGTGTGGAACATGCAGTACTTCACCTTCTGTATTCAAGATTCTATACCAAATTCCTTTGCGATATCGGTGTGATCGATTTTGACGAGCCGTTTATCAAACTGTTCAACCAGGGAATGATCACCGGAAAGAACGGTATCAAGATGAGTAAATCAAAAGGAAATGTCGTATCTCCGGATGATCTTGTAAGAGATTACGGATGCGATTCCTTAAGAATGTATGAACTCTTCGTAGGACCACCGGAACTGGATGCAGAGTGGGATGACAGAGGAATCGACGGTGTATACCGTTTCCTTAAGAAACTCTGGAACCTGCTTATGGATAGCAAGGACAAAGATATCAAGCCAACCAAAGAGATGATCAAAGTACGTCACAAACTGGTTTATGATATCACAACCCGTCTGGAAAGCTTCAGCCTGAATACAGTAATCTCTGCATTCATGGAGCACACCAACACACTGGTTGCAATCGCCAAGAAAGAAGGCGGAGTAGACAGAGATACTCTGGATACCCTCGCAGTATTACTTGCACCATTTGCGCCACATATGGCAGAAGAAATCTGGGAAGAACTTGGCAACAAAGAAAGCGTATTCCGTGCCGGATGGCCAAAATACGATGCAGAAGCCATGAAAGATGATGAAATCGAAATTCCGGTACAGATCAATGGAAAAACAAGAGCAGTCATCAAGATTTCCGCAGAGACTACAAAAGAAGAAGCAATCGCAGCCGGAAAAGAAGCAATCGCAGATAAACTTACAGGAAATATCGTAAAAGAAATTTACGTTCCGAAGAAAATCATAAACATTGTTCAGAAATAGGCAGTGCAAATAAGGAAAGCCGAGGTCAAATCCTGCTAGCAGGAATTTGACCTCGGCTTGAGTTATTTATAGGGCGTATGCCCGTCAATCGAACGAACTTCCAGCAATCCCTTTACGGATCCTCAAATATGAAGTAGAATAAAGAAAAGATTTCACCGGTATATTAAGATTCAAAAAGCAGGAGGTGGATCGGTATGGACATTGCAACAATGGTTGCAATCAACAACCTGAATATGGTAACAATGATGCAGGCGATGCAGCAGACACAGAGCGTAATCACAATTTTAGCAGACGGAAAGGAAATCAAAGATATGGAAGGTTCAATGTTAGATCAGTATATGGGAAAAAACTGTACAATAAGTCTTTTTAACGAAGTAGGTGCGATCAAAGGAACACTTATGGAAGCTGATTCCCAGTGGATCAAAGTGGATGCAGGGAAAAAGGGAATCCAGCTGATCAACCGGAATATGGTCAGAAATATTACATTTGATAACAAATAAAAATATGCTATACTGTTCTTGAACTTTGAGTAAGGAGGAACAAACAGATGGAAAATGTACACAGTATAGATGTAGAAGAGGATCAGTTTGCATACCGTTATGATACGCAGCTTCTGATCGACAGAAGAGATGAAGATCTGGATGAAGATGAGATTGCAGAATATATATCCGAACATTTTGAAGGAAACTGCCTGATCGCGGTAGGAGATGAAGACCTGATCAAAATTCATTTCCATACAAACGAGCCATGGAAGATTCTGGAATATTGTAACAGTATCGGCGAGATTTACGATATCGTAGTGGAAGATATGATCCGGCAGTCAGCGGGACTGAAAGGATAGCATGTACCTCATATCGCTTTATTTTGACGAAAGTACGAACCGGAAAATCCAGTTGTATATGGAACAGATTGCACGAAAGACAGGCAATGCGGCGATGATTGACGGACAGGTTCCGCCGCATATTACTTTGTCGGCATTTGATATGGCAGAGGAAGAAAAAGCAATATCCTGTTTTAAGAAAATGGAACAGGATTTGGAAAATGGACAGATTTTCTGGTGTTCGGTAGGGATTTTTCTGCCACATACCATTTATCTGGCACCGGTTTTAAATGTATATTTGCAGAAGATGTCAGAGACCGTTTTCACCAAGATCAGATACCTGGAGGGTGTCCGGGTTCAGAGCAGATACCAGCCATTTTCCTGGTTCCCACATACAACACTGGGAAAAAGACTGAACCAGGCGGAAATGCGGGAGGCATTTGCTGTGATGCAGAACCAGTTTGCACCGTTTACAGGTGAAGCGGTTGAAATTGGGCTTGCGAGGACGAATCCATACAGGGATTTATGTAAGATAAAGTTAAAATAAAAAGAAGATTTTCACGGATCTGAATCGACACGTGAAAATCTTCTTTTTCGCTATCAGAGGAACTATCCGAGCACAGTTCTAGTGAACTACTCGGCAACTAAGTTACCAGAGCATCTGATTTTTGGCGGGATACCGCCTTTTTTCAGGGTGCGTCCATGACACCAATACTGCTTACCTTTCGGCTATGCAGCTACTTTTATTATTTCTGGATTTTTTAGTCCAGTTATGGACAGTTTCTTCCGCTTTCCGGATACGGAAAGATATTTCCGCAGGATATTGAAGGCGCCTATTGCATCTGCATTAAATCTTACTCCATTGGTTATATACATGCCCCGCTCTTTTCGATTTGATGCTTCTGCATATCTTTTTGATACTTCTGGTGATAACGGGCTGCACTGGCTTGTAT
>NZ_JAAIMM010000021.1 GCF_013300725.1 Allocoprococcus comes
ATACCCCCATATAGGACTTTTATATTTCATTGTCCTATATGAGGGTAGCATATCATATTCAATCCCCTTTTTATTATATAAATTGCAGTATTTACAATGCGTTTAAAGTCTACTTTTCATCGACGATCTGGAACACATAGAATTTTAAATAATACGATTCTTCTGCAGACCACAAAATCGGATGATCCGGTGCCTGTGTCCGGTATTCTACCTGTCTGACTCTCTTATGCACATTCTGCGCTGCCTGGTGGATCGTCTTCGTAAAAAGCTCATAATCCATAAAATGCGAGCAGGAACAGGTTGCCAGATATCCGCCTGGTTTTACCAGCTTCATTCCGCGCATATTGATCTCGCGATATCCCTTTGTCGCATTCTTGATCGTCTTACGGGATTTGGTAAATGCAGGTGGATCCAGGATTACCACATCATACTGCTTTCCTTCTTCTTCCAGCTTTGGAAGCAAGTCAAATACGTCTGCACAGACAAATTCAACTCTGTCTTCTAATCCATTGAGTCTTGCGTTCTCTCTTGCCTGTTCTACGCCAAGTTCTGAAGCATCTACACCTGTTACATGCTTTGCCCCTGCAATCCCTGCATTCAGCGCAAAAGAGCCAGTGTGCGTGAAGCAGTCCAGAACCTCTGCATCCTTGCAAAGTCTCTGGATTGCCAGACGATTGTATTTCTGATCCAGGAAAAATCCTGTCTTCTGTCCGTCTTTGACATCAACCATGTATCTGACACCATTTTCCACAATCTCAACTTTGGTATCAAATTCTTCACCGATAAAGCCTTTGACTCTCTCCATGCCTTCATTCTGACGAACCTTTGCATCGCTCCGTTCATACACGCCACGGATCGTAATTCCATCTTCTGAAAGAACCGCTTTCAAAATGTCCACGATCTCTTCTTTCATCCGGTCGATTCCGAGTGCAAGAGACTCTACAACCAGCACATCCGAGAATTTATCGATCACCAGCCCTGGAAGAAAATCCGCTTCCCCGAAAATCACACGGCAGCTTGATGTATCTACTGTCTTTTTCCGGTATTCCCACGCATCTCTCACTCTCATTTCCAGAAATGCATGATCGATCTCCTGATCCTGCTTTCTTGTCATCATACGGATCCGGATCTTAGAATTCATATTGATAAATCCTCTTCCCATTCCGTACCCGTCAAAATCATGGACGATCACAATGTCACCATTCTCAAATTCTCCCATGATCGAATCAATTTCATTATCGAATATCCAGGCGCCGCCTGATTTCAGCAGACGTCCCTCGCCCTTTTTCAATGTCACTATAGCCTGATGCATTTTTTCTCCTTCCACATACTCTTACGTATTCTTCTGCAAATATTATCCACGGAGTCCTGCAATGATCCGGCCTGGATAGAGCAGAAGATCCAGTCCATCCTGCATAGATCTGACACAGAGATCCGCATTTTTCAATAATTTCCCATAGACACCTTCCCGATCCATAACAGCGATGGAAAGTGCCGCCTCTTTCAGCATCCACTCATCGTTTCTGCCATTGCCGATTGCCACACAGCGCTTTGCACCGGTTGCTTTTACCAATTCCCTTTTATACTCCTTTGCATTACCTGTCGGAAATGTCTCCAGGATCACCGGAAGCCCTTCGCACTGCGCTTTCGCATTTCCATGCGTATCTGCAGTCAGTACATAAATTCGGAACTGCTCTGAAAGTGCGATAAGACGTTCCTTCACACTCGGCGGGATCACACCGTCCACAGCGATCGTCCCGTTCATATCTAAAAATATCGTATCAAGTTCTAATGTTTTATACTCCGGAATAACCAGTTTCATAGGAACTCCTTTCCTGCCATCTGGCACGTTGCTTTTTCTATTATAATACATATTTCATACAGACTCCACATATTTTGTAACAACTGTTTTATCTGATAAAGAGGAGGATTGTAAATATGAAACCAGTTGTTGGAATCTTATGCTGTGGCTTCGACGGCAAAAACCAGTTTGTAACCGATACCTATGTGCGGGCAG
This sequence comes from Allocoprococcus comes, assembly GCF_013300725.1. Lineage (GTDB taxonomy): Bacteria > Bacillota > Clostridia > Lachnospirales > Lachnospiraceae > Allocoprococcus > Allocoprococcus comes_A. The sequence continues at coordinate 2,018 of NZ_JAAIMM010000021.1, forward strand.
TCCGCATTTCCGGAGGAATCCCCCTTCTGATACCGATTCTTCCTCAGGACTTCCCGATCGATTCTTATCTTGACATATGCGATGGATTTCTACTCCCCGGAGGAGGTGATTTTACACCGTTTCTCTTCAATGAAGATCCACTTCCCGGTGTAGGACAGACCAATCTTTCTGTGGATCTTTTCCAGATTCATTTTGCAGAGGAAATCTTAAAACGGCATCTGCCGGTAATCGGCATCTGCCGGGGTATGCAGGTACTCAACGCTGCCTGTGGCGGAACGGTCTATCAGGATCTTTCCTGCCAGCCCGGAGATCCTTTTCTGCATATGCAGACCTCACAGAACCGCAGCGATATGTGGCATCAGATCTTCATCACCAAAGGCAGCCATCTTCATGAACTGACCGGAGACACTCTGTACACCAATAGTTTCCACCATCAGTCCGTTCATCTGCTCGGAAAAAATGTCCATGCCTGTGCACACACTTCTGATGGCACAGTCGAAGCAATCGAAATCGAAGGACAGCCTTTTGCACTTGGCGTACAGTGGCATCCGGAATCCATGTTTTTTACTTCTCCATGCATGCGGGAATTGTTTTCGCTTTTCGTCCGGTCGATGCTTCCCGGAACAGATTAAATTCCTTTTGCCGGGCTACAGACTCTGCTTTCTGCGGTTCCTTCAGAATATATGTATAACATGTTCACAAACGTTCATAATTCTTTCAAATTATAAACACACTTTTTTCACAAGATATGAGTATACTAATAATTGTCAAAAGGAAATAAACCTTTTCACATAATAAAATTTTTCTTTTTCATAAACGCCGATATTCGGGAAACCGGATATCGGCTCTCCTCATTTTCAGGGGTTATTTCAGATATTCCAGAAGTCCTCGCAGATCTGGGACAACATGATCTGCCATCTTTTTGACCTCTTCGTCCGCAGGTGTCAGATCCGGAACCATCGTCACATGGCAGCCCGCCTGATAAGCCGCATTTACCCCGTTCGGTGAATCTTCAACCGCCATGCACTCTTCAGGCTTCCGCCCGATCTTCTCACAGGCATAGAGATACACATCCGGCCTCGGTTTTCCCAATTTCACCATAGATGCACTGATGATCTCATCAAACAGCTCTTTAAATCCGACCATTTCCAGATAACGCACAGCCCTGTCTTCCGCTGTAGCCGTCACAACCGCTCTCTGATAACCACGTCTTTTCAGCTCCTTGATCGTCTCTTCCACATACGGCTTCTTCTCGATTCCGAAACGCGCAATGTGATCACTCATCAGTTCCTGTCTGCGCCGTCTGAGCTCATTGTATGGGAAATCCTCTCCAAAAATTTCCTTCATCTGCTCTCTTGCAAATACGGATGCACAGCTGCGGAATTTGTAGGCCGTTTCCAGGTCCAGCCGGTATCCCGCCTCCCGCATTGCCTTTTGTTTGTATACTGTCAGATATTTCTCTGTATCGATCAGGATGCCATCCATATCAAAAAGTACTGCTTTCATCTTGTCCTCCTGTAGCATATTTCATTTTGTAAAAACAATTACTTTCTATATCATACCATTCCCTTCAGGAAGAAAAAAGACGAAGATTTTACTCTCCGCCTTTTGACTGTTTGCTTATATCTATTTTGTACTTTCTGTGCTGCCGGTACTTCCTGTATTGCTTGAACCGCTTTTGCTGCTGTCAGATGAAGTACTTTTCACCTGCTTGCAGTTGTCTGCTACCCAGTCTTCTACGATATCCAGTCTTGCTGTCTTTTCCAGATTCTCCAGGTTCCCGGCATCTTCCAGTGCTTTTTTGAGTGCATCTACATCTTCGTATCCGTAAGCCTTTGCATACTCCTTATACTTCTTCTCAAGTGTCTTATCTGACACATCGATCTTTGCCTTCTCAATGATCAGATCTGCCACAAGGTTGGCCTTTACCTGATCCTTTGCAGCCTGGGTTGCCTTTGAATTAAAAGTTTCCTCATCCATATTCATATACTGTTTAAGGAAATCTGCAAAATCAAGGTTATAATAAGATGCCATATTCTTATACTGTGTCTTGATCGAACTGATCATATTCTTCAGATCCTTCTTCGGATACTTGTTCACAGTTGTGTTCTCAAGTACTGCTTTCCATGCATTTTCCTTGATTGTATTCTGCTGGTTTTCTTTGCTGTTTTTTTTCAGAGATTTTTTGATTTCCTTTTTGTACTCTTCCACCGTCTTGGAAGTCTCAGAAACACTCTGTACAAATTCATCGGTAAGCTCCGGTACATCGGTCTGGCTAATTCCCTTCAGTGTAACGGTAAACACAACTGCCTGACCTGCAAGCTCTTCATTTCCATAGTTTTCCGGGAAAGTCAGATCCAGATCAAAGGTATCACCGATATTATGTCCGACAACACCGTCCTCAAATCCGTCAATAAACTGACCGCTTCCTAATGTAAGCTGTGCATCTGTCGCTGTTCCACCATCAAATGCCACACCATCTTTTTTTCCTTCATAGTCGATCGTTACTGTATCTCCGGTTTGTGCTGCACGGTCTGTAACTTCTGTTGTAGTTGATTTAGACTGAAGCACACTGTTGATCTGTGTTTCTACATCATTATCCGATATCGCATCCGCATCTACTTTATCAATCTCCACACCTTTATATTTTGTAATCGTAACATAATCATTGGAAATCTCACCGGAGCATCCGGTAAGAAGTAATGACAATGCACAGATACCTGCTGCCAGTACTGTTAATTTCTTTTTCATTTTATTTTACACCTCTTATATCTTCATTCTCTCTGACTGTCCAAATCACCCACATCAGAGCGCTACATATGATTATAACACATAATCCGTCATTGAAAAGGGATTTCCCAAAATTCACATTTATTTCAGATTTTCCATTACTTTCAAAAAGCCGCCAAAAACTTCAAATTACTTGCACTTGTCTACAAACAATGCTACAATAAGCTATGTGTAAATATGATTTGAGGAGGAAAACCCGTGAGTAAGATAACGATCGTATTACTGGTAATTCTTGCCGTACTGCTTATCGCCCTGGTTGTTCTGTATTTCCTCGGTAAGAAAGCGCAGAAAAAGCAGGCAGAACAGGAAGAGATGATTGCAGCTGCTGCACAGCAGGTCAACATCCTGGTTATCGACAAAGGTAAGATGAAGCTTAAAGATGCCGGTTTCCCGTCAGTTGTTCTTGAGAATACACCTAAGTATCTTCGTCGTTCAAAGGTACCGGTAGTCAAGGCAAAAGTCGGACCAAAGATCATGACTCTGATGTGTGATGCAAGCATCTATGATCTTATTCCAGTCAAAAAAGAAGTAAAAGCAACCGTAAGCGGTATTTACATCACTGCAGTAAAAGGAGTCAGAGGTTCTCTTGAGACTCCACCTAAGAAAAAAGGATTCTGGGCAAGACTGCGGAACAAGTAAGATTAAAAAAGAATGTGCCATAAGGTACGTTCTTTTTTATTCCCCATAATGAAAAACAGGGTAAATGATTCTGAGCCGATCGAATCATTTACCCTTTTTGTTTTATTTTCCTGAAATTGCTTCCTCTGCCTGTGCTTTCGGTCTTATGCTCATTGCGATCCGGCAGTCTGCCGTCGCTTCATGATTCACATCAAGCCCATACTCCACAGCAATATCAATTCGCTCATCATCCACATTCACATCCAGCTTCCGTGTATGAATTCCAACATGAAGCTGCCCATACGGTGTATCATAATAAGTAACATTCATCTGATTCTTCTCAAATACCATATGTGCATTCGTAATTCCGCTCTTCATGATCTCCATCGAATCTTCACCGGTGATCTTGATCTTATTCTTAACCACCCCCGGAATCCCTTCCATTACTTCATCATAAAGAATATAATGCTTTCCGTTCTTCCAGTAATAGCTCGCCGGAGTGATCACTTCGATCGGCTCATTCTCTTCATTTTCTTCCGGATCTGCAAATGCCATATCATGCAGTCCGGAAATCGTCAATAATACATCCTGTGTCATACACGTCATCCAATCTGTCTGTTATTAGATGGCAAGCTGTTTTGCGATATCGTACTGGTACTCCGGAATTCCTTTCTGCATTGCCAGTGCTTCGTTGATATCGAAGTCAATATACTCGCCATGTTTGTATCCTACTACACGGTTTGTTTTTCCTTCAAGAAGAAGATCTACGGCAAGAGATCCCATGATAGATGCATAAACTCTGTCTTTTGCTGTCGGGCTTCCACCACGCTGCATGTGACCAAGAATCGTAGCACGGGTCTCCATACCTGTCTCTTTTTCGATTCTCTTTGCCATATTCATAGAATCACCGATACCTTCGGCATTGATGATAATGTAATGCTTTTTACCGCGTTTTCTGCTTTCTTTGATGTCTGCAATGATCTTTGCTTCATCGTAGTCATGTTCCTCAGGAAGAAGAATCTTCTCTGCTCCATTGGCAATACCGCACCACAGTGCAAGGTATCCTGCATCACGTCCCATAACTTCGATAACACTGCATCTTTCATGTGATGTAGATGTATCACGTACTTTGTCGATTGCTTCCATCGCTGTATTAACCGCTGTATCGAATCCGATTGTGTATTCTGTACATGCGATATCAAGATCGATCGTTCCCGGAAGTCCGATTGTATTTACTCCAAAATCAGATAATTTCTGTGCTCCCTTGAAGGAACCGTCTCCTCCGATAACTACCAGACCGTCAATTCCGTATTTCTTACAGATTGCTGCTGCTTTCTGCTGTCCTTCTGGTGTACGCATTTCCTCGCAACGGGCTGTCAGAAGAATCGTTCCACCTCTCTGGATCGTGTCTGATACATCTCTGGCACTTAAATCAATAATTTCCTCGTTAAGAAGTCCTGAATAACCTCTTCTGATTCCTCTTACTTTCAGTCCTTTGCCCAATGCGGTTCTTACAACTGCACGGATTGCAGCGTTCATTCCCGGTGCGTCTCCACCACTGGTCAATACGCCGATAGTTCTGATTACTTTTTCTGCCATGATATGTCTCCTCCGTCTCTTCTACTTTGTAACTTTACTATCCTTTTGCTTAATTTATCTCAATTCACACGTTATTGTATAATATTCACCCCTTCATTTCAATGGGTTTTTCTATTACTTTTACACAATCTTCTCCGAAATAATTCGTCAATCTGCTCAAAATCCCAGGTTCTACCTGGATATTTGCGTTTTTAGGCAATCTTTTTACCGCTCTCTCCGCTTTGCAGAAGATTACAACCTGATCCTCGCCCTCACTTTCCGCGAGCATCCGGAACAGATTCTGCTCATCCTGAAGGTAACTCTGTTTGTCTGCATACTGGATCCACAGTTCTTTTTTCGTCATCTCAAACGGAATTACTTCCTCACAGATCAGCTTACTTGCATTATCGTCCTCTTCCGATACGCGTCCGCGCACAAATACCTTGCTGTCCTCCTGCAGATACTGCTGGCTCTTCTCATAGCTCTGCGGGAAAATGACAACCTCTACCGTTCCAAGAAGATCCTCTACGGTAATAAATGCCATCGTCTGATTCTTCTTTGTGTATTTGATCGTCTTTGATGTGATCATACCACCGATGATCTCCCTTGACCCGTCACGCACTTTTGTCCGTCCGGTCTCTTCATCAAGCTGAAAATCCAATGTTGTTGCAGAAATACTCTTCCTCCATTTCTCTTCATATTCTTCCAATGGATGTCCGCTGATATACACGCCGAGTACTTCTTTTTCAAATGCAAGCATCGTCTCCTTCTGGTATTCCCCCACATCCGGAAGCGTGACCTCAAATTCTTTTTTCTGTTCGTCATCCACAATATCAAAGAGCGATATCTGTCCGGCAAGCGAATTTTTCTTGTTCTGCGCTACCTGATCCATGATCTGCACATAAATGATCATAAACTGCTTTCTGGTCCCTTTCAGGCTGTCAAATGCGCCGGATTTGATAAAGTTTTCTACCGCACGTTTATTGACTTCCTTACCGGAAAGCCGTTCCAGAAAATCCTTCAGATCACGAAACGTGCCATGCTCTTCTCTGTCCCGGATGATCTGCTCGATCACCGGTCTTCCGACCCCCTTGATCGCCGCAAGTCCGTAACGGATATTACCATTATCCACAGAAAAATCACCAACCCCACGATTGATATCCGGCGGCAGGATAGAAATTCCTATCTGTCGGCAAGTGTAAATGTATTCGGCAACCTTTCCCGGATTGTCGATGACAGAAGTCATAAGCGCTGCCATATATTCTACCGGATAATAATATTTCAGATACGCTGTCTGGTATGAGACAACCGCATAAGCTGCCGCATGTGATTTGTTAAACGCATACTTTGCAAAATCGATCATTTCATCATAGATCTTATTCGCAACCTTTTCATCGATTCCATTTTTGACACAGCCCGGAATGCCTTCTTCCTCATTACCATATACAAAATTCTGACGCTCTCTCTGCATCACGTCGCCCTTTTTCTTACTCATGGCACGACGTACAAGGTCGCTTCGCCCAAGTGAATATCCGGCAAGGTCACGCACGATCTGCATAACCTGTTCCTGGTATACGATGCAGCCGTAGGTCGGTGCCAGGATCGGCTCTAACTGTGGGCATTCGTAAGTAATAAGCTCCGGATGGTTCTTTCCTTTGATATACTGCGGAATGAAATCCATCGGCCCCGGACGGTAAAGGGAAATTCCGGCGATGATGTCTTCCAGGCTCTGTGGGCGAAGCTCCTTCATGAAGCTCTTCATCCCTGCACTTTCTATCTGGAAAATACCGTCTGTCTTGCCGGTTCCGATATAGTCAAGTACTGCTTTATCATTATAATTTAATTCTTCTGTTACCAGCTTCACACCGGTACTTTTTTCAACCAGTCTGATCGCATCCTGGATGACGGTCAGGGTACGAAGCCCTAGGAAATCCATTTTCAGAAGTCCCAGTTCTTCCAGCGTAGTCATGGTAAACTGTGTGACCACATTATTGTCCGCTCCAAGTGCCAGCGGAACATATTCATCCACATCCTTCTGACTGATCACGACTCCCGCGGCATGCATGGATGTATGCCGTGGCAGACCTTCCAGTCTCTTTGACATATCGATCAGCTCTTTTACCTGCGGGTCTTCATCATAGAGCTTCTTCAGCTCATGGTTCATCTTCAAGGATTTATCCAGTGTAATATTCAGTTCTTTCGGAATCATCTTTGCAATTGAATCCACAAAGGCATAGGAAAGATCCATAACCCTTCCCACATCCCGCAGCACCCCGCGCGCCTGCAGTGTACCAAAGGTTACGATCTGCACCACCCGGTCTTTGCCGTATTTACGCACAACATAGTCAATGACCTCCTGCCTTCTTTCAAAGCAGAAGTCCACGTCGATATCGGGCATGGACACACGTTCCGGATTCAGGAAACGCTCGAACAGCAGCTGATACCGGATCGGATCGATATTGGTGATCGCAAGTGTGTACGCCACAATGCTTCCCGCCGCAGATCCACGCCCAGGTCCAACCATGATTCCATTGCTTTTTGCAAAATGAATGAAATCCCATACAATAAGGAAGTAATCCACGTAACCCATGCTTTTGATAACGCCCAATTCATAATTCAGACGCTCCACAAGAGCTGGATCCGGGTCTTCTCCATATCGTCTTTTCAGTCCGTCAAAACAGAGCTTATTCAAATATTCCCATGAGGTAAATCCTTCCGGCACATCGAATTTCGGAAGCTTTGTCACACCAAATTCAATCTCTACATGGCATCTGTCTGCAATCTTCTGTGTATTTTCCAGCGCCTCCGGTGCATATGGGAAAAGTTCTGCCATCTCTTCTTTGGACTTCACGTAGTACTGTCCGCCTTCATAGCGCATCCGATCCTCGTCTGCGAGCTTTTTCCCTGTCTGAAGACAAAGCAGGATATCATGTGGCTTTTCATCTTCTGCGTAGGTATAATGCACGTCATTGGTCGCCACAAGATCGATTCCGATCTCCTGCGACAGACGCATCAGCTGCTGGTTGACGGTGCGCTGCTCCGGAATCCCATGATCCTGCAGTTCCAGAAAAAAGTTGCCTTTCCCAAAAATCTGTTCATAATGAAGCGCAGCCTTTTTTCCTTCTTCATACATCCCTCTCGCCAGATTCCTCTGTACCTCTCCGGCAAGACATGCACTGAGGGCAATGATTCCTTCGTGATAGGTCTCCAGAAGCTCATAATCTACTCTTGGCTTATAATAGTAACCTTCCGTAAATGCACGTGACACGATCTTCATCAGATTGGCGTAGCCCGTATTATTCTCGGCAAGAAGTACCAGGTGATAATATCGGTCCTCATCGCGTCCTACGGCCGTTTTATCGAATCTGGATCCCGGTGCCACGTAGACTTCGCATCCCAGCACAGGATTGATTCCTGCCGCCCTTGCCGCCCTGTAGAAGTCAATGACGCCATACATAACACCATGATCTGTGATCGCCGCGGCTGTCATCCCCAGTTCTTTGACTCTGGCAACATATTCTTTAATTTTATTTGAACCGTCCAGAAGGCTGTATTCCGTATGGACGTGCAAATGCGCAAAATTCATATTGTGTTCGCTCCTTTTCTCTGTGTTCCATTCTAGCAGAAATGCGGGGGATTTCCAACTGGTGGAGGAAAATTTTGTTGGTTGGTGGCGGCGGATTTCCAAATATATGTACTCCGGTTCCCCTCGGCAAAACATTCCGATGAACCCCCGAAAACGGGAATCGTGTTCAGCAATGGCTTCCACGATTCCTGGGTTTCATCTCCATTGCCTCGAAGGGAACCGGAGTACATATATTTGGAAATCCGCCTGTTCAACGGTATCGAATGATTTTCTGGGGGTGTTGGAATCTTCTGAAAGAGAATTGATGGAAACACAGATTATACTTAATTGTGCTGTCACAACCTTATTTATCCTCTAACGCAAAAATACCGCCGCATCAGACATATTTCCAATGCGACGATATTCATCTTTTATTATAGCCAGTAACCAGTACGCCCTTCTCTTATCTGGATGACTCTTCTAACTGCTCCATCAGTTCCTGAATCTTTTCTTCTCTTTTTTTAAGAAGTTGATTCATTTCTTCTATACGCTTTGCATCTTCATGGATGATCCTGCCTTGATCTTCAAGCTTTTTTTGCTGTCCTTTGATCTCTCTATTTTTGGCATCGATTTCTTTCTTTTGCCCTTCAAGCTCTTCCTGCATCTCATCGATCATATACCGTACTGTATTTTTATCCAATATCTCCAGCTCTTTCGAGAACATTTCCATCATCCTTTCCACATTCTGGCACATGGTATATACTTCTTCATAAAGAGCCTTAAACTCCGGTATTTTTTCGACTAGCTGCATGATTCTCTCCGGATTATCTTCACTTAGAAATAATAACCATTTTTCCAGATTATTCTCAATCTCTCCATCTTTATTTTGAATGACATCCCGGAAGATGTCAAGGCATATAAACGTGTATTTCTGAAGCAGATCTGCCTGGATTCCGGTATCGCTTTTCTGCTCCATATGATGGATATAAATCTGCTCTGAAAATTCATGATATTTCTTCTCACTTTTTTCAAATAACACGATTGTATATACGTTCTTGACATCTTTATATGTAAAACTCTTTCCTTTTTCTTCCCGTAGTCGCTTATACTGCCGTAAAAGCAAATCAGCTGAATAACACGCACTTCTCTGTCCTGAAAAGCGGTATCCCAGCTTCTGGATTTCCACATTTGCCAGACTTCCGTCCGTCAACTGTACCACCATGTCCATAATTAAAAGTGAATCCTCTGCTGCAATTCTCGCAGATTCATTTGGCAGCACATGCAGGATTTTCACTTTCTCCCCTATTGCTGCTGAAATAAACTCTTCCAGCCGCCTCGGTGCCGTCTCCGGATTCATAATCTGCTTAAAAAATGAATCATACAGTAATTTTACCCCTTTTACACCTGTACAAAAATCTAAAAATTCTTCCTTCTGTTTCTTTTCCCAGCTGTAAAAAACACTATGCATTTTTGTATTCCCATCAATCTCGTCCAGAATCGCCTGCCTGGTCTTTATCATTGGGAAATACTTCTGTAATTTCGTTCTCATATATTTCCTCCCGCTACAATTTTTATCAGGAGCATTTTCAGATATGAGTTTCCATAAGCTGCTGGTTATATGACTATAATTTGATTTTTAGATTTTCTATCGTTCTTTTTCTCCACATCTTGTTGCCTGATTATAACATGGTCCCAGTCCGTCTTCAATTAGCAAATGTTCTGAAAATAAAGAGGTCTGTTGATATCACAACCTCAAATAACAAAGGACTCAGAAATTTGAATCGCTCTCCCAAATACACACAATAAAAATATCCTGATAGCAGAACACTTCTACCATCAGGATATTTCCTATGATTCTGTCGCTTTCACGCCAACAGAAACTTTTTTTATATTTGGTTTTGAAAAATACAGTTTTGTTTCCCCAATGATCACTTTTCTAAGTGCAATAATTGCGATCAGATTTGGAATGATCATCAGCGCATTCGTGATATCTGCCAGGAGCCAGATTGGTTCCAGCGATAAAAACGGCGCCAGTGCAATCGCTGCAATGTAGATGATCTTATATGGTTTGATCCATTTTGTTGTGCCGGTCAGATAAACCAGGCAGCGTTCTCCGTAATAATTCCATCCCAAAATGGTGGTAAATGCAAAGAACATAATTCCTACTGCGATCAGATACTTTCCTATATTGTGCGGCAGACACATGTTATATGCCGCCGTAACAAGCGTACTTCCGTTCATATCCGAACTGTTCATCAGCCCACTACTGATGATAACCAGTCCTGTCATAGAACAGGTCAGAATCGTAGTAACAAACACACTTGTCATGGAAAGAAGCCCCTGTCTCACACCGGAGTTCGTCTTCGCTGCTGCTGCAACGATCGGTGAACTTCCAAGTCCTGCCTCATTTGTATAGACCCCTCTGGCAATCCCGGTTCTCATAACCGTCATAAACGTAATGACACCTGTTCCTGCAGTTCCTCCGATTACCGATTCTTTTGCAAATGCACAGGTAAAAATGGTCTTAAAAGCATCCGGTACCGCCGCCCGGTTGATCACCAGCGCCACTACCGAGCCTCCAAGAAAAGTAAGCGCCATGATCGGCACCACAATTTCAGCAACCTTTGAAATACTTTTAATTCCTCCGATCGTTACAACCGCAGTAAGTATCGTCACAATCACACCTGCTACAATGATCGGTATATGGAATGTCACATTGACAGATTCTGTGATCGCATTTACCTGCGGAAACGTTCCGCAGCCAAATAATGCTGTACATATGCCAAACACAGAAAAGATTTTTGCAAGCCAAATAAACCTCTCTCCCATACCATTTTGGATATAAAACATCGGTCCGCCAGCCATCTGGTTATTCTCGTCCGTCACTCGATATTTTACCGCTAAAAGACTTTCCGAATATTTCGTCACCATACCAAGTATGGCTGAAATCCACATCCAGAATAACGATCCCGGTCCACCAATTCGAAGCGCCGTTGCAACTCCAACAATACTTCCTGTTCCTATATCTGCTGCCATCGTTGTACATAGCGTCGCAAATGCCGATACATCTCCTTCTCCGCTCCCGGTTCCACTTTCTTTTTCGAAGATGATCCTTACCGCACGTGGAAATTTTGTGATCTGCAGCCCTCTCAATTTGATAGTAAAGTAAAGCCCTGTACCGATCAGCAGCAACAATGTCGGAGGTCCCCATACATAACTTTGGATAGTCGTCAGCATCCCCATTAAATTACTCATTTCACTTCTCCTTCGCCTCTGTTATTGTTTTCCATCCATATTTTTTTTACGATAATCTTTTCCCCACTAGATTGTTTTCTTCACCTTCTTAATCAACTTGATTTTTTAAAAAAAGCTCTCTTCGTTCGTAAAATTGTTCATTTTTCTTATTTCCGCTTCGCTTTCTTTATGCATATTATACATAACATTCTTTTCCATGACAAATCAATTCTTTTTCTTTATAATAGAATTTTTTAATATTTAATGAACATTCATTCTCTTTAAGTGATATGATACTGTATTTTTGATAGAATTTCTCAAAAAAATACCGCCGCATCAGATCTCATTTCCAATGCGACGGTATTTCCTATTTACATATTAATGGGTAGTTCCCATAGCCTCTTTTACATCTTCTGTATTATTCACTACAGCTTCAATACAGTATTCCAGAGACTTTGCGATGGTCTCAAGCGGCATGCTTGCCATTCCGTTCGCTTTATCTACAACCTGTTCGCATGCGAATGGAACATGGATAAATCCGGCACGGATGTTGGTGTATTTGGTTGCACACATATGCAGTACATTGTACATTACACAGTTGCATACGTAGGTTCCTGCTGTAAAAGATACATGGCATGGAAGTCCGTGAGCACGTACATTCTGAACCATTGCATTTACCGGAATTGTTGCAAAGTATCCGGTTGGACCGTCTGCCTGAAGTGGCTCATCAAGTGGCTGGTCACCTGCATTGTCCGGAATCCGGGCATCTGCAAGGTTGATTCCTACTTTTTCTACCGTTACGCAGGAACGTCCGCCTGCCTGACCTACGTTGATCACTATATCCGGGTTATGTTCCTTGATCGCTGCTTCAACTGCCGGTGCACTTTTCTTGAATTCTGTAGGGATCTCTACATATACGATCTCTGCTCCCGCAATTGTTGACGGAAGAAGCTTGATTGCCTCGAATGCCGGATTTACACTTTCTCCCCCAAATGGATCAAATCCTGTTAATAAAACCTTCATGTTAATTTCCTCCTTTATATCTCTTAGTATAACACAGGCTCCGGGATAATAACCTTCCCCTGCTGCATGATCTGTCTGTTGTCCGTGTAAATATCCGGTTCCATACATACCAGATCAAAATGCCCTTTGGCGTTCTGAATACCTCCAAGAGCAATATTACGCCCAAGTCCTACATGGAATGTCCCATAAGCGGATTCATCCTCAATATAACAGTTTCCAAGGCACTGCGAGCATGAATTTAATCCGATCCCGAGCTCCCCTGCAATATAGATCCGGGGATCCTGATAATCTTCCATATATTTTTTCAACCGAATTCCGGTCGGTGTCTCTTCAATCTCCGTAATCCGTCCGCCTTTAAATAAAATCCTTGTCGGTTCCTCTGCGCGACCAATATATCCGAGAGAACCGTCAAGCACCATCACCCCTTCTGTCTTTGTCTCCTCGATCGGAACATAGACCTCAATACTGGAAGAAGAATATCCCTTTCCATCCTTCAGAACTCCGTTAAAAAATCCCGGATCTCTGCCCACTTTGCAGAACATCATATCCGTTCCTGCCGGAGTTGTCACACGGACTTTTTCTGAATACTTGAGATATTTGATAAATGCCTTTGCCATCAGCCGGCTCTTCTTCGTATCCATCGTCAGAAAATCGTATTCCAGAAAAGATCTTCCGTCATTGGTTGCCAGTGGCAGGGACAGGAATTTCTTGTGTTTCTGTATCGCACGCTTTGCGGCTTTCGTTGTCACCAGCGAATACTCTGTCGCCGCGATAATTGCCGTATAAGGATCGAAAACTGCTTCATTATCATCAAAAAAGATTCCCACATGACGCCCCTTGTTCTCGACAAGCAGCGTATTCACTGACCGTGCTTTTCCGGAAGCCTCTTTTTCCATTGCTTTTGCTTCTGCAAGATATTCCTTCGATGTCACGATCAGTACTTTGTCCCACGCCCTTACTTTTACCCATTCGTGAATAATGATCCGGGCCCCCCGTTCCATATTCGGTGTCATATGTTCCTCTTCTTTCTATCGCTTAAGGATTCTAAGGCCACCATTTCTCTGAAAAGTCAGAAAACGATGACCTTAGTTTCTCATATCTTATTTACTTTAATACTATCATATAACAGATCTGGAATACAAGCATAATAAGTGCAACCAGAACCTGATTCTTGATTACGCCCCAACGGTCCTTCATATTCAGGATCGCTACCGGCAGGATATTGAAGTTTGCTGCCATTGGTGTAAGCAGAGTTCCACAGTATCCACATGTAAGTGCGATCATACCGATCACTACCGGATTGGCACCGTAAGCAAGTACGAATGGTGCTCCGATACCAACGGTCATAACTGTGATCGCAGCAAATGCATTTCCCATGATCATAGTAAAGAGTACCATACCGATCGCATATATGATGATACCAACGTTTACATTTCCCTTCGGAACGACCTTTTCAACAAGCTGTGCGATAACATCGCCGACTCCTGCTGCCGTAAATACACCACCAAGGCATCCCAGTAACTGAGGAAGCATACTGAGTGGTCCTGTGATTCCGAGGAATCTTTCCGAATCATTTAAGAATACTACCGGTTTATTCTGTTTTGAATCGTAAGCAATCAGTAAGATCATTGCAACAATAACACCAATTGTGATTGCGATCATTGAACTCATGTTACTGAATAATGCAAAGAACAGGGAGCATACAGCTACTGAGAATGCCGGGATGAAAATTTTCATACCGATCTTCTTAAACTGCTGTTCTGTATGTTCTTTTGTCGGATTATCGACTTTGCCGATTTTAACCTTCTTAAAGATCGGCGGCAGGCACATGATCAGAACAAGGGCACCGGAAACTTTTGCCGGCAACCATGTACCGAATCCACATACGACACCGAAAGAACACCAGAAAACAGCGGTTCCGACTCTTGACGGATTCTCTTTGTCCAGAAGGTTCTTGATTCCTGCATAAATTGTGATCAGTCCAATAATGATCCATACCACATTCAGTCCGATGGTATTAAATGAATCACCGATCTGTATAAATTTTAAATTACTCATCTGTCTTCCTCCCTCTATTTCTTAGTATCTGCTGATTTCCCGTAATATTTCTTCATCAGTCGGTTGTCTTTCGCGATAACAAAAATGCAAGAAACAACCAGTGCGAATAATGCTACCGGGATTTCAACTGCAGCAAGGTCGATCAGTTCTACTTCATATCCAAGACCTGCAAGTGTTGTCTGTACAAGGATTCCACCTGCTCCACCTACGAACAGTACCTGGAAGAAGAACCATGTGAAGTTCTGCATTGCAACGGAAAGTCCTTTTGCATTATCCACGTGATCTTCATTTGCTTTGCCAAATTTGTTGGTGATCGCACCTTCTGCCATCGGAAGAAGCACCGGACGGATAAATCCGGCTACACCACCGAAACTGACATTGAATGCTCCAAACAGCGCATTCAGAATACCATATGCAGCAACCAGCTTACCTGCTGTCGCACTCTTAACCTTTCTGATCAGGTTGGCCGCTGCTTCACGCAGACCGTTTCTTTCAAGAGTACCTGTAACAAGCAGGATCATGATAAAGATCGCCATACTTCTGTTCGCTACAAAGTTTGTACCGATTGTTTCCAGAAGTCCGCTCACTCCAAGTCCTCCAACAATCCCTGTCGTGATAAGGGCCAGGAAAATAATGAGGATTGAATCCAGTTTCAGCGCGAATCCGACGATTACGATTAACACGCCAAGTAATTTGATGAGTTCCATACCTAACTCCTCCTTTAGATAAATAATAAAAGTTATTTATTTTTTCCAGTCACTTTGACAATCATCGGCCGCTGTCTTATGTAACTGGTCAAAATCTGTCCATCCTGCTCCTCTAAAGAGCATTCCATCACATGTTCCGCTTCCATCAGCATCCGGATAGTCGCCTCGTCATGTGCCACATGAGCCCTTGCACACAAATTCAGGTATTCACCCTGTGCCGTCTCATCTGCAACTTCACTGGTATAAGCAACCGTTGTGATCCACGGAAAACGGATCGACGGATAACGATGGTTTGGATCTGCCGCGAACGGGATCCAGTAATTGATCATTTCTTTATAATAGTTTGCCGGGAACAATTTCGGCATCCATGCATGTGCATATTTTTCAAACTGAGCACTCCATTCACGGTTCAATTCTCTCATCTCCGGATACTCGGCAATCTTGTCTGCGATCACATCTTCCATTACCTTATTGACCGGGTAATTATCCTTGTACTCCGGATTGGTCACATACCAGAAATAACCATAAAGCAGAGATCTCGGAAGCCAGAAGCCTTTGTAAGACGGGGAGGTATAACCTGAAAACTGCTGCTCCCATTCATGACTCGGTACTCCGTGATTGTCCACGATCATATCCGGGACATACCGGTCAAAAATACGGGTTAATCCCATCGCCTCGCTGTGGATCGTATCCTGCTGGAAATGTTCATAGTAGAACTCTTTTCCAAGAGAATTAAATCTTGCCACATGGAATTTCCAGGTTGGATGCTCTTTCTGCAATTCATAATGGATTGCCGCACCATCCACATTTTCCATCGGAACGATCACCAGATTCAGTTTATCCGGTAAATCTTTGTAAACATCTTCGGTCAGCAGCTTCTTGATCAGGATAAATGCTGCATTTGTCGAAGATACTTCATTCGCATGATGTCTTGCATTGATCATCTCGCTCGGAATTCTTGATATACGCTTCGTCATGGACAGATAGCCTTCGTATTCCGGTTTGATCCATACTGCATAGAGTTCACGTCCTGTATAAGATACCGCAGTCCGGAACACTTCGATTCCAGGAACCTGCTTCAGGTCTTCGATGATCTCACGGTAAGTATCATATCCGATCAGTTCATGCTCATGCAGATCAATCTCTTCGATCCGTTTCGTCTTTGGTTTTTCTTCTCTTTCCGGCGTAAGTGCTGCATACTGTATCTCGCCCTGCTCACTTTCAAACAAAAGCTTCGTACCTGCCGCAACACTTTCGCACTCTGCCAGTACACCCTTTGACCACAATGATGCGTAAGAGTGTAATATATTAGATTGTACCCCATTTGTGCGGATATGGAAAGTAAAATTATCATTTTCCCATGAAATGGCACGGATCCATGCATCTGCTTCTTCCCGTTTTCTCTGCAAAAGAACTGTTTTTCCATCTTTTACAATGCATGCTTCTTCTTTTAACGGCTCGGTCAGTGTCACCTTAAATACCGGTCTGCCTTCTTTTTCATGGATCACCGGAAGGATCAGTCCCGGCGCATCCAGCATGACATCTGCTTTCTTCACACCATAATTTTTAAAATAGTCGCTTCCGACAAAATACATATCTTCATGCAAAGCATCCAGCGAAGAGATCAGATCCTCTCTTGATCCGGTCGCATAGTCCGGTTCACTTGCGGTCACATCCAGACGCAGTTCATGGAAGAACGGCTGCAGGTCTGCGGAGATCTTTCCGCCTGTCTTTTCCTCAATATAGCGTTTGCAGTCCGGAAGAACTTCTTTCTGGTAAACATCCCAGATCTCTTCCATATCGGTACGGACTGTCTGATAAAATACTTCCTGTCCGTCAATCTCTGCTTTTACATAACCGGTTGCCGGATGAACCTTTCCCATCTGCGGATATTCATCCATATACGGTCTTTCCGACCAGACTGCTTTGTAAGTATCCTCACAGCAGACCTTTTCGTCCTTGATCCCCTTGCAGAGATAAGTGATATCTTCTTCGCCTTCATAAGCTTTGAAAATGACTTTATCTCTTTCAATTCCAAGCTCTTTTACCAGAATATCTTCTACCGGATACAGTTCCTGCAAATAGCGGATCGGAAGATCATACCACTTGTCCGGAGTGTCTGCATTCAGATTGTGATAGGACGGGGTTGCACCGTTCTCATCCAGCCAGTCTGTCTGACCTTCCGGCAGGAACGGTTTGAAATAAATCTCAACCTGATCTGCCTGCGCTTCCTTCATCACCGAAAGCATCTCTTCAACGATCCAGGAATATCCCTGCTTGTATGCACAGATAACGGAGGTATCCTCCGGCTTGGCACCTAACATCTGGATTCTGTCTTCGATTTTTTCTTTTATCTTCTGGCGTACTTTTATATTTTCACTTACCGCACCGGTAATCTTTACCTTGCTTCCTTTCCGGATCTGCGGATAAACCTTTTCTTCCAGAAGTTTTTCAAACACTTCCACTTCCCACGGAAGCTCATACACCTTCTCGTACATCTTCTGTCCGGATTTGTAATTATATACCTTTGCATCCCCGGCTTCTTTTTTCTGTGTATCATTCCAGAGCGGAGATCCGTATACTTCATATTCTCCTGTCTGCTCTTTCTGCATCGCTTTCAAAGCTGCGAGCTGTCCATCTGCGCCGCGCAGTACAAAGTCATCCACCATATCCATCAGCAGGTCTTTCCAGCTTCTCTGACCATTGATCTGCGGAAATTCCGTACAGAGGCGGGAGGTAAATGCGATTAGTTCCTCTCCGTCACCGCGAAGAGATACTTTTACACTTTCTCCTTCTTTTTCCTGTACAAGCTCTGTCTGCTCTGCTTTTTCCAGAACGAGCCGGTTGCCTGCATAAGCTGCATCTGCCGTAATATTTCCTTTATATCCGGTTGTCTCCATACCAAAACGCCATGCCAGGTTACATGCTGCAACGAGCATCGCATCATCTGCATCCTCCGGAAGTACAATCTTCACATCCAGCACATCCGGAAGAAGATCCTGATTCTCGTCTTTCAGGAAATCGCCTTTCTGAAGCATCATCTCCAGCCCTTTTTCCTTACGGAAATCCAGATCAAAGATCGGACCTGTATGCTTTGATGCTGATTCGTACTCTTCCGGTGTCTCCCCTGTACTCTTTTTCCACAGGGCTTTCAGCTCTTCCATATTCTCCGGCACCGGAATCTCACCGTCCGCTGTGATCACCGGAAATGTAGCTGTCTCTGTCTGAAATCCCAGAAGCAGTGCTGCTTCAACCGCATAACGCTTCTGTTCTCCTGTCATGCCGGCTGCAAGTTTTAATTTTTCCATCTTACACCTCCAAAGCACTGTAGTTCGTTTTCGTACCGCGGTCTAAAAAGATACTATATTCCGAACTGCGTTCTGCTTTTTTATACTCTTCATTCTACTAAAGTATTTAAATAAAGTCAACTATATTCTCCTTATATGGACATTTTCAACAAAATGTATGCAGAAACAAAACATTAAAATGTATGCAGAAACAAAACATTGCACTCTCCACATCCCTGTGTTACAATAGCTTCAATACTTTCAAGAAGGCAGGAGCGATCAATTATGACAACGCACGGCAAACGACATGCAAAACAGGACATCATGGATGCAGCATGGAAGCTTTTCACAGAACAGGGCTATGACGAAACTACGATTTCCCAGATCATTGAGCTTTCCGGCAAATCCCGCAGCACCTTCTATCATCATTTTCGTGGAAAAGACGAGCTTCTCTTCAGCCTCGCCTATTCCTACGACAGTGACTATGATAGCTGGCTTCAGACCTGCGACCGGACGCTTCCAGCCGCCGATCTGCTGCTCGCCTTCAACCATTTTGTGCTGAACAACCTGGAGCACTCCCCATATATGGATCTCTTCCCGTCCCTCTACGGCCTTCAGGTAACTACTACCGGAACCAGACATATTTTAAACCAGGATCGTAACTATTATAAGATCCTGCGCAAGATCCTTTTCGACGGGATCAAATGTGGAGAACTAAAGTCAGACTACTCCTACGTCGAACTCTCCCAGATGATCACCTCTGCCCAGATCGGCCTCACCTACTCCTGGTGCCTCACCCAGAAAAGTTTCTCCCTGTTACAGTACGGCGAGTCTCTCCTCACACCATTTATTGAATCATTACGCGCAAACTAACCTAACCCACCCTCAATATAAATACCCTCTCCCATATACCAGGAAACTATCTCTCTATAGTTTCCTGAATTTTTATGTTTAGCAGCCGCCAGGTCTGCGCCCAAAGTCTTGAGGGCAGATTTAGAAAAAGAATAGGTGTGAAGGCACTTATTGTGCAATGGACTTCACACCTATTCTTTTTCTAAATCCGCCACACAACCTCCCCCTCGCAGACCGTCTCTCTCCACAATCGAGCAGGCTGACTCCTACTCGATTTGTATACTTTGTACACCATCTCGCTTAACAGCTCGATGATGTACATTCGCCAAATGCAGATCCTTGTGCAAGCACAAATCTGCACTTGGCTCATCGTATACACAAAAAAACAGGAACCAAATCACTTTGATTCCTGCTTCTCACTATTCCTGGTATTTATATAAATTAGCCATTGATCATGAAGTTAACCAGTTTATCGATGTCTTCTTTTTCGTATGCAATGATTTCCAGTTCCGGAATCTCTCCGTTAGAGAAAATGTTTGCCATAGAAACATACTGAGAAAGTTTAGATTTCAGGTTCAGTCTGTCGCCTTCTCCTGTTACAAGTTCTACTTTTCCTGTGCAGCTGTCTACTACTTCAAAAAACTTATCAATGTTTGTAATATTCTGTACCTTCATGATGTACACTCCTTTTCTTTTATCTCTTCCTATCTTTTACACCCTCAATATATACAATCTTTTTTTGAAAATCAAGGTTTTTTTTACAAATCAGCGTTTTAGGCATTGTGAACAATTTCACAGTCTGTTTTTTGTGCACAATCACAATGTCTATTTCAAAACAATACTGTCCTTACGGATCTCGATCTTACGCTCTTTATACAGATGTCCGACTGCACGCTTGAATGCATTCTTGCTCAGATCAAACTCCGCACGGATCACCTCCGCATCTGCTTTATCGTTAAACGGAAGGACTCCGCCCTTTTCTTCCAGACGCGCCAGTACCAGAAGCGCATCCTTATCCATCTGGATAAATGCTTTCTCACGGACACTTAAATTCAGCTTTCCATCCGGTTTAACTTCTGTCACTCTCGCATGGATCTTCATTCCCGGTCTTAGACTTTTCGGTGCTTCTCTCTTTGGCACAAGCGCAGAATATTTTCCATCCACTGCAACGAAAGCCCCGAAATTGTCACTCACTTCGTAAACGATTCCCTCTACCTGATCATCCTTCTGATAAGGGGAATCACTGGTCAGATACTCATATACCTTCATGGTCGCACAGAGTCTCTGGCTCTTATCAATATAAAGTCCTACCAGACATTCATCCCCCGGTTTCACCTTATAAGTCTGCTCCTTAAATGGCAGGAACAGATCCTTTTCCAGTCCCCAGTCCAGGAAGGCACCGAATTTGCCAACCTGCGCTACCTTCAGGATTGCACTTTCTCCCAGTGTAAGTTTCGGTTCATTTACCGTTGCGATCAGACGGTCAGAAGAATCCTTATATAAAAATACCTCAATCGGATCGCCCGGCTCGATTCCTGCCGGAACCTGCTTCTTCGGAAGAAGAACCTTTTCTCTGTCATCTCCCAGATATACTCCGAAATCAACTACCTTTACTACCGTAAGCATCTGTTTTTTTCCTAATTCCATCTCTTATTTCTCCTTAAATTCTACTACCGCATACGGATTTCCCTCCGCATCACAAAGTTCCACTATTTTTCTCTGTTCCTCTACCGCCATCTTTGGATAAATAATATCACCCATAACTGCGGATTTTTTATATTCTACCCGGATCTGTCCGGCACGCTCACATTCCGGCACCACATCAATTGCCATCTGGATATACTGGCAATTATTGACATGCTCATTTGTATCGATCTGATGACGTCTTACCGGAAAACTTTCTCCATCTTCCAATTCTTTCGGAAGCACGATCTTACGCGGCGCAAACTCTACATCCAGTGGTGCTTCCGGCCGATAAGCCTCGACCTCTTCTTTCGTCGGTCTGCATGGTCTTCCTTTTTTCATATCCATATATACCCAGACCGAATTGGCCCAGGCTGTCATCTCGCCTGCTTCATCCTCCATCTTAAAATTACGGAGTCCGAAAAGCCCGGTAAAATCCGTCGCCCAGGTCGACACCCGGATATGTTCCCCAAGCTTCGGATAACGGTTTACTACAATCTGCCATGCAGAAAGAATCCATGCCTGCCCGCTTTTTTTCAGTGATTCCACGCCATATCCGATATCCTCAGACTGAAAAGTACTACAGTCCTGAAAATAATTAACAAGCCCCGGTAATGTCAGAAGCTCAGTATGGTCTGCTTCACTGAATCGTACTCTGCTTTCAAATGTATACATCTCTTTTACCTCTGTTCTTCCACATAACTTCTGTCTAATGTAATAACACACTGATACTTCGGGTTATGATGCTGCAGTCGGTCCATCAAAGTCAGTGTCAGTTCATTCCCTTTTTCCTCAGAATACTCTCTCGGAATGACAAAATCAAAAATGAGATTGATCTGTTTTTCTCCATTCACCATGCGGAAATCATGGATACTGCATCTCGGATCCAGTGCTTCCACAGCTTTTTCTGTCTCACGTTTTGCCTGAAGTACTTCTTCATTACGAGTCTCCACCGGATCCATATGAATTGTCAGCGAGATCCCCAGTTGTTCCATTGCCTCTCTCTCAATCCGGTCAATGATCTCATGGGATACATCAATCGGGACATCATTCGGAACCTCTGCATGAATGATCGCCATACTTCTTCCCGGTCCGTAATTATGGATCACCAGATCATGGCTGCCCTCGATTCCATCGTATTTTTCCACAAAATGCTTGATCTTCTCATAATCTTCCCATGTCGCCGGAATTCCGATCAGCGGCTCAAGCGTATCCTTCGCAATCCCAAAGCCGGCCCACATAACGACCAGTGAAACACCAAGTCCGACAAAGCCATCGATATTGATCCCTGTGATCCGCCAGAATACAACTGACAGGATCGTCGCTGCCGTCGTAATCACATCTCCAAGCGCATCTGCTGCCGTCGCCATCATCACCTGGGAAGAAATCTTCTCACCAAGTTTCCGGTTAAACATCGCAAGCCACAGCTTCACACCTATGGACAACACCAGGATCAGGATCGATACCAGACTGAATTTTAACTGTTCCGGCTCCCGGATCTTCGCGATCGCATTTTTGAAAAAGGTAAATCCAACTTCGATCACCAGAAAGGATACGATCAGTGCCGCTATGTATTCCAGCCTGCCATGCCCAAAAGGATGCTCCTTGTCTGCCGGTTTTTCTGCCATCTTCACTCCGATCATTCCAATGATCGAAGAACCTGCATCCGATAAGTTGTTAAATGCATCTGCAGTAACAGACACACTGTGAAGAAGGATCCCTATCACCATCTTCGCAATCGTCAGCAGAACATTACAAAAGATGCCTACTCCGCTTGCCAGCACTCCATATGCTGTACGGACAGACACCTTTTCTACATCTTTATAATCTTTTACAAATAATTTTACAAGTATATCCGTCATTAAACTTTCCTTTGCCTTATGGCGAAACAAATTTTCCTGCCATCTTCGTTGAAGTATATTCTACACATTTACTCCGTCAATTGCAAGAAAAACCATTTGATTTTTACCGGTGTGCCTTTTACGATCATCGCATACTCTTCATCCGTCAGCACACTCCGCAGCTCTTCCTTCCCTTCCTTGGGAACAATTGCATGGACAGAATCCATAAAACAGAGATTCGGATAAAGAACACACCACCAGTTGTGCCCCTGTGCCTTGCCGATCCTGATGCGAAGTGCATCGTACCAGCCCGCCGGGAAAGTAATATCCCCGTATGTCTTATCCGGGAATTCACACCGCACAACCTCTGCCGTCACTTTGTCGTTGCAGCCTTCTGCCCGCAGGACTTCCTCCGAAACCCGGACCAGTTCCTCTTTGTGGCGGATTGCCCATGCCTTTGCCTCTGCCGCATTCTCTGCACCGGACAGATTCTCCCGCATATAATCTACAACAGCCTCTTTCACCTTCATCTTCAGTTTCTGGTCTTCTTTGCTGTCACTGTTGGCAAGCACATGAAAGCGGAACACCTCGCCGGATAACTTTTCCTGCACTGCATTCGCCTTCGCTTCCACCTGCATTACCCTTGTAAATGCCGCGCCACACAGAATCACGATCAGTACCAGCGCCACTGCTTTTATTTTTTTCATTTCCGTATGTACCTCCTGTCTTTGATAACAGGAGTATTGACAGCATACGGAAAACTATACATTTTTATCTGTGATATTCTGCCTGATCTCTCCGGATAACATCCGATACTGTAGATGCCTGATTGTCAATATGACGGCCCATGAGCTCACATGCCTCTTCAACCTCTCCGCCCGAAATCAGTGCGATCAGCTTATCATGTTCTTCCAGGAGCTGTGGATAACATTCCTTCTGCTTCAGGTATTCTACGCGGAACCGGTACATCTGTTCCCGCAGGTTGTTCAGCAGCGTGATCAGTCTCTGGTTATTGGTTGCAGCAAAAATAATATCATGGAATTTTACATCTGCTTCAGCGATCTTCGTCACATCACCACTCTTTAAGACTTTACGGAAATCTTCAGCTGCCATCTTCATTTCTTCAACCTGCTCCGGCGTGATCCGTTCACACGCAAGCTGTACGGAAAGCTCTTCCAGTGCCTTTCTGACTTCCAGCACATCCTGCATATTCTTCTCTGTGATCTGTGCTACTTCTGCTCCTTTTCGCGGAATCATCAGGACCAGACCTTCCAGCTCCAGTTTACGGATTGCTTCACGGATCGGGGTACGGCTCACTCCAAGCTTGTTGGCAAGCTGGATCTCCATCAGCCGTTCTCCCGGCTTCAGTTCTCCTCTTAAAATTGCCTTCCGGAGTGTATTGAATACAACATCTCTCAACGGCAGGTATTCATTCATATTTACTTCAAAATCCATATCCATTCTTATCTCCTCCTGACGTTATGCACATTTGCAAGATAAATCTGTTTTGCCAGATTCTGTGCTTTTACTTTGGTAAATGCTTCCTTCGCTGTCCTGCGATCCCTGAAAATCCCAAATACAGTCGGTCCGCTTCCGCTCATCATCGCCCCAAGAGCACCTGCTTCCATCATACATTCTTTGATCTGTGCAATGACCGGATATGCTTCAACCGTAACCTTCTCCAGCACATTGCCCATGGATGCTGCCACCTGCTCAAGATCCTGGTTCTTCAATCCGTCCAGGATACCATCTATATCCGGATGCTCCTTGATTTCACAGGAATCCAGCTTTTCATAAACCATCTTTGTCGATACACTGATCGGTGGCTTGGCGATCAGAATCTGACATTTCGGCATCGGAGGAAGAGGTGTCAGCTTTTCCCCGATTCCTTCTGCGAGTACCGTTCCGCGCATAATGCAGTAAGGGACATCCGCCCCAAGCTTCACGCCTCTTTCCATCAGCTCTTTTTGAGAAAGTCCCAGCCGGAACATCTGGTTCATTCCGTAAAGCACTGCCGCCGCATTGGAACTTCCGCCTGCCATTCCTGCAGCAACCGGTATATGCTTGTCCAGATGGATTCTGATCCCGTCTTTGATATCAAATTCATCAATCAGAAGCTTTGCCGCTTTCCATGCAATATTGTCCTCATCGTTCGGCAGATAAAAAAGATTTGAATCGATCTCGATACCTGGGGCCGACTTCTTTTGCAACGTCACATTATCGTACAGATACAGCGTCTGCATGACCATGCGCACATCGTGATAACCATTCTCCCGCCGCCCCAGCACATCAAGTCCAAGATTGATCTTCCCAAGTGCTTTTAACTCCAGTTTATCCATGCGTGTATCTCCTTATTGTATTTTTTCGACCTTTTTTTGTATCTTGTATACATCATTTCATTATTATAGTATACTCAAACTCTCCCGAAAAATCAATATTTTATCACCCGTTTTCAGTTCTTTTGATAATAATTCATTATTAAGCAGAATGCTTTCTTCCGTGGTCGAATATTTCTTTGCCAGACTCCACAGATCATCTCCGTCTTTTACAATATATCCCACAATTCCAGGCTGGTTCATCCGCTCTTCTTTTTCATAATCCACAAGTGCAGCCTCTGTCACCATCTGTATTTTTTCCGCTTTTCGCATGAAGCTTTTGAACGCCACGACCGCTTTGATCTCTACTTCATCATTTCCGGCAAGATCTACCGCAAGCTGCTCCACTGCATATGTGATGTCATATTTCATATCGCTGCTTCCTTCCCGGCATTCAAGCATTGCCGAGAACGGAACCATTCCCTTCCACACACCAAATGGTACTTCATCATTTGCCTTTACATACAGAAAGCTGACATGGAGAATCCCCTCTGCCAGAATTCCGCCATCCTGCACTTCCATTTTTTCCATCTGCAGGTCTGCGCTGCTGTGGCACACCTGAAGGATCTCCTCTTTCAGCTCTGGCAGACTTAATCGTTCTGCGATCTTACTTTTTGAATGATTCTGCATCAGAAGCTCCTCAACAACAGCTTCTTCTGTCTGCAAAACACATTTTTTATCAAGGGAATACGCATCCTCTAAAAGCTCCAGCTTTTCTTCCCCATAGACAAAAAGGCGTACCTGAAGTGCCGCTTCAATGCCAAGCGCACGCATCTCTCCGTCCTCATCCATCCGCACCTCTACACTGATATCATCCAGCTGATCATAGACATGATGATACATGCCCTCTTCTGCGCCGGCACACTCGATCCGCCCCTCATAAGGAACCGTCTGCTCCACCCAGTCTGTCTTGCCCTCCTGGGATTCATAGAGAACAAAGATCTGCAATTCTCCATTTATCAGCATAGCATCCTGCACAAGTCTGGTATCCACTTTCCGGGAGCTTACCTCTGTCCACAAGAGCGTTCCGATATTCTCTTTGGTCCCCGGTATCTTAATCTCCTCTTTTATCCTGTAAATGTCTCTCTTCGCGGTAAACAGCTGCAGCAGCTCCACCGGACATTTTTTCAGATAGATTCCTTCTTCCCCGTCTACATCAAGTGTCACCTGTTTTTCTGTGATCTGCTCTGTATGTACCGTCATTTCCGCAACTGCTTTTACCGCAAGCTTTCTCGAATGGATCAGTGATACCCCGCATTCCACCCGCTGAACCTGCACAATGTATTCGCCTTCTCCGTTTTCTTCCTCCATGTAGACCATTTCCTCAAACGGAAGCATTCCCTCCAAAGCTCCAAGACGCGGATCTCCCGAATCCGTCACATACAAAACTTTAAAATTCAGTTTTCCCGTCACACGAAGATAATTTTCCACTCTTCTTGTCTCTTCAACCCGCAGACTTCCCTCACCGGAAAGCACTCTTCCCACGTCGCTTTTCGCATCCGGTACATTATAATCTCCATCGATCATAAACTGATCCGTCACTGTTTTTCCCATCTGATTCATGCGTACCTGTTTTCTTATCAGTTCCATAGTCAGCCCTCCTATTCAAATATCACCGGTTTTTCGCTTTTTGCCATTTCCAGGACAACATATGGGTATTGGGAAAATCCACCCTCCCGCATACAGATATTTCCCATCTCCTCACCATCTTTTTCTGTCTCTTCACTTCCCGGTCCCAGAAGTGTTGTCTGTACACAGATCACATCTTTTTCTTCCGTACAGCCATCAACCCGGATCGCATATCCCTCCATTTCCTGCCTCCCATACCCCTGTCCGACATACAGCCGGTCTCCTTGCACATACATGATCTGAAATGGTGTTTCTTCCATCCCGGCAATGCGTTCGGTCATTTCCGCCGGAACTTTTTTCTCATCCACAATGGAATATTCCAGCATTTCTCCACCCGCTGCCTCTTTTTCCATAACCTGACAGCCACCAAGGAAAATCAGCATCCAGATCACCCCTGTCACACGGCATCTCATTCTCATAATTATTCACAAACTTTTCCATTTTTTTGTCTCTTTATTATCATATTATCTTCCTTGTATTTTCATGCCCCGAATAGTATAATCGAAGAAAAGTATGTTACTTTATACAATGAAAGCGAGGATTTTTTTGGAATGATACGATTTATCTGTATCGCAGTCTTTTTAATTCTTTACCTGATCCTGTCCATTCCGGTTTTTCTGGTGGAATGGATCATTGGTAAATTCAATCGCAGAGCCAAAGATATCAGTTCTCTGCGCATCGTTCAGTGGGGCTTTAAAGTGATTCTTAAGATGACCGGTGTCACGACAACTGTGATCGGCGAGGAAAATATTCCGGATGAACCGGTACTTTTTATCGGCAACCACCGCAGTTATTTTGATATTCTCCTTACTTACAGCCGGTGCCGGCGTCTGACCGGTTATGTTGCCAAAAAAGAAATGGAAAAGATTCCGCTTCTTTCCACATGGATGAAGAATCTGTACTGTCTCTTCCTTGACAGAGACAATATGAAAGAAGGTCTGAAGACGATCCTTCAGGCAATTGATTATGTAAAAAATGGCATTTCCATCTGCATTTTTCCGGAAGGAACCCGCAACAGTGGCGAAGAGCTTTCTATGCTTCCATTCCGTGACGGTGCACTTAAAATTGCTGAAAAGACCGGGTGTGCGATCATTCCGATCAGTATGAACAATACTGCTGACATTTTTGAAGCACATTTCCCGCGTGTAAAAAAAGTACATGTCGTCATCGAATACGGCAAACCAATCTATCCAAAAGAACTGGATAAAGAGACAAGAAAACATCTTGGAATCTATTGTCATGATCTTATCCAGGACACAATTAAGAAAAACGCCAGTCTGGTCTAAACCCAAAACAGAAAAGAGGTACGATTATGCATTCTAAAAATTTAACATTACTTACAGACTTATACGAACTGACTATGATGCAGGGTTATTACGATAAGCAGGACAATCCTACCGTAATTTTTGATGTATTTTACCGTTCCAACCCATTTTCTTCCGGTTATGCGATCGCAGCCGGACTTGAACAGGTTATTGAGTACGTGAAAAATCTGAACTTCAGCTATGATGATGTGGATTACCTTCGCAGTCTCCACATTTTTTCTGAAGATTTTCTTCAGTATCTGAGCGGCTATCACTTTACCGGAAGCATTTACGCAATTCCGGAAGGAAGCCTGATCTTCCCGAAGGAGCCGATCCTCAAAGTTGTTGCCCCGATCATGGAAGCTCAGCTTGTGGAAACCGCAATCCTGAATATTCTGAACCACCAGTGTCTGATCGCGACCAAGTCTTCCCGTATCGTATACGCTGCCGGTGATACCGGTGTTATGGAATTCGGGCTTCGCCGTGCCCAGGGACCGGATGCCGGATTATACGGCGCACGTGCTGCCGTGATCGCCGGCTGCGTGGGAACCTCCTGCGTACTTACCGGCAAGCTTTTTGACGTTCCGGTTATGGGAACCCATGCACACAGCTGGATCATGAGTTTCCCGGATGAATATACCGCATTTAAAGCCTATGCAGATCTTTATCCTGAAGGCTGTACCCTTCTTGTCGATACTTACGACACCTTAAAATCCGGTGTGCCGAATGCGATCCGTGTCTTCCAGGAGATGAAAGATGCCGGTGTCAGCCCGAGAAAGCTTGGTATCCGTCTTGACAGCGGCGACCTTGCTTACCTGTCCAAAAAAGCACGTAAAATGCTGGATGATGCCGGCTTTGAAGAAGCAACGATCTGCGCATCCAACGACCTTGATGAATATCTGATCCACGACCTCAAGATGCAGGGCGCAGCGATCGATTCATGGGGTGTCGGAACCAATCTGATCACCTCCAAAGACTGTCCTTCATTCGGTGGTGTATATAAGCTCGCTGCCATCCAGAATAAGAATGGTGAGTTCGAACCTAAAATCAAACTTTCTGAGAACACAGAAAAGATCACCAATCCGGGCAACAAGACAGTTTACCGTATTTACGAAAAAGAAACCGGCAAGATGAAGGCTGATTATATCTGCTTTGTAGACGAAGAGATCAATCCGGAGGAAGATCTTCTCCTCTTTGATCCA
This sequence comes from Allocoprococcus comes, assembly GCF_013300725.1. Classification (GTDB taxonomy): domain Bacteria; phylum Bacillota; class Clostridia; order Lachnospirales; family Lachnospiraceae; genus Allocoprococcus; species Allocoprococcus comes_A. Next base: position 31,764 of record NZ_JAAIMM010000021.1, read on the forward strand.
AGCGAGACATGGAAGAAGACAAAGATGAAAGCCGGAACCTATACCGTCCGCGAAATGATGCAGCCAATCTTCATCAACGGTGAATGTGTCTACACTTCCCCGTCTGTCAAAGAGATTGCCGCTTACTGCCGTCAGGAAAAAGATACCCTGTGGGATGAATCCAAACGACTCTTCAATCCTCACCAGATGTATATCGATCTGTCTCCAAGACTTTATGAAGTAAAGAAACAGCTTCTTGACCGCATGAGCGCTGACGACTAGGTCACAATTTGAAAAGAGGTATTACCGATGAAAAATATGACATTAAAAAATATAACCGCTGCCTGCCATGGAACCTTCCATGGCGACAGCAGTTTTCTTGAAAAAGAGATTACCGGCGTTGCAATCGACAGCCGGAAAGCAGCACCGGGATTTCTTTTTGTTCCACTCAAAGGAGCCCGCGTAGACGGCCACACCTTTATCCCGCAGGTTATGGAACAGGGCGCACTTGCTACTCTTACAGAAGAAGATCCTTCTTCCCTTACCTGTCCCTGCATTCATGTAGAATCCTGCGAAAAAGCACTTCGTGATATCGCAGCGTTTTACCGCATGCAGCTTGACATCAAGGTTGTCGGCATCACCGGAAGTGTCGGAAAAACCAGCACCAAAGAGACAATTGCCTCTGTCCTTTCCCAGAAATACAATGTTCTTAAGACAGAGGGAAACTTTAACAACGGAATCGGACTTCCGCTTACCATCTTCAATCTTACCGAAGAACATGAAGTTGCTGTCCTGGAGATGGGAATTGACCATTTCGGAGAGATGCATGAACTTGCATCCATCAGCCAGCCGGATATCTGTGTAATCACCAACATCGGTCTTGCACACATGGAAAATCTCGGAAGCCGCGACGGAATCTTAAAAGCCAAAACCGAAGTTTTTGATCATCTGCGTCCAAATGCTTCTGTCATCTTAAACGGAGATGACGACAAACTTTCTACGGTCACAGAGGTACAGGGGAAAAAACCTGTTTTCTTCGGCCTTTCAGACAGTCTGGATGCCTATGCAGATGAGATTGTAAGCCAGGGGCTTCGCGGAACTGACGCTGTGCTTCACCTTCCACTCGGAGAAATCAACGTACATATTCCGGTGCCGGGAAACCACATGGTCTACAATGCTCTCGCCGGAGCATGTGTTGGCATGAAACTCGGCCTTACTCTGGATGAAATCCGGTCAGGAATCACTTCCCTGAAGACGATTGCCGGACGTACCAATCTCATTGACACAGGATCGCTTCTGATCATCGACGATTGTTATAATGCCAATCCGGTTTCCATGAAATCTTCTCTGGATGTACTTTCCACCGCAACAGGAAGAACCGTAGCTGTAATGGGCGATATGTTTGAGCTTGGTGATAAGGAAAATGAACTTCACTATAATACCGGCGCACATGCTGCCGAGATCGGCATTGATGTGATCTGCTGTATCGGAGAACTTTCCCACCACGCATACGAGGGTGCAAAAGCCTGTGCAAAGAACAGCTCCATACTTTATTTTAAAACCAAACAGGATTTCCTGGATAAGATCCGGAACGTTGTCAAAAAAGATGACACCATTTTGGTCAAAGCTTCCCACGGTATGGAATTTCCTGAGATCATCGAAGTACTCAGACAAATGCAGTTTTAAGAGAGGTTTACCATGAAATATCAGTTACTCGTTCTTGATCTGGACGGAACACTTACCAACTCCAGGAAAGAAATCACTCCACCAACGTTAAAGGCTCTGATCGAGATCCAGGAAGCCGGGAAAAAAGTTGTTCTTGCAAGCGGTCGCCCTACATACGGCGTACTTCCTCTTGCAGAGCAGCTCCATCTGGAGCGTTACGGAAGCTATATCCTATCCTTCAACGGAGCACGGATCACTGACTGCCGCACCGGCCAGGTCATTTACAACAAAACACTTCCGCAGGACGTGATCCCGGATATCTACCGGATTGCTTCCAACTACCCGGTTGATATTCTGGCTTATGAGGATGGACGGCTTCTGTCCGGATTTACCCCGACAAAATATTCCGAATTAGAATCCCGGATCAACCATTTACCAATTGTACAAATTGATAATTTCTGTGAGAAAGTATCCACATTTCCAAACAATAAATTTCTCCTGACCGGAGAACCAGCTATGATCGCTGCTGCTAAAGAGGAAATGTCCGCTCATTTCCATGGTTATATCGATGTTTACTGTTCGGATCCATTTTTCCTCGAAATCGTTCCAAAGAATGTAGACAAAGCCGCTTCTCTTCTGAAGCTTCTTACCAGCATCGGTCTGACTGCTGATGAAATGATCTGCTGCGGTGACGGATACAACGACCTGACTATGATCGAAACCGCAGGTCTTGGAGTGGCAATGGAAAATGCACAGCCACTGGTCCGTGAAAAAGCAGATTTTATCACAAAATCAAATGATGATGACGGAATTCTCTATGTGATCGATCAGTTTATGCGCGATTGACCGTCGTAGAAATATCATTTCTCAAAATATAAAAATCCCGGAGAACTGGTTTTACTTCCAGTCTCCGGGATTTTTGTTTTCAGTATTTTTCTGTACTTAGATTTCTGCAGTTTCCGCGTCGTCAGTCTCTTCCAGTACTTCCGCATACTTGTCCAGAATGATCTTCTGGATTCTGTCTCTTGTACCGGAATTGATTGGATGCGCAATATCACGATATTCCCCATCCAGTGCTCTCTTACTCGGCATTGCAATGAAAAGTCCTTTTTCCCCTTCAATGACTTTAATATCGTGAACAACAAATTCTTCGTCCATTGTAATTGATACTACTGCCTTTAATTTTCCTTCTTTTGCTACTTTGCGCACGCGTACATCTGTAATCTGCATAACTTTCTAGCCCCTTTCTCCAGTAACGCACATACCGGTCCGCTCCTTTTCCTTTATTTGACCGGCATGCCTTCTGATCCGGACTCTTATAAGTCCCCCTCAGTTTTTATAATGCGTACCTTTCGTTCTTTTCTATTACTACTTTCACGCCATCTTCACCAACATGCCGTGTATTGGCACGGATCGTATCCCTGCTCTCTACAATACAGTTCTCAATGTAAGTATTGTCCCCAAGATACACATCATTTAAAATAATTGAGTTTTTGATCACACAATTATTTCCAACAAACACTTTTTTGAACAGAACTGAGTTCTCAACAGTTCCGTTGATAATGCTTCCGCTTGCCACAAGGCTGTTCTTAACGACCGCACCCGGATTATATTTTGCCGGAGGCAGATCTGTCACCTTGGAATAAATACTTGGAAGCTGCTTAAAGAAATAGTTCCGGACTTCCGGTTTGAGGAAATCCATGTTTGTCTTATAATAGGCATCGACTGTGGAAATATTGCTCCAGTAGTCTTTTATCTTATAACCGTATATCTTTTTCAGATTCTTGTATCTGATCAGGATATCCGTTACAAAATCATATCTGTCTTCCTCAGCTGAATGCTCGATCAGATCGATCAGCTGACGTCTGCGGATGATATAGATTCCTGTGGAAATCGTGTTGGAATTTGCCACCATCGGTTTTTCCTCAAATTCTTCGATCCGCATATTCTCATTCATCTTCAGGATGCCAAAACGGGTTGCATCCTCGCCCGGATCCAGATCCCGGCATACCACGGTGATATCTGCTTTCTTTGCAATGTGGTATTCCAGTACTTTGTTATAATCCATCTTATAAACCGCATCTCCGGATGTGATGATCACATAAGGTTCATGGCACCTCTTCAGGAAATCCAGGTTCTGATAGATCGCATCTGCCGTTCCACGATACCAGTAGCCATTGTCTGCGGTGATCGTCGGTGTAAATACATAAAGACCACCCTGCTTACGTCCGAAATCCCACCACTTGGAAGAATTCAGATGTTCATTCAGTGAACGTGCATTATACTGGGTAAGCACTGCCACTTTCTGAATGTGCGAATTGGACATATTGCTGAGTGCAAAATCAATTGCCCGGTAGCTTCCTGCGATCGGCATCGCTGCCACTGCACGCCTCTGTGTAAGCTCCCGCATCTTGTTGTTGTTACCGCCTGCTAAAATGATTCCAACTGCTCTCATGATCTGTCACCCGCCTTTATCAATACTCCGCCGCTTTCAAGAGCACCCTGTATATAATCCTCCTTCACGGTAATACCGCTGATCGCAGTATTCTTTCCAATCTGTACTCCTGCAGGAATCACAGAATTCTCACCGATCGTGACCAGTCCGGAATTGTAGATATCAGACCTGAGCTTGTTCGGTGCTTCATTGCCGATTCCAAGGGTTACATTATCTCCAACCTTAACATTCTCCGCAATGATCGCCTTATCAATTACGCAGTCATTTCCAATCGCAACATCCTGCATGATGATCGAATCCCGGATCACGCAGCCTTGTCCAACAACAACACCTGCGCCGATCACACAGTTATGTATCTCGCCGTATATCTCAGCTCCGTCGCCAATAATGCTTCTGTCGATCACAGCTTCTTTTGAAATATACTGTGGCGGTATGATTGAATTATTCGTATAAATTTTCCAGAATTCCTCATAAAGATTAAATTCAGGAATAATGTCGATCAGCTCCATATTGGCTTCCCAGTAAGAACTTAATGTACCGACATCCTTCCAGTAGCCGTTATATTCATATGCAAAAAGTCTCTGCTTCTTTTCATGACAGTACGGAATGATATGTTTACCGAAATCACATCCCGGCTGATCTTTCATCTTGATCAGTGCCTCTTTGAGCACCGGCCAGCTGAAAATATAAATTCCCATGGAAGCGAGATTGCTCCGCGGATTCGCCGGCTTCTCTTCAAACTCGGTGATCCTCTTGTCTTCGTCGGTAATTACGATTCCGAAACGACTTGCTTCTTCGATCGGAACCGGCATTGCCGCGATCGTCACATCTGCATGGTTCTCCTTGTGGAAATCCAGCATAACTTCGTAATCCATCTTGTAAATATGATCTCCTGACAAGATCAGTACATAATCCGGATTAAACGTCTCCATATACTCCAGATTCTGATAAATTGCATTCGCCGTTCCTGTATACCATTCGCTGCTTGTACTCTTCTCATACGGCGGAAGAATTGACACCCCTCCGATATTCCGGTCCAGATCCCACGGAATACCAATTCCAATATGTGTATTAAGCCTGAGTGGTTGATACTGGGTCAGGACACCGACTGTATCGATCCCTGAATTGATACAGTTACTCAGCGGGAAATCAATGATCCTGTATTTACCGCCGAATGCAACAGCCGGTTTAGCAACTTTTGCAGTCAGGACGCCAAGTCTGCTGCCCTGTCCTCCTGCCAATAGCATTGCTATCATTTCCTTTTTTATCATGTCTTCACCCCTTCTCAGTAATTCTGGTTTTTTCATTATAACATATTACATGCATATAGTGAACATATTTTACAAAAATATTTCCGTTCACCCATCTTTTTTATAGAAATATCACAAAAAGAAAAGGTTTGGTTTTTGACCTATCTATGTTATAATTATGCACGTAAGTCAAATACTATGAAACAAATTCACAGAACAGGAAGTGTCATTATGTATAAAATTGATTTTAATCAGCCTTGCCATATCCACTTCATCGGAATTGGCGGCATCAGTATGAGCGGACTCGCTGAGATCCTTCTTGAAGAAGGCTTCACAGTATCCGGATCCGATAACAAAGAATCGGCACTTACGGATCATCTGTCTCAGAATGGTGCAACCGTATTTTACGGTCAGAAAGCTTCCAATATTATAGACGGTATCGACCTTGTAGTTTATACCGCAGCAATCCACGAAGACAACGAAGAATTTGCAGAAGCAAAGCGTCAGAATCTTCCGATGTTATCCAGAGCAGAATTACTCGGTCAGCTTATGACTAACTATAAGACACCGGTTGCTATATCCGGTACACACGGTAAGACAACCACAACCTCTATGCTTTCTCATATCGCTCTTGCAGCAGACCTGGATCCGACAATCTCTGTCGGCGGTATCCTGAAAGCGATCGAAGGCAATATCCGTGTCGGCGGACCTGACCTTTTTATTACGGAAGCATGCGAATATACCAACAGTTTCCTGCACTTTTTCCCGAAAATCGGTATTATTCTGAATGTGGATGCGGATCACCTGGACTTTTTTAAAGACCTGGACGATATCCGTAATTCTTTCCACCTTTTTGCTAAGCTTCTTCCGGAAAACGGAACGCTCGTCATCAACGGAGATATTGATAAGATTGAAGAGATCACCTCCGATCTTTCCTGTCGTGTTATCACTTTTGGCAAAGAAGCTTCCCTGGATTACAGTGCAGCCAATATTACTTATAACGAACAGGGCAATGCCTCTTTCGATGTCGTAAAAGACGGACAGAATGTTGCACATCTCGCTCTTGCAGTCGGCGGTGAGCACAACGTATATAACGCACTTGCGGCAATCGCAGTTGCCGATATTCTCGGTGTTCCTGCGGAGACGATCCAGACAGGTCTTGCTTCCTTCCACGGAACAGACCGCCGTTTTGAATACAAAGGTGAAGTCGGCGGAGTGACCATCATTGATGATTACGCACACCATCCGACAGAGATCGCAGCAACTCTGAAAAGTGCTGCACATTATCCACATAAAAAACTGTGGTGTATTTTCCAGCCACATACTTATACCCGTACAAAAGCATTATTCTCAGAATTTGCTGAAGCACTCGCACATGCAGACCATGTAATCCTTGCTGACATCTATGCAGCGCGTGAGACAGATACTTTAGGCATCTCTTCTGCACAGCTTGCAGATGCAGTCAAAGAACATGGATGTGACGCAACTTATCTGCCAAGCTTTGCAGCCATCGAAGAGTTCGTCACCACCCACTGTCAGCCTGGTGATCTTCTGATCACAATGGGGGCCGGAGATGTTGTAAATATCGGAGAAGACCTGTTAAAAGCTTGATTTTCTCCAATATCTGCGAAATTTTATCTGTAATAGCAAAAATTTCCGTCAGAAAATTCTTTTTTACGATCTGGGATGATGTTATAATGAACAAAGTCAGAAAAGAAAGGAAGCGGAAATTATGAGTGCACTTATTTTGCGCAATCATTCCCATAACAATATAACGATCGTGGAGAATGATTTTATCGATCATTATATGGTATCTGCGAACGGAGAATATGTAAAAGTCTATCTTCTTCTTCTCCGCTATCAGAATATCCCGGATCAGCTTCCGGCTATCCCGCAGATGGCAGACCTTCTGGAGAATACCGAAGGCGATATCCTGCGCGCACTCAAATACTGGGAAAAAGAAGGGATTCTTTCTCTCGAATATAACGAAGCAAACGAACTTACCGGAATCTGTCTCGGCGGATCTGCTGCAAGGAAAACTCCTGCAAAAGCAGCTTTTCATACGCCTTCTGCACAGTCGGTTTCTGTTCACGAAAAATCTTCGGTCAGGCAAAATAACGGAAATGCCCCTGTTTCAGATCAGACTGCGGATCAGAATCTTCCTGCATCAAGACGTTCTCTTGCTGCAAGAAGAGAATTGAAACAGATTCTTTTTATTGCTGAACAGTATCTCGGCAAAACCTTAACCCGTACCGATGTTGATGCGATTACCTACTTTTATGATTCCCTTGGTTTTTCCGCAGACCTGATCGAGTATCTGATCGAATACTGTGTGGAGAACGGACATAAGAGCATGCATTACATTCAGAAAGTAGCACTTTCATGGGCAGATGAACATATTACAACCGTCGATCAGGCACGTAATTCCTCTGCATTTTACAACAAAACCTGCTATTCTATCCTGAATGCATTTGGCATCAAAGGGCGGGGACCTGCATCTGCCGAACTGGATTATATCCGCAAATGGCTGGAGGATGGGAATTTCGAGCTGGATCTCATTCTGGAAGCATGCAACCGCACCATCAGTGCGATCCACCAGCCAAGTTTTGAATATACTGACAAGATTCTCGAAAACTGGAAGACGGGCAACGTTCGTACACTGGCAGATGTTGAGCGTCTTGATTCTGCCTTTGAGCAGGAAAAAGACCGGAGGAAAACTCCTTCGGGGCAAAACCGTACACCTTCTGCCCAGCAGCCTTCCAAATTCCGTAATTTTGAAGAACGTTCTTACAATATGGACGAGCTTACCAAAGAATTATTACGCAGTAACTAAGAAAGGGGAACACTGTGCCGTTAACCAATTCACAATACAATGCGCTGATGCGCGTATATGAAGAAAAAAGAGCGAAGAGCCGCGACCTCGCGAATTTTCACTACGAGCGTGCCTGCCAGAAGGTTCCGGAGCTTGCATCGATTGATGCCTCTATTTCTTCTGCCAGCCTTGACCAGGCGAAAAAGCTGCTCGCAGGCGATGACACTGCCCTCGCTTCTTTGAAGGAAGAGATCCGGTCTCTTTCGGACAGACGCCGCCGACTCCTTTCCGACGCCGGATTCCCGGAAGACTATCTGGAACAGCATTTTGAATGTCCGGACTGTCAGGATACCGGCTATGTCGGCACGAAAAAGTGCCATTGCTTTTTAAAAGCGATCATTGATCTGTTCTACACCCAGTCCAACTTAAAAGGGCTTCTCGAACAGGAAAATTTTGAACATTTTAATTTTGATTATTATTCATCCAATTATAGAGACCGGCTTTCCGGTCAGAATTCCCGCGAGCTTGCAACGCGGGCTTATCAGGAATGTATGAATTTCATCCACAATTTTGATACCGAACATGGTAATCTGCTTCTTTTTGGGAATACTGGTATCGGGAAGACATTTCTCAGCCACTGTATCGCAAAAGAAGTGATGGATTCTCTGCATTCCGTCCTTTACCTGACTGCCTCTGAATTTTTCGATGCGCTCCTTGAAAAAGCGCTGAACCGGAACGATGAGAGCTGTCTTTTATATGAGCAGATCCACCTCTGTGACCTGCTGATCATTGATGACCTGGGAACCGAACGCAATACAGACTTTGTCGTTTCTCAGCTTTTTGTGTGTTTAAATGATCGGATCCTGAACAGGAAATCCACAATCATTTCTACTAATCTTACTCTGGAGGAAATCAAGACGAACTATACGGAACGTACATTTTCCCGGATAAGCAACCATTATAAGATACTTCGCCTTGCCGGTGATGATATCCGCATCCAAAAGAAACTTATGTACAGGGAGGAACACTGATGTTACATCGAAGTGAACGAATTCTGGATAATATTCCAGTTGGCTCTCTCGGCATTATTGCCGTAGACGGCTGTGAAGAGATGGGAAATAAAGTCAATGACTATCTCGTAAAATGGAGAAAGGAAGAGACTCGTTTCCAGAAAGACAATCTTGTTTTCAACGGCTACGAAAAGCCAAACTATCTGATTGACGCAAAAGTACCGCGTTTCGGATCAGGTGAAGCAAAAGGTATTATCAATGAGTCTGTACGTGGAAAAGACCTCTATCTGATGGTTGATGTCTGCAATTACAGCCTGACTTATTCACTCAGCGGCAATACCAACCATATGTCACCGGACGACCATTTCCAGAACCTGAAGCGTGTCATCGCTGCTGTAGGTGGAAAAGCACGTCGTCTCAACATCATCATGCCATTCCTTTATGAAAGCCGCCAGCACAAGAGAAGCGGTCGTGAATCACTGGACTGCGCACTGGCTCTGCAGGAACTGGTACGCATGGGTGTAGATAACATCATCACTTTTGATGCCCATGACCCACGTGTACAGAATGCTATCCCGTTAAGCGGATTTGAAACCATCCGTCCTACCTACCAGTTCGTAAAAGGACTGTTAAAGCATGTACCGGATCTTCAGATCGACGCCGACCATATGATGGCGATCAGCCCGGATGAAGGTGCAACCGGACGTGCAATCTACTTTGCCAACGTACTCGGTCTTGATATGGGTATGTTCTACAAACGTCGTGACTATACAACCATCGTAGACGGACGTAACCCGATCGTAGCCCACGAATTCCTTGGATCTTCTGTAGAAGGCAAAGACGTGATCATCCTTGATGATATGATTTCTTCAGGTGACAGTATCCTTGACGTTGCCCGCCAGCTCAAGATGCGTAAAGCAAAACGCATCTACGCTGCTGCAACCTTCGGACTTTTCACAAATGGTATGGAAAAATTTGACCAGGCTTACGAAGAAGGACTGATCAACGGAATCCTCACAACAAACCTGATCTATCAGACACCGGAGCTGCTCAGCCGCCCTTACTACATCAACTGCGACATGAGCAAATACATCGCACTGGTGATCGATACACTGAATCATGATGCTTCTATCAGCAGTATCCTTGATCCAAGTGAACGTATCCAGAATGTAGTTGAGAAATATAAAAAAGGGGAAGCGATCGACTAACTATAATACAAAAAATACTGCCTGAATATCATTTTCTGATATTCAGGCAGTATTTTTTACTTTTAAACATTAATTTGTGAATACTCGGTAATTTTCTTTCTTATCGTAATCTTTGCGGATTCCATCATCCTCATACATGGTATAACTGCTGTTCTCATATCCAATAAGCTGCAGATGTTCGGTATCAATATCTTTCACACACTCTGCCGCTTCTGCAACCGGGATACATTTACCATTTCGAATGAAGAGCGGTACTTCATTTAGTGCCACATCTACATAATGAATACCTTTTTCAAGAATCTCTTCGGAAATGCTTCCATCCGGCAGGAACTTGATAAATTTCATTTCTTCCGGCAGATAAACATAACGTCCCCTTGCGTTCTGCTCGTAAACCGGAGCGATCATGATCTCGTTTCCGAGCATCAGCTGATCCTCTACTCGGATTGCTCTCTTGTCATCCGGATAAACGAACCCTAATGGCTTAAAATACATATCATCACTCAGCGCAGCTTTCATGTACTCGCTGTACAGATACGGCACAAGACGGTATCTGGTGTTAATGACAGCACGGAAATCCTCAATTCTTTCAAATTGATAGCATTCCTGCTCTCTGGTTCCCGTCGCCGAATGATTACGCATCAGTGGTGTAAATACACCAAGCGCAAGAAAACGAAGCAGCAATTCTCTTGTTGTATCGGCGCCAAAACCTCCAAGGTCAGCGCCTGTATACAAGAAACCACACATATTCAGAGACGGCAGCATCTTCAGGTTAAGAAGGATATGCGACCACCAGGATTTATTATCTCCGGTCCAGATTCCTCCATAACGATGCATTCCGATGTAAGAGGATCTGGAAAACATCAGAAAACGTTTTTCCGGGTCAATGCGTTCAAACGCTTCTCCTGCTGCTCTTGTCATATTGTAGCCAAAAAGATTATGTACTTTGTCATGACGGATCTTTTTGCCTTCCACATTGTGATAAAATCTTTTATAGTCTTCCGGATCATTCGCAATACTGAGCATCTTGTCCTGCATTTCCCAAGGATGGATCTTGCCTTCGGTATCCTTTGCAAACTCTCCGGCAAGTTCTTTTGCCTCTGCAAGGCCTTCGGAAGAATAAAAGATCGCAGGCTCATTCATATCATTCCAGAAACCTTCTATTCCCTGTTCGATCAGAAAACGATATTTGTCTCCGAACCATTTTCTGGCTTCCGGATTCAGCATATCCGGAAAATGGGTGTCTCCCGGCCATACAGCTGCAACAAAATCACTTCCGTCTTCTCTCTTGCAGAAATAGTTGTTTTTGACACCTTCCTCGTAAATCTCATATCCCGGCTCAACCTTGACACCGGCATCAATGATCGGAATCAGACGAATACTCTGGTCATTCATTTCCTTTACAAATTCCGGAAAATCCGGGAAATTTTCTTCACTCACTGTGAAATCTTTGAATGACTGCATATAGTCAATATCCATGTAAATCATATCGATCGGGATATGATTTTCTCGATATCCCTTTGCAACAGTACGGAAATCTTCTTTCGTCGTGTAGCCCCAGCGGCTCTGTCCGAAACCAAAGGCAAACTTCGGCGGGATATAGCTGCGCCCGATCACATGGCGGAACTGTTTTACGATATCGTAAGCATTCTCTCCTTCGATCACATAAATATCCAGATCAGCATTTTCGCAAGATACCTTGAGGGTATCCTCTCTGTCATATCCAATATCAAAGGTCAGTTTTGACGGATAATCAAAAAACAATCCAAACGTCCTCTTTCCGCTCACAACAATGAAGTTGTGGGCTCCGTACAGAGAACGCTTGTCCTCTGTGTGTACCGGATCATCTGTACAATTACTGATATAACAATATCCTCTCTTGTTGATTCCACGATTGGCTTCACCCAGACCATAGACAATATCATCTTCATCCATGATATAAGTAAAAACAAATCCTTCCTCCTGACTGACCTCTCCATATGGAAGAGGACCCTCTGTCGTTTCAATTTTTTCAGTCAGTGCTTCCGTATCAAATGGATTTCCATATCTATATTTTCTAATCATTTCTTTATCACCTAGTGTTTATAATATAATACAAATGCTTCATATGGATTCAAAATAATTTTTCCTTCAAATGCTTTTCTTCCAAGGTTTGTGATCAGACACTCTGCGCCTTTAAATTCTTCCGGCACTTCTACTTCTGCATTCTTATCACTGAAGTTGCAGACGGTCAGAAGTTTTTCCTGATCCTGTTTTCTTGTGTAAGCAAAAATCTGTTCATCCTCACGGTAAAGAGGCTCAAATTCACCATAAACAATAATGTCTTTCTCTTTGCGCAAGCGGATCAGTTTCTGATAGTAATGGAAAACAGAATCCGGATCTTCAAGCTGCTGCGCTGCATTGATCTTTTTGTAGTTCGGGTTTACTTTGATCCAAGGCTCGCCCTCTGTGAATCCGGCCTGTTCGCTGTCGTCCCACTGCATCGGAGTTCTCGCATTGTCACGGCTTCTCAGCATCAGACATTTCATCATGTGTTCCGGAGTCATAAGACCTGATTCCGTAAACTCTTCAAAGTAATTAATACTTTCAATATCACGGTAATCTTCCAGTTTGTCAAAGTAGACATTTGTCATGCCAAGCTCTTCACCCTGATATACATATGGCGTTCCCTGCATCATGTGAATACAGGTCGCCAGCATTTTTGCAGAAGTTTCTCTGTATACCGGATTGTCATTTCCAAAACGGCTGACGCTTCTCGGTTGATCATGATTACCTAAAAACAAACTGTTCCATGCCTTCCCCTGAAGTTCTTCCTGCCATTTGATCATGATATTTTTGAACTCTTTGAAGTCATATTTTGCAGTCGTCCACTTTCCATAATCTCCGCATCCACTCTCCACATGCTCGAATTGGAATACCATGTTCAATTCATTTCGGTCGTCACCCGCATATTTCTGTGCTTCTTCAATTGTAACTCCTGAGGTTTCACCAACTGTCATGATATCATATTTTGAAAGAACTTCACGATTCATTTCCTGAAGAAATTCATGGATTCTCGGTCCATGTACACAATATGGTCCAAAGTCTCCATAAAGACCGTTATTCATTTCTCCGTCCGGAAATCTCTGATCTTTGGAAATCATACTGATAACATCCATGCGGAAACCGTCAATTCCTTTTTCACACCAGAATTTCATCATGTCATAAACTTCCTGACGCACTTTTTCATTTTCCCAATTGAGATCCGGCTGTTTTTTTGAAAACAGATGCAGATAATACATCTGAGTCTGCGGATCGTATTCCCATGCAGAACCTCCGAATACTCCGCCCCAGTTATTAGGTTCTTTTCCGTTTACCGGGTCTTTCCAGATATAATAATCACGATATGGATTATCTTTTGATTTGCGGCTTTCAATAAACCAGTTATGTTCATCTGAAGTATGGTTGACTACGAGATCCATCAGAATCCTGATGGATCTTTTGTGTGCTTCACACAACAATTCTTCGTAATCCTCCATAGTTCCATATTCTTCATAAATTCTGCGGTAATCAGAAATATCGTAACCATTATCGTCCTGAGGTGATTCCAGCATCGGAGAAATCCACAACACATTTACCCCAAGTTCTTTAAGGTAATCGAGTTTCTGTATGATTCCTCTGATATCTCCCACGCCATCACCGTTACTGTCTTTAAAACTCTTGGGATATATCTGATATACTACACTTTCTTTCCACCATTTTTTCTCCATGCCAAGTCTCCTCATTTATAATTGTTTAGTATTATTTAACCGCTCCGGCAACAACACCGTTCATGATCCATTTCTGACAGAACAGATATACAACCAATACCGGAATAAGAACCAACAGATAAGAAGCAAACGCCAGGTTGTAGTCTACAGAGAATTGTTTTTTAAACACATACTGTGCAAGCTGCAAGGTCTGCTGACTCTCGTCACTTAACAGCACAAGTGGCATTGTAAAGTCATTCCATGTCCACATAAAGGAAAGAATTGCAACTGTTGCTGTAGTTGGTTTTAATATTGGAAAAATAACTTTTGTAAATATCTGAATCGGATTTGCTCCGTCAATCATTGCAGCCTCATCCAATGCTTCCGGAATAGCCTTAATAGCACCTGTGTAAAGGAATGTATTCATCGGAAGACCAAAAATAATATACAAGAATGTAATTCCGTAAATATTGTCCAGGTGGAATGTATTAGCCTGTACAACCAAAGGAAGCATAATTACCTGGAAAGGTATAAACATTGCACTGATGAAATAATAGTACATAATGGAAAAGAATTTGCTTTTTTTCCTGTTTCTTGTAATTGCATATGCTGCAAATGAGTTTGTGATCAGAGTAAAGACCAGGTTAACCACTGTAATAAATGCAGTATTAAAAAACTTTCTCGGGAAATTTGTCATTTTCCAGGCATCAACAAAATTCTGAAGTCTGAGTTTCGTCGGGAGTGCCAGAATATTATTCATGTCCGAAGGGTCTTTGATCGCAATCATCAACGCCATATACAGAGGCAGGAGAATAACCAGTACGATTCCTACGATCAGAAGAATGGTCACTGGCCAATTATAATGTTCTTTTGCTTTTACTATCTGCCTTCTCATCCTAATTTCTCCTCTCTCTTCTCAAGTATACGTAACTGGAATATAGAAATTAATACTACTACAATAAAAAGCGTAACTGCATTTGCTGACTGATAGGCGAACTGACCGCCTCCAAATCCTTTTTTATAAATCAGGACGGCAATCGATGTTGTACTGGTTCCCGGTCCTCCCTCTGTCATCGCCATGATCTGATCGTAAACCATCAGATATCCTTTGGCTGAAAGCACCATATTAATGGTAAAGGACGGTGCCAGAAGAGGAAATGTAATTTTGGTAAATCTTCGGATTCCGGTTGCGCCATCAAGGGCTGCTGCCTCATATACGTCTGTATCAATAGACTGAAGCCCTGAAATGTAGATCAATGTATTGAATGCACATCCTGTCCATACCGCAACGGCGATAATTCCCCATATTGCATGATTTGTACCAAGAATATTAGAACTTAACACCGAAATTCCAAGACTCTTTCCAAGATCCGGAATCAGATTGGCAAAAATGTAATTGAAGATAAATCCAACGATCAGGCTGCCCAGCATATAAGGCAGAAAGTAAAACGCCTTGATCGTGTTTTTGAATTTAATCTTTGCATTCAGTGCACAGGCAAGTACCAGACTGATTACGTTTACAAGGATTGTTGCAATGATCGCAAATTTGAATGTAAACAAATATGCATTCCCTGTATCGGCATCTGAAAACATATGCAGATAATTACGCAGTCCGACAAAATTCCAGTTCCCATATCCTTTCCAGTCTGTAAAACTGTACAGAACACCTCGCAGAAATGGGATCGTATGGAATACAAAAAATAATACTGCGAGGATTCCTACATAAATATAATATATTTTATTAACAGCAGGTTTTTTATGAGCTGTTTTATTTTTCATGAGATCAACTCCTCGCTTAATCTACGTTGGCAATATCATATTTTTCATCGCACTGTTTCAGGAACTGTGTTATGTTCTTCTGATTGTCCATTCCGTTAGAATAATTCAGGCACAGTTCAGAAGTAAGTGCTGAAAGATCAAATCCTGAAGGATAGTAATGATCCGGGAAGTTTGCTACTTTACCATTGGCAATATCTTCTTTGACACCTGCAACTGTTTCATTATTCTGCTCTACACCTTTGATTGCTGAAAAAGCAAACTGATCGTCAATATAAGTCTGTGCATTTTCAGGCTCCATCATAAAGGAAACAAATTCTTTTGCCATCTCTTCGTTTTCACTGCCTTCGCATACACCTAAAAGTACGTCAACACCTGATGTTACATAATTCTTCGACTCATCGTCAGATGCCGGAAGTGCGAACATATTAACATTAACGTCCGGATTAGAGTTCTTGTACTGATTGATTGCCCAGTTTCCATTGATGATCATAACTGCTTCACCATTTGCGAATTTTTTATTTCCATCATCATAAGTCAGGCCCATGAAATCGTCCTGTGCATAATCAAGAAGTGTCAGATATTTTTCTGCGATCTCTTCGTGCGTTTTTGCAAATGTTGTTTTTCCTGCTTTGCGGTCGTCTGTAAAGTTATCCGGCTGAAGATCCGGTGCTATACTGTTCCACGGGCAAAGGCTGGTCCATGCATCTTTATATGTCATAAGAAGTGGCTGCTCTCCTGCGGCTTTGATCTTGTCAAGTACAGCAATAAACTCATCCCATGTTTTCGGAACTTCAAGACCAAGTTCTTCAAACTTATCCACATTGTAGATGACACCAGATGCATTGGTTGCATATGGAATACCGTATGCTTTTTCTTCTTTGTCTTTATTTACATCGTAAACCATCTGCATGTAAGAATCCTGAATGTCTGAAACATAATCCTGGTCACTTAAATCAACCAGCATTCCTGCGCTTTCTACTTCTGTGTAGTTATTGTCACCGCCCATCATTACGATATCAGGCATATCATTCTTTGCCATTCTGGTCTTTAACACAGTGCCTGCATCTGCCGGTGCTGTAATCTTGATCGTCACATCTTCATGAGATTCATTGAATTTATCTACAAGCTGCTGAACGACTTCTTTGTTCTCTGCTTTCGTAGAAAACAATTCCAGCTCTGTTTTCCCATTTTTTGAAGAAGATTTTCCATCGGATGATCCGCATCCGGTTACGGTAGCCATACCTGCCACTAAAGTACCAACCAGTAATAAACTGACAAATTTTCTTTTTTTCATCTTTTTCCCTCCACACTGTTTTTAGTATGTCGGTTGCGCAACTCGATTAATTTTGTTAACATTTCCCCGGACACGTCTGCCCGGTTCCTTTTAGTAAGTTCATGATACCCTATTCAGCTTCGCAAAATCAATAGGTTTCTTGCGAAACTGCAAAAGGCAACAAAGTTTACTTCTTGTTTTTATACACTCTGCACAAAGACAACCAGGCCATTCCACCGGCTTGCCTGTATACATGCAAAGTCGAAAAAAAGATCCTGTCATTCCCTGACAGAATCCCTCTTCACCAGATAAACTGGATTTTTTATATTTAATTCGTCCAGTGTCTCTCCCTGGATCAATTTCATCAGACGCGTCAGCGCTACATGTGCTTTTTGCGGAACATCCTGGTGGACTGTTGTCAGCCTTGGCCGAACCATACTTGCATAGACACTGTCATCATATCCTGTAACAGAAATCTGCTCCGGAACCATGATTCCTTCGTCAAGAAAGAAATTTATCGCTTCCATCGCATTATAATCCGAGGAAAATGCAAGTGCTTTTGCTTCCAGAAAATGTGGGAGAAGTTCTCTGTATTTTCTGAGACGTAATCTTTTTTCACCCGGAATAATTATATATCGGGAACGACTGCAGAATCCACCTGGTTTTTCCATCGCCTGTTTGAATCCCATCCACCGATAGTAATCACTGTCTCTCTCCGTTTCCGCAACAAACAATGCTTTCTTATATCCACAGGAATACAGGTATTCTCCAATCTGATACCCTCCCGAATAATCATCTATACCGACATTCTGGAAGGTATAAGCGCCTTCCGGATAAGCATCGATCAGAATCATTTTTTTGTTTAATCTGCGCGAAAGATTACGATACTGCTCTTCATTGTATCCCAGGATGATCAATCCCTCTACATTCCATTTTGAGGCAATATCCACTACATTCTGAATGCTTTCACCGCCAATAAGCATAACATAATATCCATTTTCTTCCGTTTCCATCTGTATGGTTCCGATCAGTTCTCCTATAAATGGATCCTGAAGTGACTGCATACCATGTGCATAAGAAAATCCGAGTACTACACCTATAATTCTGGAACCATGACCGGAAAGCATCATGGAGCCCATATGCGGAACATAGTTCTGTTCTTTAAGAATGGCCGTGATTTTATCGATTGTTTTCTGGGAAACCCTTTTGGTTTTGCCATTTATAACATTAGATACAGTGGTACGGCTGACACCTGCCATTTCTGCAATATCCTGAAGCCGAATCATAAAATCTTCCTCCTCTTCTTTACAACATCACCTTATGATATGCGCATCCCATCTTTTCCAGCATTTCCATCTCCCGTTTCTGACAGCTGAATATAATTACCTGCCGCTTACTGCCTTTCAGCCAGCGAAGGGTCTGGATAAGTCTCCTGTCATCATAATAGCCAAATGCATCATCCAGGATCACCGGACATTCTTCCTCGTGGAGAATTTTCGTAGCCGCCATACGGATTGCAAAATAAATCTGTTCCAGGGTTCCCCGGCTTACCTGATCCATTGAGATCCTTCTTCCTTCGCTCATCAGCTGCACCTGTAGATTTTCATCCACCCACAGACGGTTATATTTTCCACCCGTGATCACCTCCATGACCTTTGATACTTCCGCGTTCATCCGGTCGCCAGTCCGGCTCTGCATTCCCGAAGCAAGCTCTGTCAGCCGCTCCATGGCGAGCTCCAGTCCCTGCCTGCGCTTCATGCGTTCCAGATCTTCACTGTTCATCTCGTCAAATTCATCGACGCGCTCCTTCAGGTTCTCATAGAGGACTTCCTTCTCATGATAAGACTCCTGTACTTTTGCAAGTCTGCCCTTCTGCATCTCATACGCCGCCTTCAGCGTATTTCCCTGCTCTTTCTCCTCACGCATTTTTGCCTTTTTTTTCTGCTTTCCATCCTTCAGATGATTCCACACATACATTCCTTCGGCAAGTGCTACCACGATCGCCACAAGACAGTTCCATGGTCTCGGGAACAGAACAAATATCACAATAAATGCTGCCAGCATGGAAAATGTTTCCAGCGGATGAATCCTCCACCCGTCAAAATATCCCGCAGCTTCTTCCTGTTTTCTTCTCTTTCTATCCTCTTTTTCCCACGCTTCCCATGCCCTGCGCTTTTCCTCACAGTCTGCCTTAAGCTGCTGTTTCTCCTGTTCCAGCTGATGCAGATCCCGCCAGACATAGGACGCTTCCAGCTCCGCCTTTTCTCTCTTTTCATCAATCTTCCGGCTCTGCTCTCGCTCTTCCTTTTCCAGTTCTTTTTTCCGCTCTTTTAAAATGGCAAGCGCACCTTCCAGATCGATCTCACTGTTCCCCGTCGCATAATAATTTGCCGCATAATTTTTCAGTTCTGCAGCCAGCGTATTGCCGGTCTGTACCCGTAACTGTCCGATAGAAACTGTATTTTCATAATCACTTTCCGTCATCCCGCCAAGCAGGATTTCCAGATCTCCATGCTCCAGAGACAGCTCTTCTCCATCATCCTCACAAAGCAGTATTCCGCCTTTGGAATACCGGTCAAAATTCCGCTCCAGCCGAAAATGCCGTCCCCCACATTCAAAACGGAGGATCCCTGCGTAATAATTCGGATTCTCCCATGGTTCATATGTGCTGAAGGTGTCGGTCGCCGCCGCACGCCCACGCTTTCTCTCCATCCCGAAAAGCATCCCTTTCAAAAAGGTATGCAGGGTTGACTTTCCCGATTCATTTTCACCATAAATGATATTGATCCCATCGGTAAGTCCGATCCGTTTATCCGTGAACCTTCCAAAATTTTTCAGGACCAGTTCTGTTATTCTCATATCTTACTCCCCTTCGCCTCCAGCATTGCCTGTACCCCTTCAGCCAGCGCAATTGCCTCTATGCTTCCCTCTTTGGCATCTGCAAGGCTTTCTATATACTGCCCCAGTAAATTGTCTGTATTCAGCGTTTTCAGCTTCTCATAGTCATATGCAGGCTTTGTCTCATCCAGGATCTCAACAATATTTCCATAAGTGTCCAGCCGTCCCGGATCGTATATGGTGTCAGGATCCCGGAAGCCCATCAGGATCATTTTATAAATATTCTGCACACCCCGCTCCTGAATGCTGCGGGCGATCTTTTCTTTCAATTCCCGCCCGGTCATATCTTTTTCCGTCTTTACTTCCATGTGCACATATTCCCTGCATGCAAACGGGACAAACTGGACCCGGGTTCTTCCTCCTTTAATCTCCCCTTTGATATAGCCGTGCTTTCCTGTGTCATTTTTGTCTGTCGGTTCCAGCGATCCGGCATAGTACATCTGGTCCTTTACCAGCTCTGCCGGGAGATGGATGTGACCAAGCGCAATATAATCATACCCCTGCTTTACCAGCTCATTTTTCCGGAACGGAATATGCTTTTCATCGCCGCCATGCACCAGAAGGATCTCGACCGGCTGTCTCTTCTGCGGTCTGACCGCATCGTACAGTGACTGCGTGATCTCCCGCTGCTCATAACTCAGTCCGTACACACAGGTTCCAATCTCTGCAAATTCCATGCATGCCGGTCTCTGCGATAAGAACATATGCACCGGACCCTGCCACGGATAATTCCGGTAATAAGATGTACTTTTCAGATAATCATGGTTGCCTGCCATCAGCACAACCTGGGTATGTGTCAGCCTGGAAAATAAATAATCCAGCTCCTTTAATTCTTTCCGGAGCGGCTGCCTGTGGAACAGGTCTCCCGCGATCAGAAGCAGATCCGTCTGCTCCTCTTCGCAGACATCTAACAGCCGTTCAAAGCTATTCCACAGTTCTTCCGGACGCTCTGTGCTGTAAGAACTTCCTGCGTCCGGCTCTGCCCCCAGATGAATGTCCGCTGTGTGTATGAATTTCATGATTTTCTACTCCTCCTTTAATTGGGAGTGTCACGATAAACCGTGTCTTTCCCTCACTGCTCTCAGCTCTGATCTGCCCCTTGTGCAGCTCAACAATTGCTTTGGCGATCGCAAGCCCAAGCCCGGCTCCCCCGGTACTGCTGGACCTTGCCGCATCCGCACGGTAAAATTTATCAAAGATCCGTTTCAGATTCTCTTCCGGGATCGTATCTCCCTCATTTTCAAAACAAATCCTGACCTGTTCTTTCTCCTTCGCCGCGCGGATCACAAGAGTACTTTTTCCCCTGCAATATGCGATGGCATTTCGAAGAATATTATCAAATACTCTGGCAAGTTTATCCGGATCTCCCTCGATCAGGATTTCCTCATCTGCCTCTACCTGACAGGTCAGTTTCTTCTCCTGCAGCACCGCATACAGTTCATCCGCAATCTGCTCCAACATCATCGTCAGATCGATTTCAACCTTTTCCAGATCGATATCCTGCAGATTGAATCTTGTGATATCAAAAAATTCCTGTAAAAGTTCTCCAAGACGGATCGCTTTTTCCAGTGAAATATGGGTATACTTCGCGCGCTCCTCCACCGACATTTCCGGGTTGGAATCCAGCATACTCAGATAAGCCACCACTGAAGTCAGCGGCGTTTTCAGATCATGTGCCAGGAAAAGCAGCATATCATTCTTCTTCTGCTCGATCTGTGCCGCCTCATCCTCCTGGCGCTTTAATGTTTCTTTGATCTCATTCAGACGATCCTCGATCGGCCGCAGCTCCGTAATCAACCGGATCGGCTGATCCGATGCGGAAATAATATTTTCAATTCCGTCCTCTACCTGTCTCAGATAGCTTGTCATCTTTGACAATGCCACATAGAAGAACAGGGAAAACAAAAGCAAAAAGCCAAGGATCATAAAGAACACCTTGTTATCCCCGATCAGCTGCCAGTACAGGCGCTTTGCTGTCTCTTCATTCATATGAAAGCTTTCCATAATACGCAAAAATCCGTTGGCAAAGCTGTCATTATATACGCCATCAATAAAATACTCCAGAATAAATCCACCTACAAGTACGGTGAGTGCCGTGACAAACACGGTCTGAAGCAGAATGCTCAGTTTTAATTTCCTGTAATTATTCTTCAATCTTATATCCCTCTCCCCATACGGTCTTTATCAGATCCGATTTACCGGTCGGTTTACTGAGTTTTTCCCGCAGATGCCTGATATGTACCATCACTGTATTGTTGCTGTTCTTCAGATACTCTTCATGCCAGACCTCTTCAAATAACTTCTGGGAACTGATCACCTTTCCGCGGTTCTCACACAGGATCCACAGGATCTCAAATTCCGTCGGTGTCAGCGGAAGAGACTGCTCATTATAAATACATTCATGGGATTCTTTATTTAACAAGAGTCCTGCAAAATCAATGATATTCTCAGAATCACTTTTCTTACCATCATTGTACTGCGTGTATCTGCGCATCTGTGCTTTCACTCTCGCTACCAGCTCCAGCGGGTTGAATGGTTTCGGAATATAGTCGTCAGCCCCCATCGTAAGCCCGGTGATCTTGTCCCGGTACTCCGTCTTCGCGGTCAGCATGATCACCGGAAATGTGTATTTCTCACGGATCTTTCTCAGAATCGTGAAACCGTCAATATCCGGCAGCATTACATCCAGGATTGCCAGATCCACATTTGTCTTCTCAATACATTCCAATGCTTCCTGCCCTGTGTAAAATTTCAAAACATGGTATTCATTTTGCAGATATAATTCTACGACATCCGCAATTTCTTTTTCATCATCTACAACTAAAATGTTCATCTATTTTCCTTTCTGTATACAGAAAACGCCCTCGCTTCATTTTCCGGATTCTCTGTCCAATACTGCCTCCCAGAGTCTCCGTCAGAAAACAGCAGACCGGAAAACGCACCTTTTTGTGGCGCGTTCTCCGGTCCCCTTGATTTCTCATTCTTCTTTTTACAGTTCGCAGTTATTCACAGTTCTTGGGAACGGAATTACGTCACGAATGTTGGACATTCCTGTAAGATACATGATGCATCTCTCAAATCCAAGTCCGAATCCTGCATGTCTTGTAGATCCGTACTTTCTCAGATCCAGATAGAATCCGTAATCTTCTTCCTTAAGTCCAAGCTCTTTCATTCTTGCAACAAGCTTATCGTAATCGTCCTCTCTCTGGCTTCCTCCGATGATCTCACCGATTCCAGGAACCAGACAGTCAACTGCTGCTACAGTCTTGTTGTCATCATTCATCTTCATGTAGAAAGCTTTGATCTCCTTCGGGTAATCGGTAACGAATACCGGACGTTTGTAGATCTCTTCTGTCAGATAACGTTCATGCTCTGTCTGAAGATCTGCTCCCCATGATACTTTGTATTCAAATTTGTCATTGTGCTTTTCCAGAATTTCGATTGCTTCTGTGTAAGTAACTCTTGCGAAATCGGAATTTACAACGTTGTTCAGACGGTCGATCAGACCTTTGTCTACGAAAGAGTTGAAGAAGTTCATCTCTTCCGGTGCGTTCTCCATCACGTAGCGGATCACATATTTCAGCATGCTCTCTGCAAGGATCATGTCGTCTTCCAGATCTGCGAATGCGATCTCCGGCTCGATCATCCAGAACTCTGCTGCATGACGTGTAGTGTTGGAATTCTCCGCACGGAATGTCGGTCCGAATGTGTAAATGTCGCGGAATGCCTGTGCATAAGTTTCACCGTTCAGCTGTCCGCTTACGGTAAGGTTTGTCTCTTTTCCGAAGAAATCTTTGGAGTAATCCACGCTTCCGTCTGCGTTCTTCGGTACATTGTTCAGATCCATAGTTGTTACCTGGAACATCTCTCCTGCACCCTCACAGTCACTTCCTGTGATCAGCGGTGTGTGTACATATACAAATCCTCTCTCCTGGAAGAATTTGTGGATCGCATAAGCGGTCAGAGAACGAACTCTGAATACTGCCTGGAAGGTATTGGTTCTCGGACGGAGATGTGCGATACTTCTTAAATATTCAAAGCTGTGACGCTTTTTCTGAAGCGGGTAATCCGGTGCAGATGCGCCTTCTACTGTAACCTCTGTTGCCTGGATCTCAAATGGCTGCTTTGCCTGTGGTGTTGCAACAAGTGTTCCTTTTACAATAATTGCTGCTCCTACGTTTAATTTTGAAATTTCCCCGAAGTTCTCCATGTTGTCATGATATACCACCTGAAGCGGTTCGAAAAATGATCCGTCATTTACAACGATAAATCCGAATGCCTTGGAATCACGGATACTGCGCACCCATCCTCCTATAGTCACTTCTTTATCCAGATATTCCTCTCTGTTTCTGTATAACTCTCTTACTGTTACCAAATCCATCTGTCTTGTTCCTCCGTATTATTCTCTTATATACTTTCACATGTTCCCCAATGTGTTTTCTGTCAACGCAAATGTGGATATTGCCAGTCACTTGCGCCCCTTATTGCCGGCAACCCCTGCTGCCATTTTATACTACTGCAATATGTCCAGTATACCATTAAAATACTACAGTTGCAACGCCGTAACGTGCATCTGAGTTGTTAAGAACATATTTCGTTACTGTTCACCTCATTATACACCTGTACCAATTCCTTAATCTATAGTTCATTTTTCCTTAAGAAATTTTCTTTTTCTTTTATGATATGGACATATTTTGAACACAATTTATCTGTATACTAAGAGTCAGATAGTTGATAAACAACTATCTCCCCCCTCATAAAGTAAGCGCAATCGGGTAACACCGATTGCCGCACTTTACTCTCATTCCTTTAGAAATTAAATAAAAAGCACAGGAAAACCCGCTGGTCGAAAGATCAGCGGGTTTTCTCGTTATATTCTATTCTTCTACATCCTGCACATCATAATACTTGATCAGTGCCTGTGTTCCAAGATCTCCAAGCCCTTCCTGTGCCAGTTCTTCATAATTTGACAATACCAGGCTAAGCACCTCAAGGCTCAGTCCACTCATATTCGCCTCAGTCAGCGCAAGCTTCATATCCTTGATGAAATGCTTCATAAAGAATCCCGGCGCATAATCTCCGGCAATGATCTTCGGTCCGAATGCGTCCAGCTGTTTGCTTCCTGCTGCCCCGGTAGAAACAGAATTAAAAAGCACATTTAAGTCCAGCCCCTTCGCCTGTGCATAAGAAAATGCCTCGCATACTCCGCTTAAAGCTCCGGCGATCATGATCTGGTTTGCAAGCTTTGCATGCTGTCCGCATCCGGCTTTTCCCTGATAATTGATATTCGTTCCCATCGCCTTAAAAAGCTCCATACAAGTCTCATAATCTTCCTTCTCTCCACCGACAAGAATAGAAAGCGTACCTGCCTTCGCTCCGGTATCTCCGCCCGTTACAGGCGCATCCAGTACATGAAATCCTTTTTCTGTACCTTCTTTGGAAATCTTCTCCGCAAGCATAGGACTCGTAGTCGTCATATCGATCAGATAGGTTCCCGGATCTGCATTTTCCAGAATACCGCCTTCATCAAAATAGACCTCTTCCACATCTCTCGGAAAACCAACAATAGTGATCACAGCATCGCATCCCGGTACACATTCCCTGATGGACTCATGGAATATTGCGCCCTCACTGATCACATCTTCAACTTTTGATCTGGTTCTTGCATAGATATGCAGCTCATACCCTGCTTTCATAAGGTTGCGCACCATAGATTTCCCCATGATGCCAACGCCGATAAATCCTATTTTCTTCATACCGTACTCCATTCTGCCGTACCCACTCACGGCACAATTTTCTTTCCAGTGATATATTCCAGATAATCTGTCTCACGCCGCACAGATCTTTTCTCCGTCTGCGCATTCCCGGCGTCACGCAAAATCTACTCCGGACTTACAATCTTTCCGGCCACCGCGCAGCTTGCCGCTGTTCTCGGAGACGCCAGATAAATCTCAACCTTAGATGTTCCCATACGTCCGAGGAAGTTACGATTGTTGGTTGCAACCACGCGCTCGCCGTCTGACAGGATTCCTCCGGTACGTCCACAGCAAAGTCCACATCCCGGATGAGTGATGATCGCACCAGCTTCAGATAAAGTCTTCAGGATTCCCATATCTGCTGCCTGTTTGTAGATCTTGCGGCTTGCCGGAGTTACGATCAGTTTTACAAAGTCAGCAACCTTCTTGCCTTCCAGCACTTCTGCTGCTGCCTGAAGATCTTCCAGACGTCCGTTTGTACAGGAACCGATAAATACCTGATCGATCTCCGTTCCTTCCAGCTCTGATACATTTCTGATCTTATCAACCTGGGATGGACAAGCCATAACCGGTACAAAATCCTCTGCCTTGTAAGTGATCGTTCTCATATAGGTAGCATCCGGATCACCAACCAGGCTCTTCTGATAATCATTTAATTCAATTTCGCAATACTCAGCGGTCTTCTCATCTGGTGTGAAAAGTGCACATTTTGCCCCCGCTTCGATTGCCATATTTGCCATTGTCATACGACTTGCAACTGTCATATTTTCAATGGTGCTTCCGGCAAATTCCAGTGCTCTGTAAGTTGCACCGTCTGCTCTTAAGTCACCGATCAGACGTAAGATGATATCCTTTGACATGACATTTTCCGGAAGTTCACCATCGATCACAACTTTGATCGTCTCCGGCACCTTGATCCACATCGTTCCGGTTCCAAGGATACTTGCCATCTCGGTATAACCGATACCGGATGAAAATGCTCCAACACAACCATAGGTTGTGGTATGGCTGTCGGTTCCAAATGCAATATCGCCTGGTTTAACGTAACCAGCTTCTGTCATAAGCTGATGACAGATTCCATCACTTCTGTGTACGTGTGTCAGTCCGTATTTTTCTGCAAATGCATCTCCTGTACGGAAATGTCTGGTATCGTCCTGCTGACTTGCCGGTACCAGATGGTCGTAGATCAGAACAACCTTGTCCGGATCATGCAACTTTGTAAATCCCATTTCTTCAAATTTGTCTGCTACAAACGGGATGAAAATATCGTGGATCATCACGCGGTCTACATTGACCGTCACAATGTCTCCCGGCTTTACAGCCTTTCCTGTATTATGTCTGATAATTTTTTCAATAATCGTCTCGCCCATTTTCTTCTCCTTTCCGGTTAATCCAGTCCATTCAGCTTGCGCATGGCTTTTACCAGACCGCCAGCCTGAATAATGCTCATCAGATTCTCCGGCAGAGAAGCAATCGGGTACTCCTTGCCATTATAATCAACATGCTCATTCATCACGACAGTAACCTCGTCTCCCTCTTTCATGTCGTCATAGAGATCCGGCTGTTCGATCAGAAGAAGTCCGTTGTTGATCGAGTTACGGAAAAAGATTCTTGCAAATGATTTTGCAATGACGCACTGTACGCCCATTGCTTTAATGATCTCCGGTGCCTGTTCTCTTGAAGAACCGCAGCCAAAGTTCTTTCCAGCCACGATGATATCCCCCTTCTGGATCTGTCCGGCAAGTTCCGGGCGAAGAGGAGAAAAGCCATACTGCTTCATATCATCGATTGTCTTGAGTGCAAGGTATTCAGTCGGAATGATGATATCGGTATCAATGTCATCTCCGAGAACCCATACACGTCCTGTAAATTTATCCATTTTATGTCACCTCGTCAAACGTAATTTCGTCTCTTACACATCACTTGCCAGTGCGATTTCTCCGGCAATGGCAGATGCTGTAACGGTTGCAGCCGATCCAAGATATACCTTGGAGCTCGGATGTCCTGCACGTCCCTTAAAGTTACGGGTTCCGGTACTGATCAGAACTTCATTTTCACCGATTACGCCCTGACAGCTTCCCCAGCATACACTGCAGTTTGGGTTCATGACGATCGCACCTGCATCCATGAAGATGTCGATCAGTCCCTCTTCCAGAGCCTGTCTGTAAATAGTCTGACTTGCCGGAACAACAAGGAATCTTACTTTTTCAGATACTTTCTTTCCTTTGATAACCTGTGCACCTACACGGAGATCTTCGATACGTCCGTTGTTGCAGGATCCAAGGAATGCCTCATCAATCTTGATACCGCGCACGTCTTTTGCCGGCGCAAGATTGTCTACAAAATCCGGTTTTGCAACAACCGGCTCTACCTTGGATAAATCAAATGTATATTCTCTTACATAGTGCGCATCCGGATCGCTGTGATATACAGCCTTTGGCTCGCGTCCATGCTCTTTTAAATATTCCATTGCCACATCATCAACTTCAAAAATACCGGTCTTTGCACCGGCTTCTACTGCCATATTGCAAAGTGCGATACGGTCGCTGATGGTCAGAGTCTTTGCGCCTTCTCCGGTAAATTCCATCACCTGATAGTTACATCCGTTGGCTCCGACTTCCCCGATGATGGTGAGGATCAGATCTCTCGCATATACACCTTCCGGCAGCTTCCCAACCAGGTTGAATTTCACAGTCTCCGGTACCATTACCCAGGAAGTTCCTGTTACCATACCGTAAAGGAAGTCCGTACATCCAACACCGGTTCCGAATGCCCCAAGTGCACCGTAAGAACAGGTATGGCTGTCTGCACCAAAGATCAGTTCTCCCGGGCGAACATAGTTTTCCATCATGATCTGATGGCATACCCCTTTTCCTTCCCAGAAATCAATGTGGTTTGCCTTTGCAAAATCACGCATCTTCTTCTGGGATGCTGCTGTCTTCGGACAGTCAGACGGTACGTTATGGTCTACGATAAATACCAGCTTGCCTGTATCTGCAATATGTGGATTTTTTAATTTATTATTATACATATCAACGGTCAGATGTGTAGTTCCGTCATTACTCATCAGACGATCCAGTTCTACTGTATGGATGTCACCCGGCTTTACGCTTTCCACACCGGCTGCCGCTGCAATGATCTTTTCAGCAATTGTCATTCCCATCGTCTATTCCTCCTCACGGTTCAGAGACGCAATAAGTCCGCCCTGATTCAAAATATTCTGCATATATTCCGGCAGTTTTGTGCAGGAATAAACCTTTCCATTTGCCTCGGCAGTTCCTTCCAGCATATGAAGCTCCATCTGATCTCCGGTCTTTACTTCATCCGGAAGGTCTTTACAGACGATAGCAGGAAGTCCGATATTGATCGCATTTCTATAAAAAATTCTTGCAAATGATTTTGCGATTACAGCTTTTACGCCTAACGCTTTTAACACACCCGGAGCCTGCTCTCTGGAAGATCCGCATCCAAAGTTCTCTCCTCCGACTACGAAATCTCCCGGTTTTACCTTCTGTGCAAAATCCGGATCCAGAGATTCAAATGCATGGCTCTTCATCTCCTCAAGATTCGGCAGCAACAGATACTGGGATGCGATGATCTGGTCTGTATCCAGATCGTTATGAAATTTAAAAATAGTCCCTTTTTCCATAAAGCATATTCCTTTCTACTACAATATATTTATGGTTAATATCCCTTACAGCCAGTAAGGAATTATCCAT
>NZ_JAAIMM010000022.1 GCF_013300725.1 Allocoprococcus comes
GGTATTGTACCAAAGGGAATCGGGGAATAACAGATACGGATGATTACCTACTTACACACTTGTAAGCGACCTTATTTGTAAAACTTAATTTTCTCTAATAAATCTGTTGTGCCTGCCACCAATGGTAGGTCGTTCTTGATGAAAAAATTTTCCCGGTTATTTGAATACTTGAAAGCAAAACACTCACCCATTCCGGGTGAATGCCTTATCAAAACTTCATTATTTTATTGTTTGATTTATGTACTAGCAATTCATCATACATTGCTTTAAAAAGTCCAGCCAAATATTCTTTACTGTCAACATCTTCTACTAACAGCATCTCTTTTGCCCCTTCATACGGTAATTCATAAATCGCAGTTGCCATATAAGAAACTGCAGATTTTGTCGGTTTCACAAGTAACCTGTCATCATATATGTCTCCGACAATCCTGTCACGATAATATATGATATATTCTCCCATCATTGCACGATAACTAATTTCTTCCAAATCAGATAACTGCTCTAATATAAATTGTAAATATTCTTTGCTAGAAGCCATGTCTTTGTCCTTTCAAATACCTGCATTTTCCCATTATACTGTAATCTCAATTTGATTATCCTCAACCACAACAATGCAGCTTTCGTAATATCCATCCCCCGTAATCCGAGGTCCACTAATAACCTCATAACCATCCGCTTTTAGTTCTGCTGTCAATGCATCCACTTTTTCCTTACTTCCCACGCTAAAAGCTATATGTGAATATCCAGTACGAGCTGGTTTCTTCGGTAAATCAGCCATTTCCGGTATATTCATAATTTCAATACGTGCACCATCCTCAAATGTGAGAAAATAAGAACAAAAGCCTGTTTTCTGATTGTGATATCCATCATTAGATTTTGCTCTGAAATATTTCATAAAGAATTTTTTTGTACTTTCCAAATCACTTACATAAAGTGCAACATGTTCAATTCTCATGATTATTCCTCCACTTCTGTATTGATAAGCTGTTTAATAATCTGCCTTTTCTCTTCTACTATTTTACAGCTTTGTTCCATTCCACTCCCGATTCATCTGTCCATGTATCTTTTGCAACTTATTACTCCAAGAAACGTGGAGA
Organism: Allocoprococcus comes; assembly: GCF_013300725.1. Lineage (GTDB taxonomy): Bacteria > Bacillota > Clostridia > Lachnospirales > Lachnospiraceae > Allocoprococcus > Allocoprococcus comes_A. The sequence continues at coordinate 1,098 of NZ_JAAIMM010000022.1, forward strand.
AGGCAAACCGCACCGAGTAGCCATTACTCATGTCGCAAAGAAGCTAATTAGAGTCATCTATGCATTGGAGAGGCTAGATATAGACTTTAATACTCAAAAGCTTCATTAAATCCAACTCTTCAAAGTTGACTACATCCATCTGAAATACGGTATGTTCAGATGGCTTATTAAGGTTACCCTTTTTTTACAATTTTAAAAATTTTTTAAAACCCCTTGACTGTTTATAGTTTGTCACCTCTATGTTTAGCTTTTCGTTTTTCTTGACGCAAAGCATACTGGCGTTCTTTTTCAGCTTCCCGTTGTTCTTTACTTTTAACTTTTCGTTCCATTTTGTTTTGTTCATGTTGAAGTTTCAACGCCTGTTGTGCTTTGGTTCCCATTCCTTTATTTTGTAACTGATTGTTGATTTCTCGTTGCATACGTTTAGGATTGATTTTTCGTTCTTCTGTTATTTCTGATTTGATAGGGGGACTGAATTTAAGGCTATTCCAATTTTTTAGTAAAAAATCATAAACTTCATAGTCTTTAGGTTCACTACCAAAAGTGATTTTACAAACTTCATAATATCCCTCGTCAAATCGTTCATATACGCCAATCCAAAATGGAGCTTCAAACATGACCGTCAAGCTACTTTTTACAGACATAACATCATTCCTTACTCATTTGAGCTTCAAAATTGTTAAGCCATTCTAAAAGTGAATTATAGAGAAGTTTCTGCTGTTCAAAAATCGTTCTCCCTACAAGTGGGATAGTAGCATATTGAATTGCATAATCTTCATTAGCTTTAGCAGAGATTTTTATACTTTCTCTTAATTGAGCAATAAGTTTAATCGCTTCATTTGAACTAACTTTATTCAAATTTGCAATTACCACATTAAAATCAAATAAGAGAGGAACATCTTGAGAAGCATAGGCAAACATTAACTTTTCAAAATATTCTTTCCCTTTCTCTGTAATAGAGTAAATCGCTTTATCAGCAAATTTATCTCCTTTTACAATATCACTTTCTAAATAGCCTTTTTCTTTTAATTGCAGAACTTTTCTATAAATTGACGGCACACTTATTTTCGTCCACTTTGATAAGTTATGATATTCTACATCTTTCTGTATGTCATAAGCACTTTGCGGTTTTTCTAACACGATACCAAGCACCACTAAATCTATTGATGACATATTATTTCTCCTTTCCTTTTACTATTATCAATAGTACTATTGTTGATAGTAAAAATCAAGAGAAATATGGTCTGTGTTTCCTTTATAATAAATATCCAAGATTACCGGATTGAATAGCGGCAATATTTTTTGCTATTTTTTCTTTAGACCAATCCCACCATTTTAATTTGAGCAATATATCAATCGTTTCCTCATTAAATCTTTTTCGTATAGGTTTTGCAGGTACACCGCCCACGATTGTATAAGGTGGAACATCTTTCGTTACAACTGCTCGCGCTCCGATAATAGCACCGTCGCCAATCGTAACGCCCGCTAAAATGACTGCTTCATAACCAATCCAAACATCATTTCCGACAACAATATCTCCTTTATTATCCCATGCCTTTGTAATGTCTTTTACGTCTAATCCCCATTCTTCAAAAAAAATAGGAAATGGGTATGTTGATAAGGACGATAATGTATGATTTGCACTATTGAAAATAAACTTTGCTCCACACGCGATTGAACAAAATTTCCCAATTATCAATTTGTCTTGATTGATAGGGTATTGATATAAAACATTATTTTTTTCAAAGTCTTTTGGTTCTTTCACAAAATCATTATACATAGTATAATCGCCCACTATGATATTAGGGTTGGTGATAACACTTTTAAGATATACCGTTTCTTTATCTTTGGAACGTGGATAAATTTTCTGTAACATAATGGTTCCTCCTTTATCGCTCTAACGGAAAAGTGAATGTTTGAATACATTCAAAATGGTTATTTTCTACATAATATACGGTTTGCTCTTTGGTAGAATACACGAAAGAAACTCTCGTTGCCCATGCGCCCTCTTGACGTACATCATAAAGTAAATGAATTGCGTCTGAAATTGAAAAATCGAAGCTATATTTTTCTAATTTTTTCAAAGCACGTTCATATCTATCGTCCCCCGGAACAATAAAATCTTTTGTACTTTCCGGCTTCATCAAAGAATAGTTCGTTATTAAGGAATATTGTTCGTGTTCTTCTTTATAGCCTATTCCCGGTTCAATGATTAAAACACGTCCATGACTGTCTGATAACATTGCCTGCATAAGGAATATCACAGGAGCTGACCTCTCCGTTTCTATTCTTCACAATAGTATTTACAGCCAGTCTCTCATACTTATACAGTTTTCCATCAACCGGAAGCATATAAAATTCTTTTACTTCACCAGCAGCCCTGCCAATGCACCAACATAACAGCATATTAAACTTCCATTTATATTTTCTGCTAATATGTACCAGATTTGTCACATCAATTTTCTTGAAAAAAGTTACCATTGGATTTGGTGAATTCATCCATAATTCAAATGCCTCTGCTCTTGTTGTTTCTTGAGGATTTATTTCCTGTGGTTTCATGCTTATTACCTCCATCTAAGTAATTTTATATGCCTTGATAATACAATAATAAATATGCCAATACTGTACATAAAAAAGGAAATACCGTGCCTGGGAACCCCTTAAATCCATCTCTTTTTGCAAGTACTTTTACGGTGATTGACTGTATGATTGTTCCAACACATACCATAAATGCTACAAATACATAAGACATTCCAAACGAACTTAATGCATGCGTTCCTGAAATCCACATAGCATAGTACAAATAATCTCCAAACCCACAAGTCGGTATAAGCACATCATTCTTGTCCAATCCATATACAAACAACTTTGCTGCTACAGTTTTATTTGACATAGCTTTTGCATTAACAGTTCTTTTCCCAATTTTTGTAAAACTAATAATATCCATCGTAGTCACAACAACTCCGATAGATATCGTACTCTCAAGATCAAGCTGTTTTCCAAGCCATATTCCAGCAAACATAACAGCCAAGGCTCCAAAAATCCCATTGACAAACAGCTTTTCTCTCTTATATGGGATGAAAAACAGATTGAATATTATGTAAATTATTCCGCTAACTCCTACAGTAATCAATAATAAATTTGGCAAATATAGATTTGCGATTACTGTACATGCAGAATACAAGAATATGTATAACAATGACCAAAATATTGTTTTGTTAATGCCATCTCTGTTCATCACTAATTTTCTCCAATTCAATTATGTTGCCAGATTATCGTTCATTTTCTTTTCCTCTGTAAACAAATCTGGGACCTTCTTCTCCAATTACTCCATTCTTCACAAAACCAGCTTTCATTAAAACATTCTGCGATGCCACATTTTTTAGATCTGTCTCTGCTTCTACAGCACAGACTCCTTCCATCGATAAAGCCCATTCCGTAATTACTTTTACAGTTTCTACCATATATCCGTGATGTCTAAATTCTTCCCTTAATCCATATCCGATTTCCACTACGCCATCTTTTCCAAGACCCTTGAAGCAGAAATCGCCGACAATCGTTCCCGGAGCATTTTTTAATTCCATATTCCAGACTGCATACCATATTCTGTTGTCAGGATGAGAAAGACTCCCTTCAAGCATCTCCGTGTAAGCCTGTTTCATCTCAGGATCAGACTCTTTTTCAATAACCAACCGCATTTCTTCATCACTTAAAGGATAAAGATACATTCTTTCAGTCTCTACTCTCATGAAAACACTCCTAAAACATCTGTATAATTCTTGCAATCTCCATAACTACAATCTTTAGCATCACTCCACCGGACATCACATAAAACCATATCTCACGCATATGCTGTGACTTTGCAATTGGTGTTGCTATTGCTGCAATAATTATGATTGCAGCTCCGACACATCCAACGATGTTTGGAACGCTCACAAGTGAAAATATTCCCGGATCACAGCTTCCATCTATCGTATACTGAATTGTTTTATCCAATCCGTCCCTTGCCGCTGCAAAGCAGCATATAACAAGACCATATGCCAAAACAAACAGGCTCCTTCTGCCCCAGAAATTAATGTTGCTTCTGTTACTGATTGAGTATCCAACAAACCCAACCAGCGATACAATCATAAGTGTAGTAACTGTTGTTACCATATTTCCAAAATAGAGTTTCATCTGTTTTACCTCCTGCTAATTCAAATTTTTATACCACTCAGTAACTGCATTCAAATTCTGTAAAGATACTCGTTTTCCACCATTTACCATCATATCTAACATATCATCCTCTTCGGGCGTACGGTCGGTTTTATTTGCCAATCCCTTTCCGACAGTTTTAACCATGACATTCATCATGAAACGATACGCCCCATGAAGTTTCTTCACATCAAAGTTCCCCTGTAACGTAAATAAAGGAATCCTCTGTGGAATAGCATTTTTATCCCTGACCTCTTTTAGCTGTGTGCCTGTCTGTCCCATGCCGATACCACAGACTGCACGCACTTTATACAATTTTGCTGCCTCTTTATATCCTTTGATTCCTCCTGCCATAATCCAGCCGAGATAAATGATTTCACTGCCGGAAAGCACCTTGTTTTTTGCCTGCTGTAAACTATGTACCGGAAGATTCAATTCCTTTCCCAGTAATTGTGCATACTCCGCTGTGCTTCCGGTATTTGATGTATATATGATTGCTTTCATTCTTATCTGACCTCCCATAATATAAATGACGCAGTGCAAAACTGTAATATTACAATCTGCACTGCGTCTTAGCGTCTGGCTTCCTTTACTATAAATTTTTCTGCATCAATCAGGCTTTCTTCTTTACACTTCGGACAAAACAAAGGAAAATTTGTAAGTACCGTATCCTTCCTTAATTTCAATCTTGTCTTATTTCCACATTTGGGGCAAAGAATCCATTCCTGATATTCTGATTCATCGTTCAAATCACTTCACCCTTTCAACTTATCTGCATTTCCAGTAGAAAATGATCCATATGCTCTTCCAGTAACTTTATCACATAACTTTTGTCTTCTACTCCATCATATATGCTATAAAGCAAAAAAATAGGTCCATAAAAATCAAGTGCTGTCTGTCTGGCTTTTCCTGCATCTCCCAGCATTCCTGAAAACAAAGCTTCCATATAAGCTAATGGTCCGCTTGCAAGGTAATTCTGATATAGCTGTGCCATCTGTGGCTCTCTGTACTGTTCCAATGTCAGCATCTTACGAAAACAGCTTGAAAATTCTTCCTCTGTCCAATGAAGAAACTGCGCCTTTGTGAACTGCTTAATCTTATCAAATGCCGTTTCTTTATACTCAGCTGTAACCTTTTTCAGATCACCCTCTGGCATTTCATACTGCTTTACTCTCTCAATATCCAATTCATTCATTTTTTCAATAATACTGTCCAATATCTCCTGCTTGCTTTTATAATGCTTATACAATGCAGCCTTGGTTACTCCAAGTTTTGAAGCAATATCATTCATGGATGTTCCCATATATCCACTCTGTGCAAATAACTTCAAAGCTTCTTCCAATATTTTTTCCTTTGTGTTCTTTTCTTTGCTTTCCACATCTATCTCCTAATTTAAATCTGTTATCAAGTTACCCTTTGGTCACTTTAATTATAGTTACCTATCGGTCACTTGTCAACAGTTATGATTAGAAAATACAAAAGAACATTGCTAACTTAATCATCGTTTCTCGATAACCTGATTTATTAATCCATAGACTGTTTGTTATGCACGCTGTTTTCTATGTAGACCTCGCTTTTCAGTATCCTTGACTGTGATACGCCGTAGCGTATACGCTTTTCTTTCAGTTCCTGTATAAAATCATTGTTCATAAATCACTTATCCTTTCTGTTTTGTTGCACGAAAAAAGGACAGTCAATGTAAAATCAACTGTCCTCGGATATGCAGTATTCAGTTTTGTATTGTGACGCAGGCACATTTTAAATCACACTTTGAAAATGCCGTTACAGCGCATAAACAAAGGATTTTTATGCCTTGCAGAATATAGTTTCCAGTTTCTTGTGCCCCCTTGTTAGGTAACGGGGGCTTTATGGCTCGCTGACGCTCGCCCAACCATCAGAGTGAACCAGCCGTTTGCCAGCAAAGCTGGCATGGCTTGATGTCTTACGACAGCCACCACGTCTGGATCACTCCGATGGTGGTTGTTTGAGTCCTTAAAAGTACGTTCTAAAAAGGACAGAAACCTTTGTCTCTGTCCTCATTCTACCTTATCTGCATTTTCTACGCTTGAAGAACAATAACGTTATTACTCCTGCAAGGGAAATGACCGTTACCATACTCCACAGCAAAATATTTGTACTATCGCCTGTCTTAACTGCTGTATCTGGCTTTGTAGAAGTAGTAGGCTGTTCTTTGTTGGAAATCATAGAAATGACTGCTATTTCTTTATAATCACAACGTTCACAAACACGTTCTTTTTTGCCTGTTTCTGTGGTTGTTGCTTCCTTGATGACTTTCCATTCTCCCCACGTATGACCTGTCGCATCTACCTCATTTCCTTTGTAGCTATGACTACAATTCCTGCAAGTATATGTCGTATATCCTTTCTCTGTGCAATTTGGTGGTGTAACGACTGCAACATAATCATGTTCGTTTACAGTAAACTGTAGCTCCGTTGTTGCTATTTGAGCATTAGCTGCTGTTACAGTAAGCGTTGCCCGATATATACCTGTTGCTAAACTGTCTTTTGGTGCTACTGCTACTTTTAGAGTGTCGTTTGGCTGGATGGTTGTAGTACCATCACCACTCAACTCGAACTTATCCTTATCTGTACCCGTGATAGATATATCTACATTCTCTAAATCAACATTTCCGTTATTTGTAATCGTAAATTCCTTTGCGTTAATTGGTTGATATCCTACGCAAGTTCCTGTAAATGTTCCGTCACCACTTAAAAGCATGCTGTAAACTGCCTTTGTTGCAGGTGGCAGTGTGATATTCACATCACTTGCTGGCGTACCTAAAATGGTAAAACCGTTTTTAGTGATATTTGTTACTGTCAATCCGTTCAAGCCCTGGATACCATCCTCATAACCATCCGGAAGAAAATATCCGTCAACAGCTTCTACTATAATATCTGTAATTGCCTTGTTTGGACCAACTTCCTGCACACCATTATTCGATGTGATATTCAATCCCGCACCCGCAACAATATTCACAGCAGTTTCTTGTTCTTTCTCTGCCAAAGCCGCATATGTGATTCTATTTGCTGTATCTGTTGTTTCCAGCCATATCTTGCAATTCGCAAAATTATCTAAATTCATACCACTTGCAGAAACTTCTGTTTCATTCGTAATTTGTTTCGCATACGCACCATTGCTGTTTTGCGTAACCAGATATGTACCATTTGGAACATCTGTTAAGATAACCTTGCTATCATCATAAGAAATTACGGCTGAACCTAGGTTCTTGCTATACTTACCAGCGTCATAGCGTAATGTAAACGCTCCATCTCCATCCGTATCCTGCAGTGTTAAATTACCTGTAGATGTTGCTGTCGGAACAGCCGATGCAAAAAGAATCATCGATGAATTCAGTTCAAAAGCAGGCCTTATTTTTTCTACATTGCTTGTTTGCGCTCCATTAAAAGAAGGATTCTTCTTAGAAGGCCACGCGGTCAAAACATTACTTCCATCATTCGGATCATCATTCCTAACAAGTGGTGAACGAATCCAAAATAATTCAAGAACAGATTCTCCCCAATAACTTGGATCGATACGAAGACCATCATTCAAATCATTTGCGCTGTTCTTTCCCACAGTAATGTGTTTATCATCTTTTTGGTCTCCATAAGCAAAATACAGCTTATCCGTTGTGGAATAGACGCTGTTGTTTTTCGTATCATCCGTATAAATCGTTGTTTCGTTTATCAGTGCCTGTTCTGAACCTGTAAAAAAAGAAGTTTCCATCTCTTTTAAGGTAACATTCCTTATATAACTCGCTCCGTAGTGATTCGGGAAAACTTCTGTCGGTTCTCCATTAGGATAGGTACAGTTCCACTTATCATCATATGTTTTATTGGCCATATAATTTGATTCAAATTGTACTCCATCTCCCATAGAACTTACAGAAGGTCCCCAATATATGGCGAAACCTTTTACATATTCCTGCGATTTATCATGATTTTACAGGTTAGGAGGGCATCAGCAGAAACTTATTTTATATATGCCCCTTTATAGCAGTTTCCATACCTGTCAAACACATAATCCCCATTTGTAAGCACATAATCTTCTCCTGATAAGACTGCATGACAATAATCCTGGATGGATGTCAAACGTCGCTTAAAAGCCACTCCGCCCCCGAACATATTGGTACTGTGTATGTCAGAACCGGCGGTCATGGGAAGATGGTGTCTGTTGGCATATGCAATGGCTTTTTCGTCGAATCTTTTCTCATTATGGCTGGTACTTTTGTGGCAGGAATGGGTAGCGTTGATCCCTTCTACGCCGTCTACAGAATCGGGATAAAGACGGATTTCCGGGATGTACCAATCTTCGCGAAATGGGTGTGCGTGGATGACCATTCCTCCTGCAGAATGTACCAGTTGGAATTGTTTTTCGATGGCAGCATTTTTTATCTCCGGGTGGTGGATCAACCAGTCAATATCAACTCCATAAATGAGAAATTCTGTTCCGTTATATCCTGCTTCATAACCAAAATAGACGTCGAAATCATGTGCATCGCCATAAGATTTTGCGTCCAGATAGCCTTTGGAAAACTCCCGAAGCCATTCTTTCCACGGCAGATGGGAGTCAATGCAATTGTTTCCGCCCCAGTTGTGATCCGTAACGATAATTCCTGTGTAGCCAGCCTCATGGGCGGCTCTTGCCATTTCATAACCGCAGTTCTGCGCACAGGCACTGCTTTGGCTGGTGTGTAAATGGGTTTCATATAAGTATGGATAATCATTTATTTGTATCATAATTGTGGAATTCCTTTCATTTAATTTGGCAAAATATGGTTCTGGAACAATAATGTAATTATGCAGTTTTTATGTAAGCAATGAATAACCACCCGTGTACGACTCCTAGGAAACCTCAGATAGGAAGGTCCCCTCGATTTTCCGGCAGTATTTTTTCTGTATCTGTTATTCCTGAACAGTTTCCCTTTATGAATTCACTCCACGGCATCAGCTGTTTTATGCCTGCGGGCTCATTTTTGTAGTCCGGCATATACAGCAAGAGTGTGTAGAGGTATTGATAAATGTTCAGGTTGTTTGCCTTGGCTGTTTCAATCAGGCTCATGACGATTGCGCTTGCATTTGCACCATCAACCGTATCATGAAACAGAAAGTTCTTCCTGGCTGTTGCGTAAGACTTTGCCCTCCGTTCCGCTGCGTTGTTTGAAATCTCACATCTTCCATCAAGAAGATAGTTCATCAGTGTTTCTTTGTGGTTGAAGGCATAGTTTACTGCTTTTTCAAGTTTGCTTGCGCCTGTCGGATTCAGGGTTCCCAGCCATGACCAGAATTCATTCCATATTTCCGGTTCCTTTTCCTGGCGTTTCTGCTTCCGTTCCTCTGCAGGAAGTTCCTTATAGCAGCGTTCCAGGAAAAACAGACGGTTGCAGAAAGCTACTCCTTTTTCTGCCGGAAGAAGGCAGTTGTCATCTGACATTCCGGAAGAAGGCTCTTTCAGTTCCTCTTCTGAATTGATATCCAGAAGCTTCAGCTTTTTCCGGCGTCCTGCCGGGACAGCTTCATAAAACTTCCTGCGGCAATGTGCCAGGCAGCATACCAGGATCACATCTTCGATCCTTCCGTATGCGGAGTAACCGTCACAGTGCAGCAGCCCTTTGAATCCGGACAGGAATTCGATCGGGTTTTCCCCGCCTCTGCCGGGCCGGTAATCGTAAAGCACGATCCCCGGAAGCCCATCGCTTCCACTCAGATAGATCCACATATAAGATTTTGAGGTGGCTTCCTTCCCTTCTTCATGAAGAACCTGGCATGGTACCTCATCCGCATGGATCACTTCCCGGCCTAAAAGTTCCTGGTGAAGTGCCTCATATATGGGGGCAAAGTATTCCAGCGCACAGTAGTTATACCAGTGTGCTGCTGTTTCCCGTGGAAGAGGGACTCCTTTCTGGAACCAGTCTTTTTCCTGGCGATAGAAGGGAAGATACAGACAGCTTTTTTGGTACATGACCATTGCCACCATATCCGGTGATGCCGGACTATGGGGAAGTAAGGCAGTTGGTGTTTTGGCTGCCCGGATCATTGTATCGTCCTCCTCGCGGCAGGCCGGACAGACCAGGGTCTCTTGAAGATACCTGACACGTTCTACCTTCGCAGGGGTGATCCTCAGTTCCTCACGGACAGTTTTGTACCCAAGATGTTCCATAGGCGCATCGCAGTCCGGGCAGAAACGTTCCGATTCCGGTACGTCACATTTGATATCCCGGATGGGGAGCAAGGCATACAGATCATCACGTACGGATTTCTTTTTTCTGGTACGTGTATGTTCTTTGACCACGACAGTTTCTTCTGGCTCTGTATCCTGTCCAGACAGATCCACGGATATTTCCTTCTTTACTTTTTCGCTGGAAGTACCAAAAAACTTTCTCTTAAACTCATCCAGGGTTTCATTCAGGTTTGCAATGGTACTTTTAAGATCTGTCACCATGTTGCGGAGTTCCTCAACAGTGGAACGCAGGTCAGAGATCGTCTGGTCCTTTTCTTTCAGGCGTTCTTCCTGCTCCGCATTTGTTTTCATAAGCAGCTGGATCATATCCTCAGGATTTACAGGCATTGGCTTTATCCGTCCTTTTCTTTCTTATCTTTATTATAAAGGAAAAGAAAGATGGGCGCAAACCAGCGGGATTTTCGCTTCGTCATTATGACGGGGGATAACTTTCCTGAAAAAGGGCAAAAAGCTGTAAATATCATGCCACTTTGCTTTTTTTCAGGAAAGTTATCCACAGATAAAAAATCAGAGCCGTCCCTGGGGTGGGAACATCCACAAGTCCAAAAACCGCAGGAAGCGGACGGTGGATAAATGCCTATTGTCTTTGACCTGGAACAGAAATGAAAATTTATAAAATCTCTGTTTTGCACAAAGGTTAAAAATCTTTCTTCCGCCCACCAACCCTGATTGCCTTTGGCTGGTCGATGGAAAGGCCTTCCATAAGCCACCGGAATTCCTGCCTGGAAAGAAGCCTTGCTTCGGAAGCAGTCCTCGGCCACTGGAAACGTCCGGTTCCATCCAGCCTTTTCTGCATCAGGACGAATCCTGTTTTGTCAAAGTAAAGGGCTTTGATTTTACGGCTATCCCTTCCGCAGAACAGATAGACAGCATTGGCGTATGGATCCAGCTGATAGGTGTCGCGGATGATCGCCATCAAACCATCGAAACTCTTTCTCATGTCGGTCCTGCCGGTGATCAGGAAAATTTTTGATACACCGGAGATGTCACCTAACATAATGCCCGCAGCACAGAGACCGTATTTGCGATCGTTTCCCTGGCTGCCCTGTTTGAGATATCAAGCTGGATTCCATTCATCCGGATTGTGATGACTGTATCAGGATGAATCCCCTCCCCACCTGCTGTTTGGGTTGGCGGGATACAGAATTCCTGCTCTGCAAAAGAAACCGGAACAACTTCCTGTTTTTGGGGAAGCGTAGCCTCCCGTTCTGTAATTTCACATGCCTTGGCCCGCAGGCGGCGTATATGATAATAAAACTTACTTGTGTGAATATGATGTTCTTCACACCAGGTTTTATCAGGAAGGCCACTGGTACGGCACTCATGAATAATATTTAGCCATTCCTCATCAGATCGGCGCGGATGTCTTTTCAAAGTAAATCACTCCTAATTCTAAAAATATTTGGAGTGTTTTTTTACACTGGACCCTAATGATGTGAAGTAAAATGGTCCGAATAGTAAAGTAACATAGAAGATGTATAGAAGTTCCACTCCATGAGAGAATTATCTCATGAAAAAAGGAAACTGTCTAAACGGTGGGTTATTCATCGCTTACGAAAATAACGTTAAGCTATTATTACTTTGACTTCCTGCAATCCACCACTGTTGATTGTTGTTTCCGAAATAGACTTTTGCAGGGTTTTTCACTCCGTCATTATCATTTGTATCATAGCTTTTTAATTCTTCAACAGTTGAAAACTGCTCTTTCGTTGGCGATTGATTTTCTTCTGCATGAACGCTGGTACTAAATGCCGGAAACATAGTCAATACCATTGCACTTACCAGCAAAAATGAACAAGGCTTTTTCAAATATCTTTGTTTCATATTTACTTTCTGCTCCTTTCCTTGACTTTTCTCAAAAGGTACACTCTTTAATAGCTATTATATCATTATCTAGTATTCAAGTATAGCTGAAAACGCCTGTTTTTCAATAAATTAATCATTTAGAACAGCTTTGAAGATGTAATTTTTGCTAAGATTGCCAGATTATATTTTTTGCAAAAAATGTACCTTTTAATAGTTCAGAACAGACTATTTCTGCTGTAATAAGCGATATTCCCTTAATTTCCTATAAAACATAGCTCCACTCATTTTGCACACTTCCAAGACTTCCGATAAAGGAAACCTTTTCTTTTCCCATTTATAGACAAGTCCCCAAAATTCTCTGGAAGTACAATTTCTGGTCTGTCAAATTTTACGCCCTTTGCTTTCGCCACTGCTATGCCCTGTGCCTGTCTTTTTCTGATGTTCTCACGCTCATTCTGCGCAACAAATGATAGTATCTGTAACACAAGGTCAGCAATGAATGTGCCCATTAAATTCATTTATTGCCTCCCACGGATTGTCTGCATGGTAATCCAGTCCTACCACATCATATCCTGCAAATAATGTTTTATAATGGTCCGCTTCCATAGCATTTCCACCTTTTCCATGAATATATAGAACTAATTGTCTCATGAATCTTACCTCTCTATCTTCCTTTCATGTATAAACCTGCTTTCAACACCAAAAGCAGAAATGCCAGTGCTGTTGCATATGTCTCCCCTGTCAAAGCCAGAAACAGTACTGCTGCGATACCAAGCAATATGGAAAATACAATTACCATCTTGTATACTTTTTCAATTTTTAACTGCGTAACTATGATCTCTACAACTCCAATTAACATTAATAAAAAGAACAATACCCAATAAACCATCCTGTTAAAGGCTGATGTTTCTGCATAGCCGAACAGATTTACGGATGCAATATATTCTTTCATTGATTTTGGATACAGAGGCAGCACAATCAGCAGAAAATGAAACAAGTCAATAGCCCCGATCAGAATGCTGCACAGATTCTGCATATTGGATTTATTTTCTTTCTCCGCAATTGAAAGTAATTTTTCCCCAGACAACAGTTCATCAATTGTCACAGCGAAAAACGACGAAATTTCTTTTAGCGAATCAATACTCGGATACCCTCTGCCCGATTCCCACTTCGAAATAGCTGTCCTTGAAACAAACAGAGCTTCTGCCAATTCTTCCTGTGTTAAGCCTCTGCTGCTTCTTAACTCTTTCAGTTTTTCATTAAATTCCATGGCAGAACCTCCATTCATTCTCACTCGTAATTACTTATCATCACAAAATAACAGAACCATTGCTTTGTACAAGCAATACAGCCCCGCACTCAAAATCATAGCACCAACGATATCCGTAAACCAATGCACTCCTGCAACCAGTCTTCCAAACACCATAAATGTAGAAAAAATGATTGACATTACACACACAAATCTTCTAAGCAACAGATTTGTGCTTCTGCGATTTACCTGATATACCAAAGTAGGCATAACGCTTAGTACAAGCAGCGTTGTAGATGATGGATAAGATGCCTCAAGCATCCCATCAATCAGAATTGGTCTGTAATTAATCGGAATCATCTCAAAAATCAGATATCCCAAAATCACTGCTACATAATAAATTCCAAGGAAAATCAGATCTCTGTCAACCTTAAAAAGACTTTTCCTTTTTATCAGTTGTACGAAACCAACTCCACCAAATGTCATACATACAAATATCGGTACAAGACCTAACCAGTCGGTAATCGTATAGATTGCCATGTGTACTCCGGTAACTCTGTGAAACCAGCAGTTAAAGGTTGCGAATCCAATCTCCGTGTCCTTCTGTCCTACCGACTGCACATCCACACATTGTATTAAACATGTCCAGATTACAAACATTACAAGTAACGCAGTTCCTAAAATTAATAGCTTCTTTCCGTTTTTCTTCATTTTATTTTACCTTCCTTTTCTTTTTTACCTGTTGGCTGATTGGAAGGTAACATATACTACGAAAAATAGTAAGAATCGTGCTGTCACATGAGCGACACCTATCGTGTCATCAGGTGAAACACGCGACTTTCACCCGCCGAAAATAATATTTTCTATCGTCCGCCTTCACCCTCTGGCAGCAATGTAACCAAATAATAAATTATTCCAAATACAGTTATGCTTCCCATCATAATGCCGATCATCTGATTTACCCTTACCACATTTCCATGAAATACCGGATTGCAATCAAGAGTGTCTCTTATCACTTCAACCATTTCATCCGGATAATGTTTTCTCTCCATCTCTCTGAAAACTCCGTGAAGCATATGATTCTTAATCAATGAAGTGGCATAGGTACTCGGAAGATAAGACAGCGCCTTCTGAAGACCTGAACCAAAATTTGAAATCGGCATATAAGCACCACATATAAAACCATATCCTGCGCTGACAATTGTACCCACAGCTGAAAGCTGTCCCTGTGTTGTCAATGGAAAGCTAATGATACTTGAGAGCGTACTTCCAAACAGGACGAGCAATATCATATCAAATAAAACCCATAATACATCTGCTGCATTCATATACCATCCCATTTTAAGTAAATATCCCAGGCATAATACAAACGCAAGTCCATTGACCATCAAAGAATTAGCAACTGTTGACAGAAAATATCCTAAATAAATTTTCCCCTTGCTGACAGGCGAAACATTAAAATCCTTCCTTGTTCCGTTTGCCTTGTCCTGCACCATAGTCAGATTCACACAGAATGTTACAGTAATACAGCTCACTGCCATAAGTGATGCTGTCAGCTGTGCTGCCACGGTTCCATTGATGAGCTTATCCGAAATCGTGATCATATCCGGAATCGCCGCTGTAAAAGAATCTCTGAAAACTTTTGCAAGAAACGTAGCATACAGAACAATCAAAATGACGGGTGTGATCATTGACGTAAACAGCATACCTTTATCTTTAAAAAACAGTTTCCTGTTCCTGTTCATTAATGCCAATACTGTTCTCATCAATGCTCACCTCCAAGCCTTTTTCCTGTGACTGCAAGAAACACATCATCCATACCGCCTTTTACTACCTCATAATCCCTAAACAGCTCCTGATGTTCTACAATAAGTTCCGTAGCTTCCTTCGTATTTTTTACTTTTATCTGATATCCGTCACGTATTTTTTTATATTCTCTGTTCAATGACTTTATTTCATCTTCAGAAACACCATAAACAGACACGATATCCTGCACATAATCATTTTTTAGTTCAAACGGTGTACCTTCCGCTGCAATACTTCCTTTATCAAGAATCACAACATACCCGGCATTAGCAGCCTCCTCCATATAATGTGTGGTTAGAAATACTGTCATATTTTCTGTTTTCTGAAGCGTCTCGATAACATTCCAGATTAACTGTCTTGTCTGCGGATCAAGCCCGGTTGTAGGCTCGTCAAGAATCAAAATCTCCGGTCTGTGCAATAATGCACGGGCAATATCAATTCTTCTTCTCTGCCCTCCCGACAGCTTACCTACAGGTCTGTTTAAGAACTCGTCAAAATCCAGAATCTCGACCAGCTCCTGTAATCTCTTATCAAAGGCATTTCCTGTAATGCCATACAAAGCTGCTCTGCTCATTAGGTTTTCTTTAACCGTAAGCGGTTTATCAAGTACGCTATCCTGAAATACAACACCAAGCATCCTTTTTGTCTGTGCGCCGGCTTTGTCAGTTTCTATTCCATTTACCTGAACCGTTCCACTGTCTTTTTTCAGCAGTCCGCAGAGAATAGAAATGGTTGTGCTTTTCCCCGCACCGTTTACTCCAAGAAACGCAAACAATTCTCCTTTTTTCACACGAAAGCTCAAATCATTTACCGCTTTTACTTCGCCAAAGCATTTATTCAGGTGGCTGATTTTAATGATATCTGATTCCATATTTTCTCCTTTGCTTCATTGAAACCTGTTAACATTGGCGGTCATTCCGCCTATCAGGATCGTGTCCTGACTAATGCTGTTCATCCTCCTCCATTCTCCAACAGTTACCATTTGGTAGCTTACATTATAGTAACCCATCGGTAACTTGTCAATCTTTTTCTAATCTTCTATCACTTTTATCGGATGAGCATCCGAAACATAAATCATCGCATCATAATTTCCTGATTTCTTCACATGTCCGTTATGTCCGGAGATAAAAATACGTCCATTCCCTCTTGCTTCTTCCTGCTTTAATATCCACATAATGTTTTCAGCCATCATTTTATCCCTGTGGATATTGATTTCTCCTGCATTGTCTATGTATTTGCCAAGTTCCATATTCTGAAGAAGCACATCGGCTAAATGAACTGCCGACGCATTCTGTAATGTGTCTTTCTCTTCAAACTCTCTTTTTACATCTTCAATTATCTTTTCTCGCTGCTCTGCCGTATATCCATCTGTATATTCCAGTTTATCCTGATTCCAGATTTTCTCCAGTTCTTCTGCATCCATTCCCGCATTTTTTACTGCTTCCAACAAATACTGATAACTATATTCTCTTCTTTGCATGTCAAAACCATAAAATCAAATATCATTACCCTGTGCTGCAGATTTATTATACTCCAGCATCCACGAGATCAAATTTTCCATTTCTTCTGTCTGACAAATTGCAAAACCAATAGCAGAAACAGCATCTTTTACCGTTCCATCACCGCCATGAATATAGCGGTTAACAGCCTCACATCCACCATAATCTCCTTCTAATGAAAACGCCCGGACTCCATAATCTTCTACCATGATTTTGAATATATCCAGCTTTAATTGTTGAAATTCCTTATTTCCATGAGTTGCTTCACCTAATGCCACAATCTTTGCCTGTTCCGGAATTGAAAGATCTTCAACTGTTACCGCATATTTTTCAAATTCATTTACATTGGCACATTTTCCTGTTCCAATCCCTCCATAATAAGAGTAAACCCCTGTTATAATACAGCCTATAATCAAAATGATACATACTGTACGTTTGATAAAAGAATGCTTTTTCATATTCTTCTTCATCACACTGTTGCCCCTTTCCAATCTTTAACTCAACTATTAAAAAGACGCAGGCAAAAAACATTTCGTTTCTGCTCTGCGTCTTAGCGTCTGGCAATAGATTGATAATCCACTATATGATCCTTTACATTGATAATAAAACTTTTTTTACATTTAGGACAAAACAGCGGAAAATGCTTTAATTCCGTATCATCCAGTATCTGTGTCCGTGTTTTTGCACCACATACCGGACACAAGATCCATTTATCCGTTACTACTGCTTTCATCTGACCTGTCACCTCCTGATAAATCCCACAAAGTGCTGTCCTTCACACCTAAGCCTTTTAAATATGTCATACCGGTATTATGAAGCATACGATACATATTTTCTTTCGTATCCTTGACGATTCCTGATGCAATAAGGGTTCCTATCCCCTGTGTATACACCATCATTGTCATCGCAAAATCCATTACCTGTCTTGGTGTAATCCCAAGCAGTTCTGCCATCTCCTGATACATATTAGCGGCATCTTGATTATTCGTCTGTAACTCGAAGCCTGTACTTAGCAGCTGGCTTCGCTCTCCCATGTAAAGGAAACGAAACAGATTAGAATTTTCTAATGCTAAGTCAATGGAAACTGCTTATCAAACTCTTCTGCCTCCTGCTCATCTACAAGATAGCTTTCCGGTGTTGCATACTCTCCAGTAATCCCGTTAAGATAACCCGGTACAAGTTCTTTACACAAGAAGAATGATGCATCTTCCCCCTCTGGCAATCCATGATATCGAATGCCATACTCGCTTGCCTGTCTGAATCCACTCTTACCGTAAAAATCAATATTTCCTTCAAAGCATAGTGCTCCACAGCCAAGCTCTGCAGCTTTCTCCAATGAATAATCAAGCAGGATTTTACCATATCCTTTCCGCTTATATTCATTCTTGATACAGATTGGTCCCATCGTCATAATTGGAATATATCTTCCATCATCTGCTTTAATAGTTGTTCTCATAAACATATTCTGACCGATCAGCTTGTCCTCTTTGCCATTTTCATTAAGAAACATCACAAAATCCAGTTCCGGAACAAATGCCGGATCATTTCTGAGCTGATGCAATACATAATGCTCAAGGCATCCTGGACGATACACATTCCAAAAGCTGTCTCTTACCAAATTTTCTACTTTCTGATGTTCTTCCTTTTTCTCTAAACGAATCATAATATTACTTTTTTCCATTTCTTTTATGTCCTCTCTTAAAAACTACGAGAAACACGCTTTGCGAGTTTCTCGAGTTATCGCGGTGCTCGCCAAATCTGCATGCAAGCATGCGATTTTTCTCGCTACTCGCGTAAATAAAAACCGATAATCCTGATTTTTCAGTATCAGAATTAACGGCTCTGCGTCTTAAGCGTCTGGCTCTTATTTTACTGTTTCATTTCTTCTACCATTTTGTTCAGCATCTGTTCAAACTGGCATTTTACTTTCGCCTTATCTGCTGCTCCATCATACATGCTATAATAGAAAAACATATTTGCATAAAATTGAACCGCAGTTTCTTCTGGATTTTTCATTTCCATACTTTTGAACAAATCCTTCACGTATTCTGCCGGTCCGGATGCCAGATATTGCTGATATAAATTCTGCATCTCTTCACTGCGAAACTGCTCTATGGTCAGCATCTTCCGAAACGATGATGCAAAATCATCCTCTGTCCAGTATTCAAACATAGACTTGCTGTATTCCACAAAATCATCCAGTGATACTGTCTCATACTTTTCAGGCATTTTTTCTTTTTCCTCTTCCGGCATATCATATTCTGTTGCCTGTTCGCCATCCTGCTGCTCCATACGCTGCACAATACAGTCAAAAATATCTCTTTTGCTTTTGTAATGACGGTACAATGCCCCTTTTGTCATATCAAGTTCTCCTGCTATCTGGCTGACTGAGACAGCCTCATAACCATCTCTGGCAAACAGATGCAGTGCCACAATTAATATTTCCTCTTTCCTATTTCCCATACACATTTCCTCCAAACTATGAGAAACACGCTCCGCGAGTTTCTCAAGTTATCGCGGCATCTACACTTCGTTCCGGTCGTTGCCGAACAAGCGTCACTGGCGCTTGGCAACGCCAAGGTCTTGTGCAAGCACAGACTTTGGCTCGTTGCTCGCGTAAATAAATAAACGACCGTTTACATCTTTATAATAGTAAACGATCGTTTATTTGTCAAGACTTTTCTTTTTGCTTATATTATCTCTTTTTATAAATCAACAGCTCTGGGTTTTCACCAGCCTTCTCATATGTACATACCAGAATAAAATCCATACTTGCAAGAATACCGAAGCACCTGTCTCCTCCAAATTCAGACTCCAGTTGATTCCCCAGATAGGTTTTCTGATCATCAAGAAATTTCACTTTTCGTCCATTAGGCAGAGTATATTCCAGATTCACATATTTCCCCACAAGTGCATTTAGCTTGTCTACCCTTGGAAGTCCGTCTATATGCAGATCATTTATTTCGTTTATCAATTGCTTTTTAAACTCTTCAAACTGCCCATTGTCACTAAGTTCATCATATCTTTTCCAGTAATCTAATTTTGGAAGCATTTCTTTCAAATAAGATTGTGCCTGTTTTTCGGTAAAGTTTTCATTTACCATATTCTTTACACACACATCAATCAATTCATCCATATCGTTATATGTGTATGTTCCATCTGCATAGCACCATTTACAATACTCCTCATTTAATGTGCCATCCTTATCACGTCCCAATATGGAATCATCATCAATAGGCATGCCACAGCACTGACAGATCAGCTTTCTGGGTTCTCCCAAAAGCGTATTGATTGAGACATCAAATTCTTTAGATAAGAGCTTAAGTGTATCAGTATTGGGAACGGTATCACCATTTTCCCAACGTGATACTGCCTGCCTTGTTACCATGATTTTATCTGCCAGCTCGTCCTGTGACATTCCTCTTTCCGTGCGAAGTTTCAAAATAATATTTTTTGTTTCCATAGTCGTCACCTCCGTTATCTTTATCATATCGATAAATCTGCTGGATGAAAAGCAACCTGCTGTTGCGATAAGCATTTCAGTCGACTTTTCCAAAAGCTGAAAGGATATTCTCCCAGAGAATACCGAAAGACTAAAAAGAATGTGCCTTGGCACATTCTCGCGCCGAGCGCAGTCGCTTGCGACATTCTTCATCTTCGTGCGAGTGCGCATCTCCGGCACGTAGTGCCTTTTATTTCATAGGAAGTTCCTTCGGAATTTCCTATGAAATAAGAAAAGGATGTGACTAAAAACAAGCCACATCCTTCCCAATATGAAATTTATCTGTTTTTATTCTACATTCCGTCTTTCAGCACGTTATGATCACGAAGTACCTTTTCGATCACATTTCCTTTTACAAGCTTCAGAAGCGGTTTTTTCAGTGCATTCAGAGGACCCGGAAGCTGGATTTCAAGCGGAGATTTTCCATCCATAAGTTTTACGGAGCTGTCAAGAAGCTCACGGATATCATAGACACTTCCCCATACTTCCGGAACCCCGCGGTCAACTTTGAGAAGCCCATAGACAGCTTCCATTGCTGTACGCACCGAATACTCTGTTGTGAACACAGTATCTCTCGGAGTCTCTGCAAACTGTCCAAGGAATGCAAAGTTGACGCATCCATCCGGAATAACATCCGGGCGGTCACCTTTCGTACGCGGCATGAAAAATGCTGTAATATAAGGCATCATTGTCGGTACGCAGACTGCACTGTTTTCTGCCAGATCCATGATCTGATCTTCCGGCACACCAAGATGATAGAGCCATTCAGCGGTGATTTCTTTTCCGGTACAATCTTTCATCGGTTTCTTGATATAATCTCCCGGTACATCTGTAAATAATCCGTAAACCCAGACACAGACTTTGTCTTTATCCTGATCCTTAAACTGTCCCTGACGATTGATGGTCCAGCTAAGGAGCCAGCTGGAATCTTGACAGCTGACAATACCACCCGTTACAACATTTCCGGTACGTGGATCACGTTTACAGATATCTGTGATATATGGAATGATCTTTTCATCCAGTGTTGTAACTGTCGCAGACTCCCAATTTGTCTTGGAAATATCAGAACAGAATTTTTCAGGATGTCCAAAAGAAGGATCCTGACTTGCAATATTTTTCCAGAGACTCCACACTCCGCTTGTACGGACTTCTGCATCCCCGTTCGGTGCATGATTCTGATCTCCGTAAATAGTTCCTTCTGTACAGCTTCCGTTTGTAACAAACACAAGATCGTTTTCTGTCAGAACAATGCCTCTTTCCTGTCCGTTTACCTTACACTCAATTGCTGAAGCAATCTTTTTATTTCCTTCAAATTTAAATACAACATTTGTAACTTCTGTATTGAACTGGAAATCTACACCTGCTTCTTCCAGATATTTCTGCATTGGAAGGATAAGTGATTCGTACTGGTTATATTTTGTAAATTTCAGTGCACTGAAATCAGGCAGTCCTGCGATATGGTGGATAAATCTCTGGAAATATAATTTCATTTCCAAGGCACTGTGCCAGTTTTCAAATGCAAACATGGTTCTCCAGTAAAGCCAGAATGTGGAATCAAATACTTCCTCATCGAAAACATCTTCAATCTTCTTATCATAAAGATCTTCATCCTTTGTCATGAAGAGCTTCATAATCTCCATACAGCCTTTCTGACTAAGATTAAATTTTCCGTCTGTATGTGCATCTTCTCCACGATTTACCGTTGCACGGCAAAGAGAGTAGTTCGGATCATGCTTATTGAGCCAGTAGTATTCGTCAAGTACCGAAACTCCCGGTGTTTCGATGGATGGAATGCTTCTGAAAAGATCCCAGAGACATTCGAAATGGTTTTCCATCTCTCGTCCGCCACGCATTACGTATCCGCGGGAAGAATCATAGATTCCGTCACAGGCGCCTCCGGCGATATCCATTGCCTCCAGAATATGGATATGCGATCCCGGCATCTGAGCATCACGAACAAGGAAACATGCAGCTGCAAGTGAAGCAAGTCCGCTTCCTACGATATAGGCATGTTTTTCATCAACACCTTCCGGTTTTTCAGGATGTGCAAATGCTTCATAGTTTCCGTTGGAATAATAGATTCCTTTACTGTTACGGTCATATTTTCCACGTTCTGTATTGCGATAATTATTCGGAACAGAAGAACCGGCAGATGATTTTTTTCCAAATATAGAAGTATTGGATTCCGAAGAATTGCCGGATTCTTTTTTAGCCTTCTGTGCGAGATAGATTGCTGTTCCTGTTCCTGCTGCCACCGCAGAGATCACACCGAGTTTCGATTTTTTATTTGCCATAATGATAACCACCTTTCAAAACTTGTTGTGGCTATCATATGATTTTTTGTGAGGATTTTCAATTTACAAAAAAGGACAAGTGATAAAAAACTTATCATCTGCCCTCTTTTGTAAAGTTTCTCTCGAATAGTATTAAAGCTTTTCCTTTTCGGAAATAACTGCAAAGTTCTCAATAGAATTAGTAAGACTTCCATGGATCGTAATGCTGATCTTTTTTGCAAGATCCACATAATCATCTTTCATTCCCTGCTTGATCCAGTCAAGCATAATTCCTACAAAACTATATTTATAAAAATCAGCAATAAAACGCCTGTCTTCTTCGGAAATATTTGTTTCTTCCGCCTTTTCTTCTACAACGTTCATCAATAGATCTGATGTCAGATGAAACAAAAAACTTTCTATCTGATCCCTGCTGATACAACGGTAAGCATTCAGAATAAAAGGTTTATTCTCATAAACGGCATCAAAAATCTGTACCAGACCTTCCGACCAGGTATCATAGGTCTTTTTTCCGGCAAGGGCACGTGTCGCATCTTCTAAGCAGGCCCACTCAACCAGATCATAAATATCTTTAAAATGATAGTAAAATGCCATGCGACTGATTCCGCAATCTTCCGTCAGATCACGGATCGTTATTTTATCAAGTGGCTTATGAAGCATTAACTTTTTCAGAGATTCTTCCAGAACTTGTTTTGTCTGATTCACCATAGCATCTTTCCTTTCTGATTCTCTTTTTATTGAATGACGCGGTTCGCTCGTCAGATATTCGTAACCACCGCAGTGATCAGTTCTTTAAACTGTACTGCCACCCGGTCTGCCGTTTCCTGCACTTCTTTGTGATTAAGAGGTTTCTTCGATACACCTGCCGCCATGTTCGTGATGCAGGAAATTCCACAGATTTCCATTCCCATATGTTTTGCCGCAACAGCTTCGCATGCCGTACTCATTCCCACTGCATCTCCTCCCCAGCTTCGACACATTCTGATTTCCGCAGGCGTCTCATATGCCGGTCCTGTAAACTGCACATAAACTCCTTCTCGAAGAGGAATTTCAAGTTTTTCAGCTTCTGCTTTGATGATTTCCCGCATTCTTAAGCTGTATACTTCACTCATATCCGGAAATCTTGTACCAAGTTCCTCCGGATTTTCTCCGATAAGAGGACTTGGAATGGCTGTGGTGATATGATCGGTGATCAGCATAAAGTCTCCCGGTTTATAATTCAGATTGACACCACCTGCCGCATTGGTAAGTACCAGCTTTTTAGCCCCCAGCATTCCCATAAGCCTTGTAGGAAGCACCACATCTGTCATCGGATAGCCTTCATAATAATGCACTCTTCCCTGCATGATCACTATCGGTACTTTTTCAACGTATCCGAATACGAATCTTCCCTTATGACCTGCAACGGTAGATGTTGGAAAGCCTTCAATATCAGCATAGTCAATGGTCGTCTCTATTTTTATCTGATCGGCATAATCACCAAGTCCTGATCCGAGAATCAGTGCAACCTCCGGTACAAAATCTGTTTTTTCCCGTATACTTGCAAGACATGTCTTGATTTTTTCATATACATTGTTCATCCCTTATTCTTCTCCTTTTTCTGCTTATTCTTATCCCAATCTTTCAAGAATGGAATGACCGATGGTTCCTTCCGGCATTTTTACATCAAAATTTTCTGCCACCGTCGCTCCGATTCCAAGAGAATCCAGGACAATTACAAAAATTCTGTTGTATTTTTTCATGCTGTTCTACCTCTCTTCTACTTGCCCTCCAGCTTACGGTACAGCTTTTCTCTGACAGCATCATCTGTAAAAGCCACATCTGCCGCATTTTTCATCATAAGCAGGATTTCCTCATCCGTGATATTATACATCTTCTGAATAAATTCCAGCTCTTTCGTCATTGTTGTATTGCTGACTGTCCGGTTATCCGTATTTACTGTAACCAGTAATTTTCCATCTATAAATTCTCTGAGAGGATAAGCTTCCGCCCCCGGCACCGCCTTTGTCTGCAGATTACTGATCGGACACATCTCGATTCCGATTTTCTTTTGGGCAAGTTCGCGGATCAGATCCGCATGTCCACGCATAGCGATTCCATGTCCGATTCTTGCTGCGCCTGCATCTACTGCATTCTTTATATTTTCTGCACTTCCGCATTCGCCTGCATGAATGGTAAATGGCATTCCGATTCTTCGGGCATTTTGGAACAGATTCATAAACTCGGTCATCGGATAAGATGCTTCTGCACCTGCAAGATCCGCCGCACAGACACCTGCTCCCAGAAACTCTCTTGCAGCCTTGATCATCCGCAGGTTTTCTTCCTCGCTGTGATGACGCATTGCACAGGTAATCAGACCATACTCAATTCCAAATGTCTGCTTTCCTTTTTCCATTCCTTTTAAAAGTGCCTCGATTGCTTTTGTACAACTCATGGATGCTGTTTCTGAAAAAAGTGGTGCAAAACGGATTTCCGCATAGCATACATTTTCTCTGCTCATACTTTTCAGTACGTCAAATCCAGCTTCTTCCAGACCTCTTTCGTCCCGCAGGCACTGCCCTGGCAGATCAAATTTTTCCAGATACTCCGCAAGGCTTCGGCAGTCATCCGATACGCTCAGTTCTTCCTTCCTTACATGCCTTCCCAGCCTTCTTTCGATAAATTCCTGACTCAACGATCCATCCAGATGGCAATGAAGCTCTATCTTTGGTAATTTAATCATTTCTTCCCGCATCATATTTTTTCACACTCCTGTTCGTTTGAAATGCGATCCATATCTTGTTTTTTATTATATCACTTCCGGGAAATTATTTCTCCATAATATCCGTAAGGAAGATATACAAATTCTGAAAAAATACATATCAAAAAAGGAGAAAAGCAATCTATCATCTCCACTAATGATATCTGACTTTTCTCCTCTGTTTTTATCAGTCTCTCGTTTCCATTATCACAATACGGCCATTGCCAAAATCAATTTTCACTTCCTCTGCCTCAAACTGATTGCTTACTGTAAGACTATCACAAGGCATCAGATCATGATGACTGAGTGGCCATTTTGTACCTGTGAGATTGAAATCATAGATTTCTCCTTCCATTGAAAAGACAGAAAGATAGTTTCCGTATGCTTCTGACTTTTTCAACACACAAGATCTGTTTGTTACCCATATTTTATTTCTCGGATCCAGAATATACGCACGTACACCGGCATCGCACGCAACGGAAAGAGTCTGGATATTTGCCCACAAGTGATCGATTCTGCCACCTGTAGCTCCAAGGAGGATCATCTCCTTGCTTCCAAGAGTAATTCCCAGTCGGAGTGCAATTTCGGTATCGGTTGCATCTTTTACCGGATTGTATTCTCTGATCGGAATATTCGTTTCATTACGATAATAATCAATTACCTTAGAATCGATACTGTCAAAATCTCCAACAATATACTGTGGTTCAATCTGATGATTATACAGATATTCAAGTCCCTTATCTACCCCAATAATATATGCTTCCGGATTTTCTGCGAGAACCTTCTCTACAAATCCTTCATCAATTGTTCCTCCGCTGATAATTACTGTCTTACTCATAATTCTTTAAAATCTCCATCAACTCTTTTGTGTTCTCTCCCGGGTTACCTTTGAATACTGCGGATCCCGCAACGATCACATTCGCTCCGGCATCGAGTGCATCTTTTATATTCGATGCATAGATTCCGCCATCAACCTGAATGTCCGTCTCAAGTCCCCGTTCGTTTAACATGCCTCTGAGTTCTCTGACCTTATCAAGGGTTTCAGGAATCAATTTTTGCCCACCGAACCCCGGATGTACAGTCATGATAAGAAACATATCGACTTCACCAAGAAATTCTCTCAGAACCTCTACCGGTGTATCCGGTGAAATGGAAAGTCCTGTCTTCATGCCGCATTCTCTGATTTTTTCAAGTGTTGCACGTACATCTTCACATGCTTCATAATGAATCGTAAGGATATCTGCACCTGCTTTTGCAAATGCCTCCACGTAACGAATCGGTTCTGTGATCATCAAATGGGTATCCATTACCTGCTTCACCAATGGTTTAATCGACGCGAGCACCGGCATTCCAAATGAAATACTCGGCACAAAAACGCCATCCATTACATCGAAATGCAAGTATTCTGCCCCATTTTCCTCTGTCTGACGGATATCTTCTCCCAATTTGTAAAAATCCGCCGATAAAATAGATGGTGATAATTTGTACTGCACTTCCTAGTACCTCCTCTTTTCCTTTTGTTCCAGTTCACGGTACATCTCACAATAATCTTCGTACCGCACCGGATGCACTTTTCCTTCTTCCAAAGCTTCTTTTACCATACATCCAGGTTCGCTGATGTGGTTGCAGCCCTGGAAACGGCATCCGTTCTGATATTCCTCAAATTCCGGAAAATAGTATTTTAATTCTTCTTTTTCAAAATCATTTGTATATAAAGATGAGAATCCAGGTGTATCCATGATATACGAATCCTCATCAATCGGGATCAGTTCCGAATGGCGGGTTGTGTGCTTTCCACGCTCAATCTTTTTACTGATACTGCCTGTTTCCATATTGATATTTTCCTGCAGACAGTTGATAAGTGAAGACTTTCCAACTCCGGAAGGCCCTGCAACCGTTGTCGTCTTACCTTTCAGAACAGCTTTAATCTTCTGAATGTTTTCCCCTTCTTTTGCACTGGCAAATATTACCTGATAACCGCAGGCTTCATAAGTCTTCTCCAATGCTTCAAGTTCCGGTTTATCAGCCATATCCTTTTTGTTGAAGCAAATGATAACCGGTATCTCCTGCCGTTCCATCATTACCAGGAAACGATCCAGAAGATTAAAATGTGGATCCGGCTTCTTTACCGCAAATACCACAAGTGCCTGATCAATATTTGCCACAGCGGGCCGGATGAGTTCATTCTTTCTCGGTAAAATCCGAATGATATTCCCCGTCTTCTCCTGGGCATCCAGGACCTCATATTCTACCCAATCTCCCACTAATGGTTTGATTTTTTCTTTCCGAAATATTCCTTTTGCTTTACATTCATAAACAACAGATTCTACTACGTCATAAACGTAGTAGAATCCTGCAATTCCTTTTATAATTCTTCCCTGCATATAACAGTCCTTTTAATTTCCCGTTGTGTTGCCTTCTGTGTTTCCACTGTTACCGCCGGTGGAGTTATTTGTGCCACTGCCGCCTGAGGTATTACCTCCGCCTCCGGCCTGGGATCCATTGCTTACATACAAAGTAACCACTGTTCCCACATCAACCGATGTTCCTTCTCCCGGATCAACTTTTACAATAATACCGGATGCTTCTGTACTGTCAATGTCAACTTCTGTATAAGTCAGATTTCTTGCATTTAACGCTGAAATCGCTGCTCCCAGTGTTTTCCCGGTCAGACTTGGTACCTTCACCTGATCTGCCGGCTTTGGACCTTTACTGACAACATAGCTGATGCTGGTTCCTTCATTTACTTTTTCACCGGCCTCCGGACTCTGACTGATGATCGTGCCTTCTGCATAATCATCGGAATACTCTTCGCTGCTTGTACCTCCGTCAGAAAGGTTATTTGCAGCTAAGGTTGCTGCCGCATCACTTGCATACATTCCCACAATTGGCGGAACCTTTACTTTATCCGGCTTTTTCTCACCTTTACTGATGTACAAAGTAATCTTAGAATCTGCTGAAACCTCTGTTCCTTCTGCCGGATTTGTCCTGATTGCCTTTCCGCTATCCACATCACTGCTGTATTCGCTTGTCACTGTAATGTTTTTGCTTGCGAAGCCTTGTTTTACCAATGCTTTTTTCGCTGCATCCTCATCCATTCCTTCTACACTCTGGATCGTGATCTTTGCAGGTCCTGAACTTATTACAACCTTGATCACCGTATTTTTCTTGACTTTCTTTCCGGCTTTCGTCTTCTGTTCAATAATCGTACCGGCTGCCTTATCTGATGCTTTCTCGGATTCTACTTCCAGCTTCAGCTGCTTCTTTTCGCACATCGTCTCTGCAACATTCTGCGGCTGTCCGACCAGATTCGGTACTTCGATATCACTTGAAAATGAAATCTGACTGTCTGAGCTCTTACCAAACACGCCTGCTGCTTTGCCGATCAGGAAAATCAGTGCAAATGCAACGATCACTGCAACCGCAACCATGAGGATCTTCATCATCTTGTTCATCTTCGGATCTACGCCATTTTTACTGTTACTGCGTCTGCCCCCGTTATAATCATCCTCTTCGTCATCCTCATCATAGTCATCATTTTCATCATATTCTTCATCGTCATAGCCATCATCATATTCTTCGTCATCATAATCATCGCCCTGACGCTTTTTCATACGTGCCATCCGCTCCGGCGAGATCATCACCGTATCTCCCATGCTCCGGATCGGAACCATATCTACAAATTCGCCACTCGGATCGACCAGAGCTCGCTTCAGATCCTGGATCAGTTCTCCGGCACTCTGGTAACGTCTTTCCGTGCTCTTCTGTGTACACTTGAGAATAATCTTCTCCAGCGCCGGATATAAATCCGGTGCATACTCAGAAGGCGGAGTAATATTCTCCTGTAAATGTTTCATTGCAACCGAAACAGTAGAATCACCATCGAAAGGAACCCTTCCGGTCACCATCTCATACATGGTGATACCTGCAGAATAGATATCACTCTTCTCATCACAGTAGCCGCCCCTTGCCTGCTCCGGAGATACATAGTGTACCGATCCCATTGCACTGGTGCTGACTGTCTGCGATGTTGTCGCCTTTGCAATACCAAAATCCGTAACCTTTACCTTTCCTTCTTTGGAAATGATAATATTCTGCGGTTTGATATCTCTGTGTATGATGTGATGATTGTGGGCTGCCTCAATACCGGTACACATCTGAATTGCAATACTGATCGCTTCCTTGGAAGAAAGCTTTCCTTTTTTCTGCACATATTCTTTCAGAGTGATTCCCTCTACCAGCTCCATGACCATATAATAGAGTCCTCGATCCTCCCCTACATCATATACATTGACAATATTCGGGTTCAGAAGCCCTGCTGCTGCCTGTGCTTCTGACCGGAATTTCTTTACAAAGTTTTCATCTTCCCTGTATTCTTTTTTCAGGACTTTCACTGCGACATATCTGTTCAGCATACAGTCCTTCGCCTTATATACATCCGCCATTCCACCGGCTCCGATCTTACTCAGAACCTGATAACGGCCACTTAAATAAATCCCGTCTTTTACCATATACTCACCTCATCAGAAAACGGTTCTGCAAGAACAACACTGATATTGTCATTGCCTCCGTTCTCATTCGCCCGGTCAATCAGATTCTGACCGGCTTCTACGATATCTCTTGCCCCTTTAACTATCGCAAAAATTTCTTCATCCTCTATCATATTACTTAACCCATCGGAACACATGAGAATGATATCTCCCTTTTTGAGACTGAATTCATAAAAATCTGCCTCTACATCCTCTTTTACTCCAATTGCTCTGGTAATGATATTCTTATCCGGATGATGTCTTGCCTCTTCCTCATTGATTCCTCCCAGACGAACCATCTCTTCTACCAGGGAATGGTCTCTGGAAAGCTGTCTGATATCCTTATTCAGAAGATACAGACGGCTGTCACCTACATTTATAAAATAAAGTGTATGATCGATCACAGTTGCCGCAACCAGAGTGGTTCCCATCCCCTCCAGATTAATGTCCTCATCTGCTTTCTCGATCAGCTTGTGGTTCGCTGTCTGAGCCGCATCTTTTAAAATTTCTTCCGGCCCGTCCTTTAATGTATGCTTCAGTTCTTCTTTCAGAACCTCCACCGTATATTTTGACGCAAAATCTCCTGCCTTGTGTCCACCCATTCCATCGGCTACTACCAGAAGATTCGGCAGCGTACCTAATGACTCATCTGTGGCAAACACGTAATCCTGGTTCATTTCACGTTTTCTTCCAACATCTGTCATAGAAAATATTTTCATATTTTATACTCCTTGCATCGTCTTGCGCCGTAACTGTCCACAGGCTCCGTCTATATCTGAGCCCATTTCTCTTCTTATAGTAACATTTATCCCGTTTTTTTCAAGTTTATTTTTGAAATTCTCGGCACTTTTTTTGTCCGGTTTTTCGTAGTTTCTCTCCTTGATCGGGTTCACCGGAATCAGGTTTAAATGGCAGTTTCTGTCCTTTAAGATTCCCATCAGCTCTTTTGCATCCTCCGGTGTATCGTTTACGCCGTGAACCAGGCTGTACTCAAAAGTGATCCTCCGTCCGGTCTTTTCAAAGTAATAATCACACGCTTCCAGGACCTCTTGAAGCTCGTATTTATTTGCCACCGGCATCAGCGATCTTCTCTTTTCCTGGTTGGAACCGTGCAGGGAAAGTGCCAGCGTGATCTGCAGTTTTTCTTCTGCAAGTCTACGGATGTTCGGTACAATCCCACAGGTAGACGCCGTGATATTTCTCTGGCTGATATTGAGTCCGTGCTCATCACTGACCATGTGAATGAATTTCAGAAAATTATCATAATTATCCAGCGGTTCTCCAGTTCCCATGATCACAATATTAGAAACTCTCTCGCCAGTGATCTTCTGGATCTGGTAAACCTGTCTTAACATCTCTGACGGTGTCAGGTTTCGTTCCAGCCCGTCCAGTGTAGATGCACAGAAACGGCATCCCATCCGGCAGCCAACCTGCGAGGAAATGCATACCGAATTGCCGTGTTTATATTTCATCAGAACACTTTCTACCATATTCCCGTCTTTCAGACAAAACAGGAATTTATTGGTCCCGTCAATCTTTGAAATCTGTCTTTTTTCCATCTCGACTCTTCGTATTTCGTATGCTGCTTCCAGTTTCTGGCGTAAAGTTTTTGAAAGATTGGTCATTTCTTCAAAATCATCCACCAGCTTTTCATGGATCCAGGAATAAATCTGTCGGCTGCGGAATCCTTTTTCTCCAATCGCCAGCATTTCTTCCTGTAACTCTTCAAATGAATACGAAGCGATATCTTTTTTTCCCATTATCTGCCCCTCCGGATAAATTTAGCAATATAGAAACCATCGGTTATATCAGATGGGAAAATCTGTTTTTCCCATTCCAGGTCAAATTCCGGATGTTTTTCGGCAAACCATCCGGCGTTTTCCTCATTCTCTGTCCTGCTGACCGTACAGGTGCTGTACATCAGTGTTCCCTCCGGCTTCACATATCGGCAGACCGTATCCAGGATCTCTCTCTGAAGTGCTGCAACTTCAGTCTCCATCTCCGGGTTCATCTTATACTTCAGATCAGTCTTCTTCGCAAGGACACCAAGACCGGAACACGGAAGATCCGCGATCAGCACATCTGCTTTTTCCTCAGAGTTTGTATCGAAGCAGGTTGCATCCTGCTGTACTGCACGGATATTTTCAAATCCCATCCGTGAAATATTTTCCCGGATCAGCTCTACTTTCATCTCTGTCAGATCCCTTGCCTCTACCATACCTGTCCCGTTCAGGATCTGTGCTGCATGGAGCGCTTTTCCTCCCGGTGCCGCGCACACATCCAGTATGTAATCTCCTTCTTTAATTCCTGCCTGCTCCGCTACCATGATCGAAGCTGCATCCTGTACCTGGAATTTTCCTTCCCGGAACGCCGGGATTGCTGCCAGATAATCATAGCCTGAGATCAGAAGCGCAGACGCAAGAAGCGGATGTTCTTTTATCTGAATGCCTTCTCCTGTCAGTTCTCTGATCAGCTCTTCTTTGGTCGTTGCATTTCCATTGATCCGGATTGTTGTTGCACGTTCTTTATAATAACCTTCCAGGATTTCTTTCGTTTTCCCTTCTCCATAATCTCTCATCCACATACGGATGATCCACTGTGGCATGGAATACTTTACTGACAGAAATTCTTCTGTATTTTCCGGATACGCAATCTTATCAATGTTTCGTGCAATATTTCTGAGTACACCATTTACAAATCCCCGCAGGTTCTTAAATCCTTTCCGGATCGCAAGGTTGACTGCCTCATTGCATGCTGCCGAATCCGGAACCTGATCCATGTATTTGATCTGATAGACCGCACAGCGCAGGATATTGCGGATCACCGGTTTCATTTTTTCTGTCTTCACTTTTGAAAACTGGTTGATAATATAGTCTAGTTCTATCCTCCGCTCTGTTGTCCCTTCTGCAAGCCTGGTCAGAAATGCCCGGTCCTGCTTGGACAGATACTGATATTTTTCCAGCACCTGTCTGAGCACGATATGACTTTTCTCTCCACGCTCGATTTCCAGCAGGATCATCAGTGCAAGTTCTCTTGTACTTACTCCCTGGTTATTCGTCGTCATTTCTTCTTCCTCCTGTCAGGATCAGTATTCTTAAAAGCTGCAGAAGTGCAGATGCTGCACTCGCCACATAGGTAAGCGCTGCCGCTGTAAGAACACTTCTTGCCTCACGTACTTCTGATTCATATAGCATGCCTGAATTTTTCAGGATTTTAAGTGCTCTTCCCGATGCATTAAATTCTACCGGAAGCGTGATGATCTGGAACAGCACTGCCAATGAAAACATCAGGATCCCAAGATTGATAAAAAGTGTAGACATTTCTCCTCTGATAAATAATCCCATTATGATCAGCGGCCATGAAATCCCGGATCCAAAATTCGCCACCGGAACAAGTGCTCCGCGTATTGTCAGCGGTATATAATGCCTTGCATGCTGGATCGCGTGTCCACATTCATGTGCTGCAACTCCAAGTGCCGCAACCGATGTCGAACCGTAGGTGGAATCCGAAAGTCGCAGTACATGGTTCGCCGGATCGTAATGATCGGTCAGTTTTCCACTTACTCTCATCACCTGTACATCATAAATCCCTTCCATCCTGAGAATCTGCTCTGCTGCCATCGCACCGGTGATCCCGGCGTGGTTGCGGACCTGATCGTACCTGGCGTAGGTGGAATTCACTTTGGCGGATGCAAGGGCGCAGATGATGACGCCAATGATGACAAGGAAATAAGTTGGATCAAAATAATATGGGTAGTACATGTTTGCCTCCTTGTTGAATAAGGGTCCGCCCGGAAGCGAAATATATTCGCACGCAGGCCCGCTCGCGCTTAGTCCGGAAACGTAGCGGTACTAAATTCGGCTTTCGCTAACGCTCAGCCTCATTAAGTGCCGACGTTTTCGATGACCTGCTCAGCGAATATATTTCGCTTCCGGGCTACATTTTTCAATGGGTGTCGGCTGTTTGTCCTATCGTGCGGTGCACGATGGGACAAATGCGCTGTGATGGGCGCGAAAAACGCTTGGCGTTTTTTGGCGCCAATTAGATTTGTTTGGCAGACCAAAAACTATTTATTAAATTTGCAAAGCTCAAATTTTTAGAGTTATAATTCTAGCCTAATTTTGTTCCTGTTTCTATGTGGTATCCGCGTAGGAAGGCATCGGATTCCATGCGTTTTTTGCCTGGGATCTGGAGGGACTTGATGGCTAGTCTGCCTTTGCCGGTCTGGACTTTGAAGCCGTGTTTTGTGACTTCTGTGATCGTTCCGGGCTCATGAGTATCTGCGGTTTCTACAACATCTTCTACTTCGGCTTCCCATATTTTCATCGTTTTGCCTTCCCACTGGGTGTAGGCACTTGGCCATGGGTTTAAGCCGCGGATCAGGCGTTCGATTTCTACTGCTGTTTTCGTCCAGTCGATTTCACCGGATTTTTTGTTGAGCATTTTTGCATATTCGGTGGTGCTTTCACCCTGTTTTTGTGGAGTGATGGTTCCTTTTTCCAGTTCTGCAAGGGTATGGACGCA
Source organism: Allocoprococcus comes (assembly GCF_013300725.1). Lineage (GTDB taxonomy): Bacteria > Bacillota > Clostridia > Lachnospirales > Lachnospiraceae > Allocoprococcus > Allocoprococcus comes_A. The sequence goes on from NZ_JAAIMM010000022.1 coordinate 35,502, forward strand.
GAGTGCGGCTCCTTTTGCGGAAAGTTTATCGAAAAGGCTTCCTCCTGTTTCTTTTTCATCCAGTGTGACTTCTACTTTTTCCAGCATATCGCCGGTATCAAGTCCTTCATCCATCTGCATCGTTGTGACGCCGGATACTTTCTCTCCATTGATGACTGCCCACTGGATCGGTGCAGCACCGCGGTATTTCGGCAGAAGGGATGCATGGACATTGATACATCCGTATGGTGTCATTTCCAGAATCTCTTTTGGAAGGATCTGTCCAAATGCCACGACTACGCAGACATCTGCCTGGTATTTTTTCAGCTCTTCGATACATTCCGGTTCCCGGATCTTCTTTGGCTGATAGACCGGGATATTATGTGCAAGTGCACATTCTTTTACCGGAGTGAACTGCATTTCTTTGCCTCTGCCCTTTGGCTTGTCCGGCTGTGTGACAGCGAGCACTACTTCATGTCCTGCTTCTACCAGTGCTTCCAGTGTTCCGACTGAGAAATCAGGAGTTCCCATAAATATTATCTTCATCTTATCTTCCTCCCGCTTCCGGCCTAGACTTCTTCGTATTCTGTGCTGTGAAGTTCACCTTCTACTTTTTCTACATAAAGATGACCGTCCAGATGCTCCAGTTCGTGACAGATTGCTCTTGCCATCAATCCTTCTCCTTCGATCTCGTATTCTTTCATATCTTCATCAAGCGCTACTGCTTTTACATAATTCGGACGGGTAACAATACCGGATTTACCTGGTACACTAAGGCATCCTTCTTCCCCGGTCTGTTCTCCGCTGCTCTCTACGATGCGTGGGTTGATCATGACAACCGGACCTTCTCCGATATCGATGACAACGATTCTTTTGAGAATTCCAACCTGCGGTGCAGCAAGACCTACCCCCATTGCCTCGTACATGGTCTCTAACATATCATCGATCAGTTCTGTTGTTCTTGGTGTCATCTTTGTGACTTCCTTACACACCTTTGTCAGTACTTCATCGCCCATTTCTCTGATTTTTCTAATTGCCATTTTTTCTTCCTCCTGCCTTTTCTTTTAAAATCCACTCATCGGATCAAAATCAAACTGAATCCGCATTTTCGCAAATCCCCGGTTCAATTCAATATATTGTTCCATTTTATCTTTCATTTCAATCAGGATCTCATAGGATTCCTGCTTCAGATACAAAACTCTCCGGTACACATCCTTGACCTTTCCGACTGCCGGAGCTGCCGGACCGATCACCTGTACCTTGCGGTTCTTCGTGATCCGCATTGCATATAATTTGAGATAGTGCATTCCTTTTTCCAGAAGTGCTTCATCCTCACAGGCTACCAGTACCGCCATCAGATGCTCTGCCGGCGGATACCCCATCAGTTCCCTGTAATTCATCTCTTCTGTATAAAATGCCTGATAATCCTGACGTGCTGCCGTCTGGATACTATAATGCTCAGGGCTGTAGGTCTGAATCACGACCTCTCCTTTTTTTCCCCCTCTTCCGGCCCTTCCCGCAGCCTGCGTCAGAAGCTCAAATGTCCTCTCTGCTGACCGGAAATCATCCGAGTATAAGGACATATCCGACGCAAGCACGCCAACCAGAGTCACATTTGGAAAATCATGTCCTTTTACGATCATCTGCGTTCCGACAAGAATATCTGCCTCTTCATTTGCAAATGCAGAAAGAATCTTTTCATGTCCTTCTTTGGACCTTGTAGTATCCAGATCCATCCGAAGCACCCTTGCCTGCGGAAATTCTCTTTTTACCAGTTCTTCAATCTGCTGTGTTCCTGCGCGGAAACCTCCGATATGAGGGGAGCCGCAGGACGGGCATTTTTTTGCAACCGGTTCTTCGTAGCCACAGTAGTGGCACACCATTTTCCCATTATTGTGCGCTGCCAGTGAAACATCACAATGAGGACATTTTACTACATATCCGCAGGACCTGCAAGAAAGGAATCCGGCATACCCCCTTCGGTTCAGAAACAAAATGATCTGCTCTTTCTTTTTCAGACGGTCTTCCATCAGCTCATGAAGTCTGTCACTTAAAATAGAACGATTCCCTTTTTGCAGTTCTTCACGCATATCCACCGTGTAGACCTCCGGGAGCTCTGCTTTTGCGGTCCGCCTCTTTAATTCCAGCAACGTATACTCTCCCAGCTCGCACCGGTAAAAAGCTTCCATGGAAGGAGTTGCCGATCCCAGTACCACACTTGCCCCTTCCAGGCTTGCGCGTTCGATTGCCGTCTCCCGCGCATGATACCGGGGAACCTGTTCACTTTTATAAGCTGCCTCATGTTCCTCATCGATTACGATCAGCCCAAGACTCGGAAACGGGGTAAAAAGTGCAGATCTTGGACCGATCATCACATCAATCTCTCCTTTTTTTGCCCGCATCATCTGGTCATACCGCTCTCCCGCTGAAAGTCTGGAATTCATGATGGAAACGCGTTCCCCAAATGTCCTGTAAAAGCGCATCACCGTCTGGTAAGTCAATGCGATCTCCGGAATCAGCACGATTGCCTGCCGCTTTTCCTTTACCACCTGCCGGATCATTTCCATATAGACCTCTGTCTTGCCGCTTCCGGTCACACCGTATAAAAGATAGGTCTTTCGGATCCCTTTTTTATAATCGTTTTCAAACGTCCGGATCGCTCTTTCCTGCTCATCCGTGTAGGTAATAAAATGCCGCTGCTGCTCTTTTTCTTTCACCGGATTACGGTAAATCTTATGATTTTTGATTTCCAGAACCCCCTGCTCTTCAAGCGCTCTCACCACCGTCATCGTGATATTCAGCTTCTGGCTGATCAGGGAATATTCTACCTCTTCATCATCCAAAAGTGCTGCCATCAGTCTTGCCCGCGCTTTCTGGTTCTTGTGAAGATATTCTTCCAGTTTCTTTTCGCCGGCCTCTCTGGAAATACATCTTTTTAAAATCCGCTGTTCCTTCTGCTGCTCGGTACGCTTGATCGGAAGCACCGTCTTCAATGCCTGGATCATCGTACCGCCATAATATTCTTTCATCCACGCAGCAAGTGCGACCAGCCTTGCCTCAATCATCACACTCGATGTATCCATGCGCAGAATACTCTTTATTTTTTCCGCATCATAATCACATGTTTCCGAAAAACCGACAATGTACCCCTTCGTTTCCCGGTTCCCCCGTCCAAACGGCACAATGACGCCTGCACCGGTCCGTAAATTTCCTTCCAGTTCTTCCGGTACGCGGTACTGAAATACTTTATCCAGTTTTTCATGTGTAATATCTATAATAATGTCTGCGTACATTCTGTCTGTTCCTTTTTCTGTCTCTTTTGTGCCATCATCCTGACGGCTTTTCGCACCAGTTCCCGGTCATCCATCGGATGTCTGATGCCCCGGATCTCCTGGTAATTTTCATGTCCCTTTCCCGCAATCAAAAGGATATCACCCTGTCTTGCCATTTCCACCGCAAAGAGTACTGCCTCTTCCCGATCCCGGATCATCCGATAGGCTCCGGAAGTTTCTTTGATACCTTCTTCAACGTCTTCCATAATCTTCGCCGGCTCTTCCCATCTCGGATTATCTGAAGTGATGATCGTCAGATCCGCAAGCTCTCCTGCCACTCTTCCCATCCTGCTTCTTCTGCTTCCGGCACGGTTGCCTCCGCATCCAAATACCAGTAAAATACGTTCTGGTTCATAAATTCTCAGCATTTTAAGAACTTTTGCAAGACTCATGGCATTATGCGCGTAATCAATGTAACACAGGAAATCTTCTCCTGCATCTACCCGTTCCATCCTGCCTCTTACCGCCAGATGCTTTAACACGTTTCCTGCTTCTTCTCTTTCAAATCCAAGACAGCTCACTGTCTGCAAAGCAGCCAGTGCATTGTACACATTAAATATTCCGGGAAGGGCAAGCTCATATTTTTCACCATCTGCGTAAAATACCGTTTTTAATTCTCCGTCCTCTATACGGAACCGGATTTTTTCTGCCGTCAGTACATGACTGTTTCTGAATCCTCTTTCCTGCCATTCTTCTTCCCGACAGGTAAATCCGTATTTCGCGCAACATTTTCTCTGGAACATATAGCTGCACTGTGCATCATCCAGATTCCCGATTCCAATCCTGCACTGTTCAAAAAGACAAGATTTGTAATATCGGTATTCCCCAAGACTTGCATGCTCGCCTGGTCCGATGTGATCCTCCCCGAAATTAGTGAACACCGCAATTTCAAACCAGATCCCAGCGATCCGATGCTGCTTTATTCCCTGTGAAGACACCTCCATCACCGCATAGTGGCAACCTGCTTCTACCATTTTAGCAAAATACGACTGAATGGTAAAGGCATCCGGGGTCGTATTTGGCGAAGTTACCACTTCATTTCCAAGATGATTGGCGATCGTACCGATCAGTCCGCATTTTTGCCCCAGACTTTCCAGCATCTCCCGGATCATCACTGCCACCGTACTTTTCCCCTTTGTGCCGGTCACGCCAATCACTTTCAACCTGTCAGCAGGACTTCCAAACCAGATCCGGCTGATCCCGGCAAGGGCTTCCCTTGTATCTTTTACCAGAATGACCGCAACATTTTCCGGAAACTTCAGCATCCTTCCCCCAGATACCAGTTTTTCTATCAGAATGCAGGATGCCCCAAGGTTGCAGGCTTCTTCTATATAATCATGGCCATCTGCCCGGCTTCCCTGAATGCAGACAAACAGACTGTCTTCTTCTGCCTTTTGGGAATTACAGGTAATCCCCCGGATTTCCATCTCTTCTTCTAATTCCGGCATTTGGATCACCGCATGCTGAATCTTTTTAAACAGAACCGAAAGCTTCATAAGGCTCCTCTTTTTGGGCTCTTTGTTTTCAGAATATGCTGTTTCCCATCAAACGTCACACCGGATATGAAAATATATAAAATGGGTGGATTTCCTGCTTTCGTTTTCACGCATCCTGTGCGTTTGCAGGAACACCCACCCATCTCTCAGTCTCTATTGATGCTTTTTATCATACTCGGCAAGATATTCTTTAACATACTGTGTATCTGATTTGCAGTCCAGATACTCACAGCCATATTTCTGTCTTGTCTCATTTCCTTTTCCGGTAATCAGGAAAATAGTCTTTCCCTCTGCTTCATCCATCGCTGCTTTGATCGCCTCTCCCCGATCCTCGATCATGATATACGGACAGTTCTGTGCTTCCACATACTGTGCGATTTCTTTGGAAATCTGCTCTACCGGCTCATATCCCGGATCTTCCGCTGTCAGATAAACCTTTTTCGCATACTGGCCCGCTACCGTTCCAAGGTCTCTTCTCCGGATAAATGCTTTCTTTCCGGGGCATCCGAAGATCGATACGATATTATAATCCGGATATTCATCTTTTATTGAAGAGAACAGCTTTTCAAAACTGAGCTTGTTATGTGCATAATCCACAACAGCGATCAGATTCTTATCTGCACTTCCATAAAGCTCCATACGTCCGCTGGATCTTGCCCTCAAAAGACCACTGTGCATATACTCCTTCGGTATTTCAAGAAGAATGGATGCCGCAATGACAGCCAGTGCATTTTCCACATTGAAAAGTCCCGGCATCGTCAGACGGAATTCTTCATCAAACTGCTCTGTCTTTACCATAAATACCGTTTCATGTCCGTCTTTCTGGATCTCATAACCATAAACATCCGCTTCCGGATTCTTTGTACTGAACGTCAGCACCTTCTCACAGACCTTTGACTCTTTCAGAATACGGTCTGCAAAATCTGCATCCATGTTCACAACTCCGTAACGTGATTTCCCGAAAATTTTCAGTTTAGACGAAAAATAGTCTTCAAAATCCGGATGCTCGATCGGACTGATATGGTCCTCTGAAATATTCAGAAAAATCCCCACATCAAACTGCATGTTATCGACACGATTGTATTTTAACGCCTGTGAAGATACTTCCATCTCGGCAAATGTAATACCACTTTCTACGGCATGGCGCAGATGCTCCTGCAATTCTACCGACTCCGGCGTAGTAATATGAGATTCTTTCTTGATCACTCCGTCATAAATATCGATTGAAGAAAGGACTGCACTTTCCTTTCCACCGGTTGCTTCCATATAATCATCCACGATTGCTTTCATATAGTAAGCGGAAGTGGATTTTCCTTTTGTTCCGCCGATTCCGGTGATCGTCAGCTTCTTCCACGGTGCATTATTGAACTTCTCTGCAAGTGGAGGCATTGCCTTACGGATATCGTCTACCAGAAAATATGGAACCTCTTCTTTTGTTTCATATTTTACTTCGCTGACATAAGCAATCGCACCTTTTTCGATCGCTGCATCCAGATACTCAGCCTTAAATGCCGCACCTTTGCAAATAAACAGTGTCCCTTCCGTCACCTCTCTGGAATCATAGGTCAGATATCTTACTGTTTTTTCTTCTTCCCCATTTGAATAAAATTCTTTCATCATACGCAGGTTCTGTAACAGATTTGCGTACTCCTGTAATGTATATTTTTCCATCTGGTATTTATCTCCCTTATATTCTTTCCGGTATTATTCCCGGTACTCTGCGCCGGATCGGATAATGGATTCTCTTACCAGAACATCCATTGCATCCATGCAGTCTGCCGGTACCTGATAATATTCTTTGAATACCGAAATCTCTGTACATGCAAGAATTACCGCATCACAGCCCTTTGCCTTCAGGTCATTATAAGCACGGTCAAATTTGTTCTTGTCTCCCGGCTTTCCTTTTTTGATATCATCATAGATCAGCGACATCACATCTTTCTGGCAGGCTTCTCCCGGAACTACCGGTGTGATTCCAAATTTTTCGCAGGCACGGTGATAAGTTTTTGCCTGCATCGTTCCATCTGTTCCCATGATCCCGATCTTCTTTACTTTTGGATGAGCCTCTACTACATATCTGACACTCTCTTCTACCATATTGATGATCGGAACACTTGTAGATTTCTGGATATCTTCCAGGAAATAGTGCGAGGTATTGCACGGGATCGCTATATTTTCCACTCCCAGCATCTCCAGATCTCTTGCGTCCTGCGTGATCGCTTTCAGAAACGGAAGCTTATTTCCTGTAAGGATTGCCTGTGTTCTGTCCGGCATTGTCGCATGACTTAAAATGATCATGTTGATATGCTCCTGATCACTCTCCGCCTTTGTCCTTGCGATCACTCTTGCATAATAAAAACTTGTCGCCTCCGGTCCCATTCCACCGATAACACCTAATTTTTTCAGCATATCATTCTCCCTGTTTCAGCTTCTCTTAGCTGTAATATTTCTTAAAGTTACCAAACTGTCTGAGATGATTCTTCACCATAGCAAGATAACGTCTTGGTTTAAAATCACCTCTTTTAAATACCGGATTGACCATCTTGTTTTCCTTAAGAAGGCGTCTCATCTTCTCACGGTTTGCTTCTTCTTTGATATATTTGAAAGCAACTGCCTTCGGTACTGTCATCCAGAGATGTTCTTCTTTTGCGAATTCAAGCGGCAGTTCTTTTCCGTAAACGTATTCTTCTACTACATATTTTGCAACATTGAATCCAGATCCTGTCACATAATAATTACTTCGTCCCTGACGGGTGTTGATCTCGAAGAAACGGTATTTGCCATCACGCTTGTCATACTTGATATCAAAGTTGGAGAATCCTACATAGTGCAGGTCTTCCAGCAGATTCTTCACCTTCATCATCAGTTCTTCGTTTGGCTCTGTGATGATAACTGCATGATTTCCAAGTCCGTGTGGTGTGTGTTCTTCCAGGAGTACATGTCCCAGACACATCATTTTAACTTTTCCATTCCGGTCAGAATAAGAAGTCAGAACACGCATATATTCATCATTTCCCGGAATCATATCCTGGATGATCAGTTTATCAGTATAACCTGCTCCATAAATATCCTGAATTACTTTTTCCAGTTCTTTTCTGTTCTTGATCGTGTAGATCTTATTCTGGGTTGCAAACGGATGCTCCCAGTAGGAAATACTGTCAGACGGCTTTAAAATTACCGGATACGGAAAATTCATCTCAAAGTCCAGTCCCATGGACTGATCGTAAATAATCGTTCCCGGATAATCTACCCCATGCTTTTCGCACAGCTTGTAGAAGGTCTCTTTCTGCTGCAGACTGTTCATCAGATCAAAATCGATATATGGTGCAATAATATTTTTCTCAAGCTCTGCTTTGTGCTTACTGATCAGTGCCACATAACTGTCACCACATCCGATGAGCATGATCTTTTTGTCTTTATGCTTTTTTGCAAATCCATTGACTGTCTGAAGGAAATAATCGTCTGTATCAATCTTCGGATTCGGATGATATTCGATGATCTTACTTCCGTAACTCGGTCCTGTTGCAAACTTTCCAAATATATATGTCTTCACCTGATACTGCTCATAAAATGCGCGGGCAACACTGTAAGTATTGATATCTCCACCGAGCAGTACCGGAATAAATTCTCTGTCTTTAAATTCCATTGTTTAAAGAAGCTCCTTTCTATCCCCTTATATTTCTACATATCATCTCATTATACTCCAGGGGTTCTTTAGGTGTCAAGGCATGGAAACAGCTCTGAAAGTTTCCCGGGAAATTTTCAGAACTGTTTTTTTTCATCTTTCTTCTCTTTTTCTCTCTGCTCCAGAACACTACCCCGGATCACCGCATCCGCCCCATACCTTCCGCGGATCTCTCCCATTGCCGCACTGAGCTTTTTCAGCTTTTCCATGCTCTTCTTCGGCTTCTCAGATTTCACCTTGAATTGCAGGTCAAACAGGCTTAGCTGTTCCGGTTCATCTTCATCCACAAGCTTCGCTGTGCGAACACCAAGCAGTCTGATCGGCTCACCGTTCCACAACTCATCGAACAGGCTGCAGGCCGCCTCGTAGATCACCTGATCTGCACCGGATGCTCTGCCAAGCTGCTTCTGGTGAGATACATTCTGAAAATCACTGTAACGGATTTCCACACTAACCATATTGGCTTTCTGCCCTGCTTTCCTTAGTCTCTTTCCCACACTTTCTGCCAGAGAAAATAGAACCTTTTTTGCATCCTCTGCCTTTTCCACATCTTTTGGAAGTGTGGTGGAATTACCGACACCCTTTGCTGCGGTCTCCTCGGATTGCACCTTTGCATCACCGATTCCATTTGCAAATTCCCACAGCGTTCTTCCATGACTTTTCAAATGGAATTCCAGAAGCTTCGGATCTGTCTGCGCAAGCTCACCAATTGTCCTGATTTCCAGCTTTTCCAGAATCGCCACACTGGACTTCCCTGCCATAAAAAGCTCACTCACCGGGAGTGGCCACATTTTTTCCCTGACCTCTTCCGGGAAAAGAGTGTGGGCACGGTTTGGCTTTTCAAAGTCTGATGCCATTTTTGCCAGAAGCTTGTTTGTCGAAATTCCCACATTCACGGTAAACCCAAACTTTTCATAAACCTGGGCTTTGATTTCATACGCAGCCTCCACCGGCGAAGAAAAACGCTGTGCGATTCCGGTAAAATCCATATAGCACTCGTCCACACTGACCTGCTCGATTTCCGATGTATAGGTTCTCAGGAAATCCATCAGTCTCCGGCTGTACTCTCTGTACATCCTGTGATTTGGCGGATCCATGTGAAGATTCGGACACTTGCGGAACGCATTTACCACCGGCTCTCCCGTCCTGATGCCGAATTTCTTTGCCGAAGAAGATTTTGCCAGAACGATACCATGGCGTGATTCTCTGTCACCGCCGATGATCGCAGGGATCGTGCGGATGTCTACTTCGGCACCATTTTTCAGTTGTTCTACTGCCGTCCAGCTAAGATAGGCTGAATTGACATCTATGTGGAAAATAATGTGTGACAATCCTGCTTCCTCCTCTCCCCAAATAATCGAGCAGGCTGACTCCTGCTCGATTTGTATACTTTGTACACCATCTCGCTTAACAGCCAGGTGATGTACATTCGCCAAATGTAGATCCTTGTGCAAGCACAAATCTGCACTTGGCTCATCGTATACACAAAAAATACGGAATATGATATTCATTTTATCATATCCCGCATCCATTTTCATTATTTTATCTTTTATTTATCAAGCTTCCCGCTTACTTCATTCCATCCGCACGCAAACACATACTGTGCAAATTCTTCCAGCTGCTTTTCACTGTATGAACTCAGATCCATCCCTTTCAGCTTGTCTTCTACCGCTTTCTTATTGTATCTCAGATCGGATACATATGAACAGTCTACTCTCTTTATCATGTCATCAAATATATCTCTTTCCATATGCTCCCTCTTTTCTACATAATGTTAATTATGTTGTAATATAAATCGTCCAAACTCAGTCCAACTATATTCTAGTCTGTATTACAAAGACTGTCAACATTAAAAACCGTTGCGGAAATACAAAACAGTTCTTTCGTTTTAATTATGTAAAAACTTTTATTTTTTCCTTTTTATTTTCATATTTTCGATTTAAAATACTTATATCAAAAACTACAACATAATTAACATTATGTCGTCATTCTACAAGCATCTCTAACATTTCCATACTCTTTTTCCATTCCATAATTCCATCCGCAGCATAAATCCTTGTCACCTCGATACTGCTGTGTCCCAGAATATCCGCAAGCTGCACCAGATTTCCAGTAACCCTGTAAAAAATTCTTGCAAACATATGTCTGAAATTATGCGGAAATACTTTTTCGGTTTCCACCCCGGCACTTACTGCAAGCTGTTTTAATTCTCTCCATATATTCGACCGGTCTTTTTCATGACCCGATCTTGTTATAAACACATTTCCCTTTTGAATCCTGTTTTTTCTTATATAATACAAAAGTCTTTTTCTCAACTGATCCGTTAAAATAACCGGTCTGTATTTTCCTTTATTCCACACCTTCACAATTCCGCTTTGAACACTATCAACTGAAAAATATCTCAGCTCACTGATCCGGATTCCTGTCCCCGCAAGCGTCTCCATAATCATTACAAGCTGTTCCTTTCCCTGCTCTTTTGCTTTCCGCACCAGTTTGATATAATCGGATTTCTGCAGTTCTCTTTCCATCATCTTTGAATTACAGCCCTGCGCACGGACTCTGCGGAGCTTCCATTTTCCAAGCCCAACAGCAAGTAAATACTGATTCAGTGCCACAAGCATCGAATTTACACTGCTTACTGCATAATGCTGTATCAGCCACTCCCGGTAAGCAAGCAGAAGTTCCTTATCTATTTCTTCCGCTTCTGCTGCATAGGAATAAAAAGTCGTCACATCCGTCATATATTTCTTCTTTGTTGCCTCCGAAGCTTCCCGCTCGATCAAATATTCCATAAAGATTTCTTTTTCAAATTCCATTCCGTTCATAATGTGTCCTCCTTGTTTTTTCTCTTTACTCACATTATTTCACAGATCTGAAATATTATTAACCGAAAAAGCAGCAGGACAAAAACTTTTGTCATTGTCCTGCTGCTCATATCCGTCTATTTTCCTTAATTGATTCTAATTTAAATCCAGACTCTTTATCCAATCCCGAATTTCAAAATCATTATCTTTTATTTTTCATATAAAAACTCTTCTGAAAGAGTAACATTAAAATCCTTAGCCAGATGCCTAAAATTATCAGGTGTAATTGTCTGCAGTTTATCAGGTCTCATTGACAGCATTTTTACCAGAATCTCTGCTGACTTTTCCGCTGTATGCATGAGTCCAAATGTAAGATCAAAATCCTCCCCTGCTGCAAACATTCCATGATGTGCCCAGATGGCAAGATCATATTTCTTCATAAGTTCACTTGTCGCTACAGCAATTTCTCTTCCCCCCGGAACCATCCATGGAACTACACCGATTCCATCCGGAAATACTACCGGACACTCTGTTGCCATTTCCCAAAGTTCTCTTGTAAAGACTCTATCCTCAAGTGGAAGGACAAATGTAAGTGCTATGATATTAGTCGTATGTGCATGATATACCACTCTGTAGTTTGGATTCTGAAGCTTCTTTACTTCGAGATTCATAAGATGGCTAGGCAGCTCACTTGTCGGTCTTCCACCATTCACAAGTCCCCATACGATACGGTAATTTTCGCCCTTTTCATCAAGCTCTATCATACAGATGGAATCCTCCGGCTTGATTATCACGTTTCTGAAATATTTTCCGCTTCCAGTCACAAGGAAATACTCTCCGGCAAGCTCTGGCACTGTTGTTCCGATTGGCTGCCACTCCTTTGGCTCAAAATTCTCTCTTACTGACTCTACCTCATCTGCCTTCACACGATATGAGAGGTTTCCGCCATTTCTTTCGTGCCAGCCCTGCTCCCATCCGTCATTCGCCATACGTATAAATCCTTTTACAAATTCTGCATCTAAAAATTTCATGATATTTTCCTCGCTTTTCTACTATATTTAAACTACTGTTTTATACTTGATCACCTGCGCAAAACCATACTACACTGTACCTTTTATAGATATGACTATGTTCTTATCTGCATACAATATCAACCGGCACATCCAGTATCTTTGCCACCTTGAGTATTGTATCGATATGCCTGCCGACTGCTGCTGCCATGTGATGTGTAGGACCTGCTTCGCTCCATCGGTTACAGAATTCTCTTGCTCCGATTGAAAAGCGCGTTCTCATATTTGTGTCACCAAATGTGAATATCGGGCCATCCTCGTTTACACCCTCTGCCACAACAAACTTAAATTTTCCGTTCATATCCTGTGTGATTCCAAGGTATGTTACAGCTCCGACAGGTGGATAGAACTGTGTCAGATATCCGCCGCCTGTTTTTCCGTGAAATACATCTACAATCTTCATGGTCGGCTTTTTTGCCTGTGAAATATCAGCATCTCCCGAACCTGAATGTCCGATGATACAGATATCCTCATTAAAGTCGATGGAATACATCTCCGAAAGCTGGCCTGTACCGGAAATCGTTTTTAAAATGCTCATAGCCATAGCAACCTTCATATCTCCCTCAACTGCACAGGCTGTTCCCTGCTTTATAAGCATTGAAAACGCCGGTATCAGCATACTGTCAAGCTTTCCTGCTATTCCCTGGGCAAAACCGTCATAATGAGAGGCTATCATTCCAAGCTCTTCTTCCTTTACCCATTCTTCAAATGCCACAACATATTTTGCCATGTCCCATACAGTCTCAACTGTAGCTGCTTTATTGTCTTTGTCTGGTGCTATATCAAATGTCGCAAGTATATCCTCAGCCTTTGCCCTGATTGCGTTCTCATCTGTGATATGGTCAGCGATCGCCCACATTTTCTCCCAGTCAAACTGCTTTGTGTAAAGTCCCATGCGGTTATACAGATTGGTCTCATCGATATACAGATCCATCATTCCCGGATATGGTCTTCCGATCTGTGCGATATTGGTATAGCGGAATCTTCTTCTGACCTGTGCTGCCTTGCACCACTGTGCTATCTCCGTTGCCACATAATCATCTCCACCTTCTACTACGCCTGTGATCACTGCATGTCTCTTCCCTGCTCTTTCAAGGTCTGCAACCATCTCTCCGACTGCTCCGCATGCATACAGCTCACCCAGCCATTTCGGTGTGTCCGTATTCGCATAATCCGGTGCTTTGAGCTTTTGAACGTTCACCAGAACAACCGGCACATTTAAATCTCTGATTGCAGGAAGCATATTGTAGCTTGTCGCATATGTGAGAAGCTGTAAAATCACCAGATCCACATCTGCCGCCCTGAATTTGTCTCCTGCTTTCATTGAAAGCTCTTTTGTGGTAACAATTCCACCATCCACCAGCTCAACGGTATCCGGTATTGTCTTTTTAAAAGACTCATACTGTGCCTCGAACTCCGGAACGAGTGTCGGAAACTGTGGCAGGTATGCGCCGAGCGCTATCGAAAATACACCAACCTTTGCTTTTGTTTCTACTAACATTTGTTTTCTCCCTTCTTTTGATAGCAATTTTGCATTTATCATTTATAAATTCGGACTATATTCTTTTATTTCAAAAGAATCGAAAATGCATTGTCTTGCAGCTTTTAAATCGTAAAGTTCTTTAGCTGCGATCATTTGTGAAGCTATATTTCCTATCGCAGTGGCTTCGCCCGGTCCCGCGTAAACAGTCATTCCTGTTTCCTTTGCGGTAAGCTCATTCAGGTAAGCTGCATTTGAGCCTCCCCCGACTACATATATATGCGAATATTGCTTTCCTGTCAGCTCCTCTATCTCGTGAGCAGTCCCTGCATAGCACCTTGCCAGGCTGTTATAGATAACGGCTGCCACCTCTGCGACCGACTGTGGAATCTGCTGTCCACTCTCACTGCATGCTTTTTTTACTTCCTCTGTCATGCTTTCCGGTGCTAAAAATCTGTCATTGTTCGCATCCACCACTGACTTTATATCCTCTTTTGCTGCCATCTCACATATTTCAGCAAAACTCATATCCTGTGCGATTTCTTTCTTTACCGACTGTATCATCCACAGTCCCATAATATTTTTCAGATAACGGAATCTGTGATCATAACCGCCTTCGTTTGTCAGATTGCACTTCATGCTGCCGACTGTACAGTCTGCTTCTTTAAGCTCTGTTCCCATAAGTGACCATGTTCCTGAGCTGATATACAAAGCAGCATCCTCCTGCGTTGGAATAGCCATAACAGCGGACGCAGTATCATGCGTCGGTGGAAGAATGACCGTGCAGTTGAATCCCACCTTTTCCTGAATGGCATTTGTTAAGTCTCCCAGCTCATATCCCGGACTTTTTATTTCTAAAAACAATTCCTGTGGAAATCCAAGCTTAGCTATGAGCTGATGATCCCAGTCCTTTGTCTTCGCATTTACAAGCTGGGTAGTTGATGCATTTGTATATTCCTGAGCCTTCCTTCCGGTTAAAAGAAAATGGAAATAATCAGGTATCATAAGCATTGTCTTTGCATTTGCAAACATATCCGGATTTTGTTTTTTTACAGCCATCAGCTGATAAATCGTATTAAAGATCTGTTTCTGAATACCGGTTCTTGTGTAAAGTTCTGTCTCCGGTACAAACTGATACACTGCTTTGTCGATGTCCTTTGTTCTGTCATCCCTGTAGGCAACCGCATCTCCAAGCATTCTGTCGTTTTCATCCAACAGGACAAAATCCACAGCCCATGTGTCAATTCCCATGCTGTGTGGAATTTTTCCCATTTTCAGACACTTTTTCATGCCTGTAAGTATTTCCTCAAAAAGTCTGTCCACATCCCACACCTTATGACCATCTTTTTCTGTCATGCCGTTTGGAAAGCGGTAGATCTCCTCAAGCACCATCTTTCCGTTTTCCATGTGTGAAAGCATATGTCTGCCACTTGAAGCGCCAATGTCAACCGCAAGATAATATCTTGTATCCATATGTGAGTTCCTTTCTTTTTTGTTCTCGGTGGTTCTGAATAATTACCTTTTTTCTGTACTCAATATAACAAAAATAAGGACAGCTTTTTAGAACCTCATTAGTTCAAAAAACTGTCCTTATTTTCCATCCTATCGTGTTTTATCTTTTATGTTTTCTTTTCTGTATTTGTGCGGTGTCATTCCGTAACGCTTCTTAAATTGCCTGAAAAAATAGCTTTGATTCTCATACCCGACATCCAGGGCTATTTCTTCAATCGAAAGCTTTGTATCGCACAGCAGAAGAACCGCCATCTGAAATCTTTTTCTTTGCAGAAGCTCCTGAAAATTGTATCCGGTTTTTTGCTTTATCAGTTTGCTTAAGGCAGTCATAGACTGATTCGTATCCTCTGCAATTCTCGTCAGACTGGCATTTTTACAGTCACTGTTAATATATCCGAGCACTGCCTGGACGATCGTCTCCTTATAATCCATAGAAGAGTTATGGCTAAGATTTTCCAGATGATTCAGCAGATACAAAAATACAATCCCCATGGAATATTGGTTTATTATATCTTCGTTAGCATATCCGTGCAGCATGGATTCCACCATATTTTCCATAAGGTTTTCGACCTGCTCATTCTCCTGCAGTCGAAACAGAAGGTAATGCGAGACCGGATCCTTTTGTCTGAATACGCTTGTCACAAACCGGGCAAGAACATTCTCTTCGCCAAGCATAGATAAAGGTACCTCAAAAAATTCAGGAAGTGCAATAAAATTTATACCTATGTCCTGATAATCCGCTCTTTTTATTGAATGCACCACCTGCTGGTTCAGCATCAGGACATCACCCTTATGAAGTACCAGCTCTTTTCCTTCTATGCAATGCGTAATACTGCCCTGGATAACATACATAATCTCTACATAATTGTGTCTGTATTCCGGAAAATCGACAAAACGGCTATGCGGACGTACTGTAATAAGCTGTCCTCTGCCAAGCAGCAGTTCCCTGTCTATTTCCTCTATCTTTTCTTTCACATACAATTGTCTTTCAATGTCACCCTGACCGTCCAGATATTTCTGTTCTTCTTCCGATACCTTCATTAGTTCATCCAACAGTTTCTGTTTCATATAATATCCCCTTTATAATAGCAGAATTCCAAAATTGATCAGATTCTTAGTGTATGACGTACCTGTAGTCGTACTTTCTCCTACTTTTGCAAGAAAGTCATTTACTCTAAGCATAAAGTATATTTTTCAAAATGAACACCCCCTGGAGCAAAATTTGTCACCTATTCTAAAGAAAAACCGAGTAGGAGGCGGTGACTAACCGCCGACCTCTCACAACACCGTACATACTGCTCTCGTATACGGCGTTTTCAATAGTCATCACATCAGCCCCCGGTGCACAAGTATTAAAGAGCAGGTAAGAAAGGATAGAATTTCTTACCTGCTCTTTTTATATCTGACTTTAGCATTTCTTTGCTAATATAAAGGAATGTCCTTCCATTTTTACTGCCTGAAGGCTGACTTTTTTACCGGTATATAAATCCATATACTCGCCCTCTTCTTCAATCCAGGCTGTCCGGCTCTCTTCTGCGAAATTAAAAAGTGCTGTCATCTGCTCGCCCTCCATCTCCCGCACAACTCCAAGGATTCCATTTTCCCAAGTGTCTAGCGTCCAGACATTTGCCGATGCGTCAAATACTTTTTCCTTGCTTCGAATAGATCTAAGTTTCCCAATTCCATCAAACAGTTCTTTTTGTACCGTTCCTTTTCTCTTTCGTCCGTCTGCCAGCTTCCAGTCAAATTTTCCTCTGTGGATATACCTGGAATCGACCTGTTTTTCCGGATCATTTTTATAGGTATAATCATTTACCTGACCAATCTCATCTCCACTATAAAGCATCGGAATTCCGGATTGTACCATCATATAAGCGTGCAGCATCAGATCGAATCTGACCGCACGTTTTTTCTTTTCTTCATCTTGCTCAAATCCGGCACTTTCAATTCCACACATGGAAGCTGTCGTTGCACAGAATCTGGCATCTCCTGTTATCGGATCTTCATTATAAAGTTCCCCTCGGCTCACACTATCTGCGATCTTTCCCGTGAAGAAGTCATTCAGATATCTTTTGTGCGGGACTTCCTGCATTCCCCAACCGGCAAGTGTCTGGAAATCCAGTCCCCATCCAATATCATCATGACATCTGAGATAATTTAAGAAAGTATACTCTTTCGGAAGGTTGTTCATAATATCAAGCTGCATCCGTAAAAGTCTGGTATCTCTCGTCGCAACCGTATTCCATGTCGTAGCCATCATGGTTACATTATAAAGCATATGACATTCCGGCTTTTCTATGGTACCAAAATAAGGAACTACTTTTTCCGGTTCCATCACGACTTCCCCCAATAATACAACCGATGGACACACAATCTCCCCGATCATACGCATCATCCTGACTATCGTGTGTACCTGTGGAAGATTTCTGCAGCTTGTCCCCATTTCCTTCCAGATATAAGGAACTGCATCGATCCGCAGAATGTCAATCCCCTGATTGGCCAGGAAAAGGAAATTATACATCATTTCGTTAAACACCCTCGGATTCTTATAATTCAGATCCCACTGATAAGGATAAAAGGTAGTCAACACGTAGTGTCTGATTTCAGGAAGCCACGTAAAATTCCCCGGTGCTGTTTCCGGAAATACCTGTGGCACTGTTTTCTCATATTCCCTGACATAGTTTTCATTGTCACAGAAGAAATACCGGCTCATATATTCGCCTTCACCCATTCTTGCCTTCTGTGCCCATTCATGATCTTCGGAAGTATGGTTCATTACAAAATCCATACACAGATTCATGTCTTTTTCATGGCAGGCTTCAGCCAGATCTGCAAGATCTTCTATGGTTCCAAGCTCCGGCTTTACTTTTCTGAAATCCGCAACCGCATAGCCGCCATCGGATCTTCCCTTTGGCGAATCGAGAAACGGCATCAGATGAACACAGTTTACACCACATTCTTCCAGATACTTAAGCTTTCCTTTGACTCCCCTTAAATTTCCGGCAAAATTATCAATATACAGCATCATTCCCAGCATGTTTTTCTTACGATACCACGCCGGATCCTTTTCCTTCTCCAGATCTCTCTTTCGAAGTTTCGCATTTCTTGCATGATAGTAATTCTGCATCTGTTCGCAGAGTTCTGCAAACATTGCTTCATTATCATATAATTCCATATAGAGCCAGCGAAGCTCATCTAAATGCTTCGCCAGTCTCTTTTCAAAAATCTCATCTTTATTTCTCATTTTTAATCAACCATTTCCAGATAAATCTGATATGCCATGTACTCACCGAATTCAAGAGGCATCGGCATACCAGCTTCCATCAGAGCCTCTGCCGGATAAATTTTTCCGGTATTTGAATCTTTATAGAATTGTCCGGCACACAGACCTTTCAGTTTTACATAATTAACCGTCATGTTTCCATGGATTTCGAGCATAATCACATTTACAAGGGCTTCTCTTCCATCTTCTGATACAAACTCCCAGGCACCGACTTCTTCTGCGAATGGATTGCTCAGTCGATAATAAAGCCCATTTTGTACGAGTGGTGCATATTTTTTGTATTCTATTATCTGTTCCCGGATCTCTCTGCGCTCTTCATCTGTCATTTTCGCCGGATCCAGCTCATAGCCAAAAGTTCCTGCCATAGCACAGACACCTCGTGTATGAAGGGATGTTTTTCTTCCTGTCTGGTGATTCGGAACTGCTGATACATGAGATCCCACTGCTGATACCGGATATCCAAAGGATGTTCCGTATTGAATCCTCACACGATCCACTGCATCCGTATTATCACTGCACCAGATCTGTGGTGTATAATACAGCATTCCCGCGTCAAAACGACCTCCTCCACCACTGCAGCCTTCGATCAGAAGATCTGGATAGCGGTTTATAATACGCTCCAGGAAATCATAAAGTCCAAGCATGTAGTCATACTGCACACTACCTTGTTCTTCTGCTGTCATAGAATATACTTCTGCCATACTTCGGTTCATATCCCATTTTACATATTCGATATTTCCCTGATCGAGCACCTGACACATCTGCTCATAAACAGCATCCACAACTTCTTTTCTCGAAAAATCAAGGAGTAGCTGGTTTCTTCCTTTTACCGGTTTTCTTCCCGGGATCTGAATTGCCCAGTCCGGATGTTCACGGTAAAGATCACTGTCTTCATTTACCATCTCCGGCTCAAACCAGAGCCCGAATTTAACACCTAACGCATTGATCCTGCTGATCAGGTCACCAAGACTTCCCTGCAGCTTTTCTTCATTTACCTTCCAGTCGCCAAGTCCACTGTTGTCATCATTTCGACTTCCAAACCATCCATCGTCCAGTACAACCATATCGATTCCCAGATCCTTTGCCTGCTCGGCAAGATGATAGATATCTTCTCCCGTAAAATCAAAATAGCATGCTTCCCAACTGTTGATTAGTATCGGTCTTACTTTTTCTTTATATTTTCCGCGACACAGATTTTTACGGATACATCTCTGCAGATTCTGGGAAAGCTTTCCAAGTCCCTGATTGCTGCAAGTTAAAATAACTTCAGGGATCACAAATTCCTCTCCTTTTTTCAGTGGATAAGAAAACTGTTCTTCCTGCAGTCCCATCTGCATTCTTGTCTGCCCGAACTGATCCTTTTCTACTTCTGCCTTAAATCCTCCGCTGTATACAAAAGACATTCCATAACAGGTACCGGAATCTTCTGTCGTTTCTTTTTCTGCCAGTATCATCATCGGATTGTACTGATGGCTGGATGTTCCTCTGCGGCTTCCAATTACAAAAGCTCCATGTCCTACCGGTGTTCTTTGCATATTTCTTTCCATCGCATGGCGGCCGTAAAATGAAATCACATCAAACTCACCGTGAAGAAGATCAATACAGGCTGCCTGTGCTTTTGTCAGTCTGATTTTATCTTCTTCTGTATTAATCACTTTTGCACTTCTTGTGATCACATCATACTCCGGAAGAACTCCATAAAGTAATTCTACCTGTAATCCTGTCACCTGATCTTTCATATAAATGATCAGAGTCTGGGCTTCCTCTTCGGCAGCATAAACTGCCGGAAGTCCCTTCAAATTGTATTTTCCATTACAAATCTCATATCCCTGATATCTAAGATCGCATCCAAAAGAACCATCTGCATTTACAAGATCAAGCACCGGACTCCTGAAATCTCCTGTCAGTCGACACGGAAATTCCTGCGGCAGCACATCAAGGGAATATGTTCTGTCATTTCCTGTATCCTGCGGATTTCCTGAGAAGCCACGGTCTGCATAGGTCAGAAGATAGTCCATAACTCCATCTGTCTTTCTTCCATAATATAAATGCAGTAAAAATCCATATGCATCAATCTGCATCTGATACGTTGTATTTTGGGTATGTAATGTAAATGTTTTTGCTTTCTCGTTGTATATGATTCCCATGTTCTTCTCCTTAAGCTTCTGTCAAATTTATTTTACTGCGCCATTTACAACACCGTTCAGAATCTGTTTCTGACAGATCAGATAGAAAATCAAAATCGGAAGCAGTGCCAGTAAATAGGATGCAAATGCAAGATTATAATTGGTTCCAAATTGTGTCTGGAATGTCATCTGTGCAAGTGGCAGTGTGTTCACATCACTACCTGCCAGAATTACAAGTGGTGTCATAACGTCATTCCATGTACCAAGTGCTGTAAGTACCGCTACTGTTGCATGCATCGGTTTCATGATTGGGAAAATAACGCTCCAATAAGTTTTCCAGGTTGTTGCCCCGTCTACATGTGCAGCCTCTTCCAGTGCCATCGGAATATTTTTCAGATAACCGGAGTATAAGAGCACATTCATCGGCATATAAAATACAAGATAACACAAAATAACACCGAAAATATTGTCAATTCCCATCTGTGCTGTCTGCTTCACAAGTGGCATCATCAAAATTGCAAATGGAACAAACATACCGCTTACAATATAAAGATAGGCTACTTTGTAAAATTTACTGGTACTTTTACTTCTTCCGATCACATAACCGATCATAGAATGAATCAGAATGGAAAGAACTACCGTTACAATCGTTATCAGCACACTGTTGCCCAGTGAATGCCAGAAATCTGTTACACGCATTGCTTCTGCAAAGTTAGAAAAACTCCAGCTTTTCGGCAAAGATAAAATTCCGGAAATACTGTTTGTCATTTCCGACGGTTTCTTAAATGCAATCACAACTGTAAGATAAAGAGGAAAAATAACGGTTACAAGCCCCAGAATCAATAAAATTGTGATTGGCCAGTTTACTCTTTCTTTCACCTTTACTTTCATTATAACTGTTCCTCCTTATTTCCCAAAAAGTTCATCTGTAATACAGAGATCACAACGATCACTACAAAGAACACAACTGCATTGGCACTCTGGAACCCAAACTGTCCTCCTGCCATACCATTGTTATAAATCAAAAATGAAATTGATTCCGTACTCTGTGCCGGACCTCCTTTTGTAAGAGCCATGATCTGATCAAATACCATCAGAAAGTTTTTCATACAGAGTACCATGTTGATGGTAAAGAACGGAAGGATCAGAGGGAATGTCAGATTTCTGAATTTTTTCCATCCGGTCGCTCCATCAAGGGAACCTGCTTCATATACATCCTCCGGTACCGTCTGAAGCCCGGAAATATAAATGATCGTATTCATCGCAACAGACTGCCATGCACATACAATTACGATTGCAACCCATGCCCATTTTGAGCTTGCCAGGATACTGTCACCTTTTCCGCCCATCATTTTTACAACTGCCGGAAGAATATAAGTGAAAAAGTAATTGAAAATATAGCCCACTACAAGTGCTCCTAAAATATTTGGAACGAAATACATTCCTCTGAGTGCACTTTTAAATTTAATTTTGCTGTTTAATCCCAGTGCTAAAATAAGACTCAACACATTTACAACAATTGTTGCAACAATTGCAAGCTTGAATGTAAACAGATAGGATTTTCCGACTCTTGCGTCAGTAAATAAATCTGCATAATTCCGAAGACCTACCCAGTCAAACTCGCCATATCCTCGAAAATTTGTAAAACTATAAATAACACCTTTAATAAGTGGCAGCGTATTAAAGCAGAAAAACAATGCAAGTATCGGTATCGTAATCAGTAAAAATGTCCGCTCTCTGCCATTCATCTTTTTCAATTTATTCATGATCTGTATCCCTCCTACTTGCCTGCTTCATAATCTTCCATCATACGAATGATATCCCTGTTATATCTGTTCCAGTCTTTGTCAAATTTTTTCAGGAATGCGTCAACATCCTGGTTTATGAGAAATGTCTGGATTTGTGCATCGACTGCCATTTCTGACGGATAATAGTGATCCTGGTAATCCGCCATACGGTTATCCTGAATATATGGTTTCATATCTTCCAGTTCCGGAGCTAATGCAAAATCTTCGTTTTTACAAGGCACCGCATTCTGTGCATCTAAGTATGTCTGGATACTATCATGATCCATCAGGAAATCAAGTACTTCATATGCTGCGTCCTTGTTTTCACATGCGTCCATCACACAAAACTGAAGGTCCACTCCTGAGTTTAATACATTGTCCTTTTCTGAATCATTAGCCGGCATAACAAAAGAACCGATATTCATATCCGGATTTACAGATTTGATCTGCGGAATTGCATAGCTTCCGATTGTATACATCGCTGATTCACCATTTGCAAATGCAGTACATGCATCGTTGTATCCGTATGCAAACGGTCCATCTTCACCATAGTTTAACAATTCAAGCATTTTTTCTGCCACTTGCGGATATTCTTTGGAGAAGGTTGTTTCTCCCTTATTCACCTGCTGACAAACATCGGATGGTGCAAGTCCAACTGCAAGTGCATTCCAAGGTGCAAGGCAGGTCCAGGTATCTTTAAACCCAAAATAAAGTGGCTGGATTCCTTCATTCTGAATTTCATCACAGAGAGAAACAAATTCATCCCAGGTCTGTGGAATTTCCCATCCATGCTCTGCAAACATATCTTTGTTATAGAGCACTCCTGCCGCATTTGCCACATACGGAAGCCCATATGTTCCTTCTGTCGGAACAAACTCCAATCCTTCAATAATATCCAGATATGCAGGTTTTACTTCACCAAGTCCTTCATAATCTGAAAGGTCAGCCAGTATTCCTGAATCAACAAAATACGAATAATTGATATCTCCTCCGATTCCGATAATATCCGGATAATCTTCCCTGATAAAACGTGTTTTCAAAATTGTTGTCGCATCATTTGGGGAAGATATTTTTAAGTGGATATCATCATGTGTTTCATTAAATTCTTTCTCGAGCTGTTCAAATATATCTACCGCCTCCGGTTTATACTGAACCAGTTCAATTTCCACTTTTCCGCTTTTTGAATTTTGCTGACATCCCTGTAATACAGCTGATGCCGTCAGAATACAAGACATTCCCAAAACAATTGCTGCTCTTTTCCTTCTCATTTTTGCTCCTTCCTCACAGGTATATTCGTTTTTAGTTACCGCTCGATATATCAAGTACTTTCTTTGTAGTTGTATTATAACCTACCATTATGCGACTATAAATATCATTGTATTTGAATTTTTATTCCAAAATGCTATTATTTTCTTCTTTTTTGCTAAATGCATAGCATTTTGGTATATTTTAGTTGCAATCTATTTATTAAATCAGTAGAATAAACATAAATATATATATCAACTGACTTAACATCTGCTAAACATCATTTTTTCACGGCAGAGCACCTATGAGAAAGGAATTATTATGAAAGAACTTATGTTTTCAGTATTTCCAAGCGAGAATTTTGTCGATCTTGGATTGTATCAGTTTGGTTACGAACAATGTGAACCGGCGCATAGTTTTGGTCCTGCCGTCCGTAATCATTTTCTTTTTCACTACATTATCTCCGGCACCGGAATTTTAATGGCAAATGATTCTCACGGTGTAACACAGACCTATCACGTAAAAAGTGGCCAGGGCTTTATGATTTTCCCTGGTCAAATCAATACTTATATCTCTGATGAAAAGCTCCCATGGGAATATACATGGATTGAATTTGACGGACTGCGTGCAAAGGAAACCATTGAACTTTCCGGACTTAGTTTGGATAATCCGATTTATAAAGCTACTTCTAAGGATCTGCGTGAAATACTGAAAGAAGAACTTCTCTATATTGCAAGTCACGGAGACGCTACACCATTTCACCTGATCGGGCATCTCTATCTTGCAATTGATGCTCTTATTCGTTCTACTTCCATCATGCAGACATCGAAAATCAGCCGTCTTCAGGATTTTTATATCCATGAAGCCCTATCTTATATAGAGCAGAATTTTCAGAACGATATTTCTGTCGAAAACATCGCTGCTGTATGCGGATTAAATCGGAGTTATTTTGGGAAAATATTTAAAGATGGAATTGGAAAATCTCCACAGGAATTTCTCTTGAACTACAGAATGATTAAGGCTGCCGAATTATTAAAGCTGACAAAGCTTTCCATTAAGGATGTCGGCAATGCAGTTGGTTATCCTAACCAATTGCATTTTTCCAGAGCCTTTAAAAACATTTACGGTGTCTCGCCAAGAGACTGGCGTAATCAGAACAGACTTAAATAACACAAAAAAGAATGCGCTGTCATAGAATCAGACGCATTCTTTTTTCCTCAGAAATGAATTTTCTTATATAAAAAAAACTGCAAACCCTTATGGTCTACAGCTCCCTTACTTTTCTCATGTACCTTCAAAACCACATACAAACTTAAATCTTTACTCCATCCATTTTCTCTTACCCTGTCCTACCTTCTTGGTTATGCCCTCGACCGATTAGTAACAGTCAGC
>NZ_JAAIMM010000023.1 GCF_013300725.1 Allocoprococcus comes
TGATCAACAGGTGGCTCTTTTTGAAAAATCAAGGTACAGATGATTACCTACTTACACAAGTGTAAAGAAAACAGAAACTTAAATATTCACAAAGAGAAAAGGCTATGGTATAATACAGAGTACTGAATTTAGATAATTATACTGAAAATCAAAGGATTTATAGGAGGAAATAGAGAAAATGAAACTTGGTATCGTTATTACGAGACCGATTTCATAAATGTCCATATAAGTTGTTAAATGCCTTTAAATGCTGATAGCTAGAGCATTTAACGGATTTCCGACTTGGATAAAACTCTATATAAATTCATGTAAGTTTTTGAAAAATGGCCCACTTTGTGGCCCATTAACTTTTGATTGAAGTCCTAATATGGTAAGGAGAAGTGCTTGTATGAGCGCTTCTTTTTTGCAAGTATTATAATAAAAATAACTGGTGATTAGGTTCCAATATGAATATGTAACTGGAATTTTAAAGGCATAGTATGTTGTACCATCTAATAAATTTTGCTTTCATTTTTGCTCATGACCATGAGACTTTTTTCACTCAAACTGCATGCTGATGATATATTTCTAGTATCGAACAGAACGTTGTTGTATTATGATTTGCTTTTAATTGTCACGGCAGTGTTTAATGGATGCTGTGAAAGCCTAGGCTTTAAAGGATTTTTTGATGATTGACGAATAATTTACACCTTATTTATACCTTTGGAAGACCGGATCGGAATAATAGAGAAATAAAGAAATAGATAAATATAACAGGAAGCAATTTTGTCATATTGGAAATAATTAAAATTTGCTGAACCGTGTTGATTTTATTGATTGAGTATAATAAAAGTAAGAACAGAAACTTCCATGTTTGAAGCGGTTACCAGAATTGACAAAGAAATGCAAGTTAGCCAATCCGGTAGTCCAGCATATTTTTTCATTGTCACCCGACGTTTATACAAAACATATACTTATTCCGCTTGATGCGTCATTCTTGTTCTGAAAACAGGAACAGAATCCTTACAGCGACTGTAAGTGTTATTTATTGTGCTTCTGTGCTATCATTTACCCAGAAATGGATAGGAGGCATTCACATGAAACCAATTTTGAATATTGAAAATCTTACCAAAGTCTATGGGGCGTTGCCAAACCAGACGAGAGCACTGAACGGAATCACTTTTCAGGTCATGCCGGGAGAGTTTCTCGGTATTATGGGAAGCAGTGGTTCCGGCAAATCCACGCTTCTCAACTGTATTGCAACTGTGATTCAGCCTACAGGTGGAAGCATTCAGGTGGAGGGAGATACTCTGCAATCCCTCAAGGAAAAGGCTCTTGCCGAGTACCGTGGCAAAAAAGTTGGTTATCTATTCCAGAACTTTGAATTGCTGGACAACCTGACTGGCAGGGAAAATATCCTGCTCCCGACTTCCTTGCATGGGGTAGCCGAAACAGAAAGCAGCCAGCGGCTGAAGCAGTTGGCTGACTATCTGGAAATTTCTGATGTTCTGGATAAGTTTCCGTCCAAGATGTCCGGTGGCCAGCGTCAGCGTGTTGCGGCAGCAAGGGCTCTGATCTTACATCCCCAAATGATCCTTGCCGATGAACCGACGGGTGCGCTGGATTCTAAGAACGCAAGAAGTCTTATGGAGAAGCTGTCCGGCCTGAATCGTGACGAACAAGCTACGATCCTGATGGTAACCCATGATTCCAATGCCGCCAGTTTCTGTAAGCGCATCCTGTTCATCCAGGATGGCGTGATCTTTCATGAGCTTCGGCGTGGAGACGAAAGCCAGCAGGAGTTCTACGGGCGCATCCTGAAGGTGATGGCGCAACTGGGAGGGGGCAGCGCAAATGTTCTCTAATCTCATTCTTCGGAACAGTCGCCGCAGCCGAAAGGAAAACGGTCTGTTTTTCAGCTCCCTGGTGATTTCTATTGTTGCATTTTACATGATTCTTTCCATCTCCACTCAAGATGTGATGCTCTTTTTGCAGAAAATGGAGAGTGACGCAGTTGACAAACTCCTGCTTCTGATTCCTGCGTTTTATGGGATGACCCTCGGTATTCTGTTCTTTTTGATCTATTTTGCCTGCAAGTATCAGTTCGAGCGCAGACGGCATGAGTTTGGTGTTTATCTAATGTTGGGGATGCGTAGAAGTAAACTGTTTGGTATGCTTCTGGCGGAAGATTTCCTGACCAGTATTCTTGCCATGCTCATAGGATTACCTGTGGCTGTGGTGCTTTCAGAAATTGTCAGTCTTGTCACCGCCAAACTGGTAGGCATGGGGATCATCGGTCATCAGTTTTCTTTATCCTGGTCTGCGATTGAATGGACGCTGGCAGGATTTCTGGCAATTAAGCTGACGGCACTTCTGATTTTGAGTGGACGAATCAGCCGCCAAGAGATCGGTACTTTGCTATCCCAGCCAACGAACCACCCCAAAAAGCAAATGCCATCTGTTATCTATGGACTGGCTGCTATATGCGGAAGTGTGATGTTGGCAGTGGCTTACTACATGGCGATTCAGAGAATTGCATGGACAAAGGTAAGTATGATGGGACTGACTTTGCTGTTGGGCATAGTTGGTACGATGCTGCTTTTCTATGGGATGCGTGCGCTGATTGCTTTGATTGTTAAGAAAGGAAAAGGAAATAAGCAGCTGCATGTATTTACCTTCCGGCAGATTCAGGAGAATGTCATTCATCAGTCAAACTCCATTGCCATCAGCTCCCTGCTGATTCTGGCAGCGCTGTGTTGTTTTGGTGCGGGCGTAGGAATTGCAGGAACGAATAGCCTGTCTTCTGACCATGTAATCGACTATACTTTTGAAGATCATACTGCAGAAGATTCATCGCAGGTTCTTCCGAATATAAAGGCAGCCCTGAAAGAAAACGGTTTGGAAAATCAATTTTCAGAGCTTTTTGAAATGAGGGTTGGGAGTATTCACACCACAGAAGATTATGATAATGCCTACAGCATGGACGTTGTTATGGACTCTCTTCGAAGCCTGCCCCAGTCGGAAGACCGGGATGTCCTTTTGAACAATCTTGATTATGCCACATACCCATATTTGATTTGTTTATCGGACTATAATCGTTTGTTGGAATTGTCCGGCAATCCGGCTCTCCAATTAGGCGAAAAGGAGGCCGCTGTCTATATTGATACAGAGTTTACTACGGTAAGCCGTACCGCAATGCTGAACCAAGTATTGGCCGGGCATCCCAAGGTGGAACTGGATGGTAGTCCGATTCATCTTACAGGAGAGGTTCAGTCTGTGAATTTGGTCACGGACCGTTCTATAACCTTGTCCTTTGCATTGATTCTTCCGGATGAAGCATTCCTATATTATAGCCAGGGGATGTATGATACCTATGTCAATGCGGTGCTCAGTGAACAGGCTCTGGATGGAAATAGCCTTATGACTGCATATTTGGATTTGAACGAGAAGCTGGACGAAACTGGCATTGAATATGAAAGCTATCTTCAGAATATGGGTCGTCAGCTTTTCTACACCATAGCATCCAGTTATATTACCCTATATCTAGCAATTGTTTTCCTGGTAGTTGCCAACACCATCGTGGGTGTTCAGTTCCTGATGAGTCAGCAGAAAACCGGGCGCAGATACCAGACTCTGATCCGCCTGGGAGCTACTTACGAAACCCTTTGCCAGTCTGCTGGAAAGCAAATTACCTGGTTTATGGGACTTCCTGTATTGGTTGCGGCTGTCAGCAGTCTGTTTGGAGTCAGGGCGTTATTTACAGGGATACTCTCGTCTCGAACCCGTGGGACAGTGTCTGAAATGCTACTTGTATCTGCTACTATGATTTTGCTGCTTTGCGTGATAGAATATATTTATATGAGAGTGGTCAAGCGCTCCAGTGATCGGTATTTGCTGACACTGATGCAGCCACAGAGAGAAGAATAATTTGGAAGGAGGTGCTGCCGTGAAAAGAATTGCTGTTGTGGAAGATGAAGTCTATATGCGGGAAGAACTCTGCAATATGCTTCAAAAGGACGGGTATCTTGCGGAGGCAATCACCGAGTTGGAAGATGCCGTTCGGCTCCTGGCAGCCCTCCGTCCTGACCTTGTGATCTTAGACCTGAATTTGCCGGAGATCAGTGGCTTTCAAATCTGCCAGGAACTAAAGAATAAAACCGCTATCCCCGTCCTGGTACTGACTTCCAGAGATCAGGTAAAGGATGAACTGCAAGCGTTCCACTTGGGTGCTGATGAATATTTGACGAAGCCGTGCAGAAAAGATCGACTTCTTGCCAGGGTATCCAATATTCTCAAAAGGTATGAAGGCCGTACCAATCTCATAGAGGGACCAGATTTCCTGTTAGACCAGCAGACCTACACGCTTTATATTCATAATACCTCTGTCGTGCTTCCAAAAAATCAGGGAAAACTGTTGGTTGCTCTTTTGTCCGGCGGCGATGCTCTGGCCACGACGGAGCAACTTTGCATAGCACTATGGGGAACCACGGAATACATAGACGAAAATGCCTTGCAGGTTAATCTGACCAGGCTGAAAAAGACGATGTCCGGTCTTGAGATGAAGCAGCGAATCGTTGCGGTTCGTGGGATGGGCTATCGTCTGGAAACGGGGGTGGCTCCATGAAGCGGCTTTGGCGCATGATAGAACGGTACTACCCCTGGCTGCTGTTGCTGTTGGGCGTGGATTGCTTTTGTGCTATCATTCTTTGGATTTCTGACATTCAGGCATTTCAAACCTTGAGTGGGTTAGTAGTTCTGACAAGCCTCCTTTTGTTTTCAGCAATTCTGTTTGTACTAAACAAGCGGGAGACCACCCGCCGAGAGCTGTTCCGGGATTTCCTCAGTGATCCTACCATCTGCAACGAGGAACGGCTGCTCAGTGCCATCAGCCGGGAAGAAGGAGAATCTATCCGGCTTCTGGCATCAGTTTTACAGGAACACAAAACTGAGAGTAACAGTATGGCAGATGCCCTACAGGACTATGAAGAATATGTGGAGGGCTGGGCACATGAAGCGAAAACGCCCCTATCGTTGTTGACCATGCTCCTGGATAATCGGAGCAACGAAATGTCTCCTCCCCTGCAAGCAAAACTGGATTATGTCCGCAGTCAGCTTCAGGAGGATGTCACTCAGATGTTATACTATGCCCGGTTAAAGAGCAGTACAAAGGATTATCAGTTTAAGGATATCAATTTGAATGACTGCTTGGGGGAAGTTCTGGAGGACTATGCCCCACTTCTGGAAGAAAAGCAGTTTGTAATTATCAATAAACTGCAATCTGAAACAGTCTATACAGACCGTAGAGGGCTTCAGTTTATGTTGGGACAGATCGTGAGCAATGCCATAAAATATAGCAGCGATAGTCCCATGCTAACAATCTCTATGATACATTCGGAGATCGCAGATGTTCTTTCAGTTGAGGATAATGGCATCGGTGTAAAAAAATATGATCTGCCGTATATTTTTCAAAAGGGCTTTACCGGGGATTCTACTGACAGCAGAAAGAAAGCTACCGGTATAGGGCTTTACCTGGTTAAGAAGATGGCTGACGATCTAAACCTTCGTCTGGAAGCTGCTTCCCCGTGGGAAAAGGGCTTTAAGATAGTCATCTTCTTTCCAAAATTGAGATCCAACGGAGGAAAATAATATAAGCAAAAAACGGGGCTGTAAAATAAGTCTCTGCTAAAGAAACGCTAGTTCCGACAAATGCTGGTTCTGGCGTTTCTTTACATTAATATATGTTTTTTGAAAATCGTCACTGTTTTATGTAAAAAGGGTACACTTAATAAGCTTGGATAGATTTCTTCTGTACGTCCATATTTTTTATATCTTACATGTTGTTTTCGTTTGAAAAGAAATTTACGTCCAATAGGGCATATAGGATTTCCGTTCTCATCTCTTATATAGTTTACAGCACGATAAGGATTCGTGTGATGTTTTTTATCTGCCGTTTCTTTTTTGTACATGGTAAATATCATTAAATTTTTCCATTAAAGGTACAAAGCATTCCATGCCTTGTCTTCCATAAAATCAATTCTACGTTAAAAACATACCGTCTAGACAGCTATTTTTTAAGCTATCATTTGAAAGACATATATAATATATAGGCTCAAATGGTGAAAGTGCCCATTTGGGCCTATTATTGTATGAATTCATACGTTACAACCAGAGCAAGATCCACCCGTGTATTACAGTATTGTCATTTTGACAATTTTGTATTACTTACGAGTAGCAGACTTGATGGGGGTTACGTCCCCATACCCACGTGAAAATATAATTGCAGGCAATTACATTTTAGCAGATACGCAAGCGTTTCTGAGTAAGCGTCATAGACAACAAAATAAGAAAATTTTGATAAGGCATTCACCTGGATAGGTGAGTGTTTTTTTATTTTCAAATATTTAATTAACAGAAAAAATAAAAAAGTTTTCCTCAGGGGGCTGTAAAAATGCCTCTCAGCGTTTCGTATTAATGAAAGGGTATTTTTTGCAGGAAAAATAAAAAATTTTCATCAAGAGCCTGTATTTATGCCCTTCATCTTTTGAATATGTGTAAGGACATTTTTTGAGCCGGCATAAAAATGATTTTTACAACAGTTAGAAACAGAAACGAGGCGAGAAAAGAATGAAATATGAATACATGAAGGAGTCAGAGCAGATGCTTCAGTACTTCCAGTTTCCGAAGTTTTTGCTAAAACTGCGAATTTCTCAAACTGCAAAATTCCTTTATATGATTTTGTATGACCGGGCACGGATATCGAGAATGAATAGTTGGATAGACAAGTATGGAAATGTTTATCTGATTTTTCCGATAGAGGAATTGTCTGCTCAAATCGGTAAATGTAAATCTTCTGTAAAAACAGCATTGAAGGAATTAGATGATGTGGGACTATTGGTTCGCAGATCTGGTGGTTTTTCAAAACCCAATCATTTATATATAAAAATTCCATCTGATGAGATTGGTTTACAGCTGGTTGAGAATAAGGCGGTTGAAAAGATGGTTGCAACAGAGTCGGAAAAGCAACCTTCATCTGGTCGTAAAAATGGCTGTGCAGGAGTCGGAAATGTGGCACCTAGTAAAGTAACTGAGAAATATAAAAGAAATAAATATCATGAAGTAAATTATTGCTATGGAGAAGGAGAGAGTTTGTGATGAGAGAAGAAGATATCGTATGTGTAGGCAGTGATGGTTTGCAATACTGCAAAGTCTGTGGGGAAGCGAAAGAAGCTTTTTTCCCCGAGGGTGGCTTTATGGGGATGAAAAAACATACTAGGCAATGTGCCTGTGACAGAAAAGCGTATGAAGAAGAACAAAAATATTTTAAAGAGAAAGAACACCGGGAATTAGTCAGTAGAAATACGAGCATCTGTTTTGACGAGAGCAGGATGGAAGAGTGGACATTTGAGAATGCAGATATGTCAGATGCAGTAATGCATAAGGCAAAAAGCTATGTTGATAACTGGGAGGAAATGAAAAGAAATCATATAGGCTGTTTGTTCTGGGGACCGGTTGGTACCGGGAAAAGTTATATTGCCGGGTGTATTGCCAATGAACTTCTTAAGCGGGAAGTAACGGTAAAGATGACAAATTTCAATACCATTATTGATGATATATTTCCACTGGCAGACAAAACGGAATATATCAATGCATTGGCTTCTTACCAGCTTTTGATTATTGATGATCTTGGAGTGGAACGAAATTCAGAATATGCGTTAGGAATTGTTTTTAGCGTCATAGACCGCAGGATCCGTTCGGGACGACCTTTGATCATCACAACCAATCTTCCGCTGAAAGAAATAAAAAGCGAGACCATGTTGGACAAAAGGCGTATCTATGATCGTATTTTAGAAATGTGTACACCAATGTATGTTGGAGGTACAAGTAAACGAGAAGCGATTGCAAGTATGAAAATGGAGAAAGCGAAAACGTTGTTGAATACAAAGAATGATCGTGTGTATTGCGGATAGAAGTGTATGCTACGCACGTTAAATAATAAGGGAAGGATTTTATGAGCAAACAACATGTTGCGATATGTGAAAAAGTGGCTCTTACAATTGAAGAGGCAGCAGAATACAGTAATATTGGACAAAACAGAATAAGTGGTCTTTTGAAAGAACCGAGATGTCCGTTTGTGCTTTACGTAGGCACGAAAAAACTTGTAAAGAGAAAAGAATTTGAAAAATTCATTTCGGAAAGTGTGGAAATATAAATGATTGACAGGAGATGGGGCAGGAGATGAGATGAAAATGAATATTCACAAAAATAAGATGCTATGGTATAATACAAGGTACTGTATTAGGGCTTCTTATGAGAGGAGCTGAAATATGGGAAAAGATTTAAAAGGCAAAGAACTTGGCAAGGGAATATCCCAGGAAAGTACGGGATTATACTCAGCCAGATTTGTAGATCGGTTTGGAAAGAGAAAACATAAACGATTCAAAAAGCTGCAAGAGTGCAGAGCATGGATTGCTGATGCGACTTATGTGGATGAACACAGTGATATTTCAATGCCATCAGATATGCTGGTCGATCAATGGTTTGATTATTGGATTGGGATAAAAAAGAAAACAGTCCGTTCAAATACTGTTCGCAATTATACGGAGAGATATATTAAAAATATTAAACCGGTAATTGGGAAGATGACACTATCAGACGTGAAACCACTTCAATGTCAGAAAATATTTTATGATATGGCAGATCAGGGGTATCGCACATCTACAATTTATCAGGCAAGAATTGCATTATACAATATGTTTGAGTATGCAAAAGAGAATGAAGTCTTGCGTAGCAATCCCTGTAAAAAATCTGTGAAAAGTGATATGGGAAAGCCTTCTGAGAAGAAGGTTGCTTTAACAAGAGACATACAAAAAACATTTTTACAATATGCAGAAAATCAAAGCTATGAAAATCAGTATCGTTTTATACTACAAACCGGATTGCGAACAGGCGAATTGGTAGGATTGAAATGGGGAGATGTCGATTTTAAATCCAAAACAATTCAGATTCGCAGAAGTATGGAATATCGTTACAGTGCAAAGGAGTGGCGTATCGGAGAACCAAAGAGTAAATCAGGTTACCGTACGATACCCTTAACAGAAGAAGCGGTTTCTATACTAAAAAAACAAAAAGAAAAGAATAAGAGGATTTCAGAAATTTCAACAGAATGGGAAGAATTTGTGTTTCTGTGTCGAAAAGGAACACCTGTCAAGAACAGTACATATGATACAGCGCTGTTTAAAATCTGTGACAAAGCAAAAATTCCAAGATTTTCGATGCATATCTTGAGACATACTTTTGCTACCAGATGTATTGAAGCAGGAATGAAACCGAAAACACTTCAGATGTTACTGGGCCATTCGAATATTGGAATTACAATGAACTTATATGTTCATACTACCGAGGAAGAAAAGAAAAAAGAAATGGACTTGGTAGCAGAAGCACTTATGGCAATGTAATGGCCCACTAAATGGCCCACTTGCAAAAATAAGTATGCTGAAATCCCTTGAAATCAAAGGATTTATAGGAGGAAATAGAAAAAATGAAATTAGGTATTGTAGGATTACCTAATGTAGGAAAAAGTACTTTATTTAATTCACTGACAAAAGCAGGAGCAGAATCAGCCAACTACCCATTCTGTACCATTGATCCAAATGTGGGTGTTGTTACTGTACCGGATGAACGTCTGGATGTGCTTGGTGAGATGTATCACACCAAAAAGATCATCCCGGCAGCGATTGAGTTTGTAGATATTGCAGGCCTTGTAAAAGGTGCATCCAAAGGAGAAGGTCTTGGAAACCAGTTTCTCGCAAATATCCGTGAGGTTGATGCAATTGTTCATGTAGTACGTTGTTTCGAGGATAGCAATATTGTCCATGTAGATGGAAATATCGATCCGCTGCGTGACATTGAGACGATCAACCTGGAGCTGATCTTTTCAGACCTTGAGATCCTGGAAAGAAGAATTTCCAAAGCAGTCAGAGCAGCAAGAAATGACAAGACGATCGCAAAAGAGCTGGCACTGATGGAAAGAATTAAAGCACATCTGGAAGATGGAAAGATGGCAAAGAGCTTTGATGATATCAATGACGAAGATGAACAGCAGTGGCTGGAAAGCTACAATCTTCTGACCTACAAGCCGGTTATTTTTGCTGCAAATGTGGCAGAAGATGATCTTGCAGATGATGGTGCGAGTAATGCAGGAGTACAGGCGGTCCGTGAGTATGCAAAAAAAGAGGACTGCGAAGTATTCGTTGTATGTGCGGAAATTGAGCAGGAGATCGCGGAACTTGATGATGATGAAAAGAGTATGTTCCTGGAAGAACTGGGACTTAAGGAATCTGGTCTTGAAAAGCTGATCAAGGCAAGCTACAGCCTTCTTGGACTGATCAGTTACCTGACAGCAGGAGAACCGGAAGTCCGTGCATGGACGATCAAAAAAGGAACGAAAGCACCACAGGCAGCAGGAAAGATCCATTCTGATTTTGAAAGAGGATTCATCCGCGCTGAGATCGTATCCTATGATGACTTGATGGCATGTGGCACTTATAACGCTGCAAAAGAAAAAGGCCTGGTGAGACTGGAAGGTAAGGAGTATGTTGTACAGGACGGAGATATTATCCTGTTCAGATTCAACGTATAATATTTGTTAAAAAAGTAAGTGATAATGTATGACGAGAGACGGACAGATGTCCGTCTCTTTTGTAATGCAAGATAGTCAAAACTTACTATAGTTTACATAAAACAACCTTCTAAAATGCAGGGTTTGTACGTCAAAAGGAACAATCAGAACATTAAAATGACTGGACTTTTCATATATGAACAGCTATAATAATATCGAACGAAAGTGTAGAAAAATTTTAACACAAGTAAAAGTTTTGACACAATCTAAGGAGGAACAAAGAAAATGGCAAGATCAATGAAGACCATGGATGGTAACCATGCAGCTGCTCATGCTTCTTATGCTTATACAGAAGTTGCTGCTATTTACCCGATCACACCTTCATCTGTAATGGCTGAAGCCACAGACGAATGGGCAACACAAGGAAGAAAGAATATTTTTGGTCAGACTGTTCAGGTAACAGAAATGCAGTCTGAAGCAGGTGCAGCAGGTACTGTACACGGCTCACTGTCAGCAGGTGCGCTTACTACTACTTACACAGCTTCCCAGGGCTTACTTCTTATGATTCCTAACTTATATAAAATTGCTGGTGAACAGCTTCCGGGTGTATTCAACGTATCTGCCCGTGCAGTAGCTTCACACGCTCTTAATATTTTTGGTGATCATTCAGATGTTTACGCCTGTCGTCAGACTGGATGCGCAATGCTCTGTGAATCCAGCGTACAGGAAGTTATGGACCTGACACCGGTTGCACACTGTGCAGCACTGAAAGGTAAAATTCCATTCATTAACTTCTTCGATGGTTTCCGTACATCACACGAAATCCAGAAGATCGAAACATGGGATTACGAAGATCTGGAAGATCTCGTAGATAAGGATGCAATCAAGGAATTCCGTGCACATGCACTGAACCCGAACCATCCATGTGAAAGAGGATCAGCTCAGAACCCGGATACATTCTTCCAGGCTCGTGAAGCATGTAACCCATACTACGATGCTATGCCGGCAATCGTACAGGAATACATGGACAAAGTTAACGCTAAGATCGGAACAAACTACAAACTGTTCAACTACCATGGTGCAGAAGATGCTGAAAGCGTAATCATCGCTATGGGATCTGTTTGTGACACAATCGATGAAACAATCGATTACTTACTTGCTCAGGGCAAGAAGGTTGGCGTTGTTAAAGTTCGTCTTTACAGACCATTCTGTGCACAGGCACTTGTAGATGCAATTCCGGATACTGTTAAGTACATCAACGTTCTTGACAGAACAAAAGAACCAGGATCTCTTGGAGAACCTCTGTACCTTGACGTTGTTGCAGCTCTTAAAGGAACAAAATTCGATGCTGTTAAGATCAACTCAGGACGTTACGGACTTGGTTCTAAAGATACAACACCGGCTCAGGTTGTTGCTGTATTCGAGAACGAAGCAAAAGCTAAATTCACAATCGGTATCGTTGATGATGTAACAGGACTTTCTCTTGAAGTAGGTGCTCCACTGGTTACAACACCGGAAGGAACAATCAACTGTAAGTTCTGGGGACTTGGAGCTGACGGAACAGTCGGAGCTAACAAGAACTCTATCAAGATCATCGGTGATAACACAGATATGTATGCACAGGCTTACTTTGATTATGATTCAAAGAAATCCGGTGGTGTTACAATGTCTCACCTCCGTTTTGGTAAGAAACCGATCAAATCTACTTACCTGATTCATAAAGCAAACTTTGTTGCATGCCACAACCCGTCATACATCAACAAATACAACATGGTTCAGGAACTTGTAGATGGTGGTACATTCCTTCTTAACTGCCCATGGACAGTAGAAGAACTGGACAAACATCTTCCGGGACAGGTAAAAGCATTCATCGCTAACCATGACATCAAATTCTACACAATCGATGGTATCAAGATCGGTAAAGAAATCGGACTTGGCGGACGTATCAATACAGTTCTTCAGTCTGCATTCTTCAAACTGGCTAACATCATTCCGGAAGAAGAAGCTATCGACCTTATGAAGAAAGCTGCAAAAGCTACATACGGTAAGAAGGGTGATAAGATCGTACAGATGAACTACGATGCTATCGATGCCGGAGCTAAACAGGTTAACGCTGTTGAAGTACCGGAAAGCTGGAAGAACTGCGAAGACGAAGGTCTGTTCACACCAGAAGTTAAGGGTGGAAGAGAAGATGCAGTAGCATTCGTTAAGAATATCCAGGCTAAAGTTAACGCTCAGGAAGGTAACACACTGCCTGTATCTGCATTCAAAGATTATGTAGATGGATCTACACCGTCAGGAACAGCTGCTTACGAAAAACGTGGTATCGCAGTAGATATCCCGATCTGGCAGTCAGAGACATGTATCCAGTGTAACCGTTGTGCATATGTATGTCCGCACGCTGCAATCCGTCCGGTAGCTCTTACAGAAGAAGAACTTGCAAAAGCACCAGAAGGACTGAAAGCAATCGACATGATCGGTATGCCGGGAATGAAGTTCACAATGACTGTATCAGCTTATGACTGTACAGGATGTGGCTCTTGTGCAAATGTCTGCCCAGGTAAGAAGGGTGAAAAAGCTCTTGTTATGGGTAACATGGAAGAAAACGCTGGAGAACAGGTATACTTCGACTTTGGTACAGAAATCGAAGTAAAACCAGAAGTTGTTGCTAAATTTAAAGAAAATACAGTAAAAGGATCTCAGTTCAAACAGCCACTGCTTGAGTTCTCAGGAGCTTGTGCTGGATGTGGAGAGACTCCATACGCTAAACTTATCACACAGTTATTTGGTGACAGAATGTACATCGCTAACGCAACAGGATGTTCATCTATCTGGGGTAACTCATCACCGTCTACACCTTACACAGTAAACTCTAAGGGACAGGGACCGGCTTGGTCTAACTCACTGTTCGAAGATGCTGCTGAGTTTGGTTACGGTATGTTACTTGCTCAGAAAGCAATTAGAGAAGGTCTGAAAGCTAAAGTTGAAGAAGTTGCTGCATCAGATAAAGCCAGCGAAGAAGCAAAAGCTGCTTGCAACGAATGGCTTGAAACATACGGATGTGGAGCTACTAACGGAACAGCTACAGACAAACTTGTTGCTGCATTAGAAGGATGCGACTGCCCGACATGCAAAGATATCGTTGAAAAGAAAGACTTCCTCGCTAAGAAATCTCAGTGGATCTTCGGTGGTGACGGATGGGCTTACGATATCGGATTCGGTGGTGTTGACCACGTACTTGCAAGTGGAAAAGACATCAACGTAATGGTATTCGATACAGAAGTTTACTCTAACACAGGTGGACAGTCTTCTAAGTCTACTAAGACTGGTGCTATCGCTCAGTTCGCAGCAGGCGGAAAAGAAACTAAGAAGAAAGACCTTGCTTCTATCGCAATGAGCTACGGTTACGTATACGTTGCACAGATCGCTATGGGTGCTGACTTCAACCAGACTGTAAAAGCTATCGCAGAAGCTGAAGCATATCCGGGACCATCCCTGATCATCGCTTACGCTCCATGTATCAACCATGGTATCAAGAAAGGTATGAGCAAAGCTCAGACAGAAGAACAGCTTGCAGTTGAATGTGGATACTGGAACAACTTCCGTTTCAATCCAGAAGCAGAAGGATCTAAGTTCACTCTTGACAGCAAAGCACCAGACCTTGCTGGATACGAAGAATTCCTTAACGGAGAAGTTCGTTACAACGCTCTTGCAAGATTCAATCCTGAAAAGGCTAAAGTTCTGTTTGCTAAGAACGAAGAAGAAGCAAAAGCTAGATATGCATATCTGCAGAAACTCGTTACATTGTACGGTTCTGAAGAATAAGATTGACTTGAATGAGGAGTCAGGGACGAAAGTCTCTGGCTCCTTTTGTCGTGGCACATTCAAAAGTCTGGGAGTGGTATGTGGTGGAAAGGGACTGGCAATTTATGTATAAATAGTAATTATCTCTTGCAAAAATGAAAATTTTATAGTATGGTTGATAAAGAAAATGATGAATATTCAGCTTGATAGAGGCGCGGGATTTATCAGTACCGTCTGAGTGATATGGCAGGGAAGCCATCAGATGGGAAAGGAGAAACCGCCGAAGGAGCCGGAACCCCAACCCCGGTTTCTGGGACGATGCAGAAGATGCAGCGTACTGTCACACACGTGGAGCGCTATCGGAAGAACATTTAAGGAAGACTAAACATGCCATGAATGCGTTTTGCCGGTGCAAGCGTTATTCATGGCATTTTTATGTTTTAAAACAGGAGGTTTTTTAATTGAGAGAAAAAATGAGAAAGTTAAGCAGTCTGCTCGCAGCTGTAATGATCTGCGTAATGGCAAGTCCCCTTGTCACTTTTGCAGCGGACGCAGAGGAGTATGTACCGAAGATGTACGCCAGTATCTGGTCACTGGTTCCACCGGTGGTTGCGATTGCGCTGGCACTGATCACAAAAGAAGTGTACAGCTCTTTATTTGTAGGTATTTTAGTAGGTGGAATGTTCTATTCTGGATTTTCATTCGAGGGAACCATCACCCATATTTTCCAGGAAGGGATCGTAAGTGTGCTTTCTGACAGCTATAATGTGGGAATCCTGATCTTCCTGGTTATCTTAGGAACCATGGTCTGCCTGATGAATAAGGCAGGAGGATCTGCCGCATTTGGTGAATGGGCAAGTTCCCATATCAAGAGCCGTGTCGGTGCACAGCTTGCAACAATCATTCTTGGTGTGCTGATCTTTATCGATGACTATTTTAACTGTCTGACAGTCGGAAGTGTGATGCGTCCGGTAACGGATGCGCAGAATGTTTCCAGAGCAAAGCTTGCGTATCTGATCGATGCGACAGCAGCTCCGGTATGTATCATTGCCCCGATTTCATCCTGGGCAGCAGCTGTTACCGGATTCGTAGAAGGGGAAGATGGATTTTCGATTTTTATTCGTGCGATTCCATATAACTTCTATGCAATCCTTACCATCCTGATGATGGTTGCAATGGTTGTGATGAAGGTTGAGTATGGTCCGATGAAGGTTCATGAAGATAATGCGAAAAAAGGTGATATTTACACCACACCGGACAGACCGTATGCAAATGCGGAGGAAGAGACAGTGGATAACTGTAAAGGAAAAGTAATGGATCTTCTGATCCCGATCATTTCACTGATCATCTGCTGTGTGATCGGAATGATCTACACTGGTGGGTTCTTTGACGGAGTCGGTTTTGTAGAAGCATTTTCAGGAAGTGATGCTTCCCAGGGACTGGTGTACGGAAGCTTCTTTGCTTTTGTGATCACAATCGTGCTGTATCTGGTAAGACGTGTGCTGAAATTCGATGAGTGTATGGCATGTCTCCCGGATGGATTTAAGGCGATGGTTCCGGCAATCCTGATTCTTGTTTTTGCATGGACGCTGAAATCTATGACAGACAGTCTTGGAGCTGCAGAATATGTGGCAGGTATTGTGGCAGGAAGTGCGGAAGGCATGGTCAATCTTCTTCCGGCAATCATCTTCCTTGTGGGATGCTTCCTTGCATTTGCGACAGGTACAAGCTGGGGAACATTCGGAATCCTGATCCCGATCGTGGTACATGCATTTGAAGGAAAGAATGAGACGATGATGATCATTGCCATCTCCGCATGTATG
The DNA here is from genome assembly GCF_013300725.1 of Allocoprococcus comes. GTDB lineage: Bacteria > Bacillota > Clostridia > Lachnospirales > Lachnospiraceae > Allocoprococcus > Allocoprococcus comes_A. Next base: position 16,225 of record NZ_JAAIMM010000023.1, read on the forward strand.
GCCGGAGCAGTTTGTGGTGACCACTGTTCACCGATTTCGGATACAACGATCATGGCATCTGCCGGTGCACAGTGCAATCATATTAATCATGTCAATACACAGCTCCCATATGCGGCAAGCTGCGCGGTGATCTCGTTTATCACTTATATTGTTGCCGGATTTGTACAGAGTGCATGGATTGCACTTCCGGCAGGAATTGTTATGATGCTTGCATTTTTGACCTTTATGAAGTTTTCACAGAAGAAGCAGACAGCAGCGGATTTTTCACAGAAGAAAAATGCATAATACAGAAAATGAGGAATGGCTTTCGTAGCTGTTCCTTATTTATTTTCTGTCATAAAAATTCGGTAGACAAGTGACAAAGCAAATTCTTTTTTACTGCCAGAAAATTTATATATAGGATGAGCCTGTGATCGGGATTTAAGGAAAACATTTCCCACCAAGACCTTGTATCAAATCAAAGAAATGTGTACAATGTTATTTATGAGACTAACTACAGAATTTGGAGGAAATCATATATGGATTTAACAAAGCTTACAGCATATGAGATCATCGAGCACAGACCTCTTCCGGATCTGAAATCGGAAGGTGCACTTCTGAAGCACAAGAAGAGTGGTGCGAGAGTGCTTCTGATCTCCAATGATGATGAGAATAAAGTATTTAACATCGGATTCCGTACTCCGACTACGAACAGCACCGGAGTGCCGCATATCATGGAACATACCGTTCTGTGCGGTTCGGAGAAGTTCCCGACCAAGGATCCGTTTGTGGAACTGGTAAAAGGATCGCTGAATACCTTTTTAAATGCGATGACTTATCCGGACAAGACCGTGTATCCGGTTGCAAGCTGTAATGAAAAGGATTTTCAGAATCTGATGGATGTGTATATGGACGCAGTCTTGCATCCGAATATTTACAAACATGAAGAGATCTTCCGTCAGGAAGGCTGGAATTATCGCCTGGAGGAAGCAGATGGGGAGCTTTCTTATAACGGAGTTGTTTATAATGAGATGAAGGGAGCTTTTTCTTCACCGGATGGTGTTCTGGACCGTATGATCCTGAATTCCCTGTTCCCGGATACGACTTATGCAAATGAGTCCGGCGGAGATCCGGATGTGATCCCGGAACTGACTTATGAAGAATATCTGAATTTCCACAGAACCTATTATCATCCGTCCAACAGCTATATTTACCTTTATGGCAATATGGATATGGAGGAAAAATTAAACTGGCTGGATCAGGAATATCTGTCTGCCTATGACAAAAAAGAGGTAGATTCCGAGATCCATCTGCAGAAACCGTTTGAAAAGATGCATGATATCACAAAGCCGTATTCCATTGCAAGCAACGAATCGACAGAGGATAATACCTATCTTTCTTACAATAAAGTCATCGGAACTTCTCTGGATGAAAAGCTGTACCTGGCATTCCAGATCCTGGACTATGCGCTGCTTTCCGCACCGGGAGCACCGATCACAAAGGCACTTCTGGAAGCCGGAATCGGAAAAGATATCAGCGGTTCCTATGACAGCAGCACCTATCAGCCGATCTTCTCCATCGTGGCAAAGAATGCCAATGAAGAGCAGAAGGCAGAATTTGTGAAGGTGATCGAAGATACATTGAAGGCTATCGTAGAAAACGGAATGGACAAAAAGGCACTGGAAGCGGGAATCAATTATCATGAATTCCGTTACCGCGAGGCAGACTTCGGAGGCTATCCGAAGGGGCTGATGTACGGACTGCAGATCTTCGACAGCTGGCTTTATGATGAGACAAAGCCATTTATTCATGTAGAGGCACTGGATACTTTTGTGTTCTTAAAAGAGCAGATCAGTACCGGATATTTTGAAAAACTGATCCAGGCTTATCTTCTGGACAATCAGCACGGCGCACTGGTTACGATCGTACCGGAGCCGGGACGTACAGCCAGACTGGATGAGGAGTTAAAAGCGAAACTGCAGGCATACAAAGAAAGCCTGAGCAGAGAAGAAATTGACAAACTGGTTGCGGATACGAAACATTTACAGGAGTATCAGGAAGAACCGTCAAGTCAGGAAGATCTGGAGAAGATCCCGATGCTGACAAGAGAAGACATTTCCCGTGAGATCGCACCGATTTACAATGAAGAGATAAAGATCGCAGAGATCCCGACCGTTTTCCATGAGATTGAGACCAATGGAATCGGTTATCTGGATCTGATGTTTGATCTTTCCGATGTACCGGAGAAGGATCTGCCGATGGTGGGACTTCTGCAGGCAGTTCTCGGAATCATTGATACGGAGCATTATGAATACGGAGAGCTCTTCAATGAGATCAACAGACACACCGGAGGAATCGGGACTTCATTGGAGCTTTATCCGGATGTGACAAAGGTCAGAGAAAAAGAATTCAAGGCAACCTTTGAGATCAAGGCAAAAGCACTTTACGGACAGATTCCGTTTGCCATCCGTATGATGAAAGAAATCCTGACTGCATCGAAGCTGGATGATGAAAAGCGTCTGAAAGAGATTCTTTCGATGACAAAGACAAGACTGCAGGATCGTTTCCTCTCCGCAGGACATTCGGCAGCAGCACTCCGGGCAATGTCTTATAAATCGCCGATTTCAAAATTTAAAGATACGACAAATGGAATCGGATATTATCAGAACATCCGTGAGATGGAAGAACATTTCGAAGATAAGAAGGAAGAGATTACAAATAGCTTAAAAGCTTTAGCCGAACTGATTTTCAGAAAAGGCAATATGATGATCAGTTACACAGCCACAAGAGAAGGACTTGCCGTTTTAGAAGAGGAGATCGGAAGCTTAAAAGAAGCCCTTTATCCGGAGAGAACACCAGAAAGCAGATGCGTACTGCACTGTGAGAAGAAGAACGAAGGATTCAAGACTTCTTCCAAAGTACAGTTTGCGGCAAAGGCAGGCAACTTTATTGATGCCGGAGAAGAATATAACGGAGCACTGCAGATCCTGAAGGTGATCATGAGCTACGAATATCTCTGGATCAATATCCGTGTGAAAGGCGGAGCTTATGGCTGCATGAGCAACTTTAACCGTCTTGGCGAGGGATATTTTGTATCCTACCGTGACCCGAACCTTGGAAGAACGCTTGAGATCTATGATGGAGTTCCGGAATATCTGGAGAACTTCACGGTCAGCGAGCGTGATATGACCAAATACATCATCGGAACGATCAGCAATATCGACCAGCCGATGACACCGGCAACCAAGGGTGACCGTTCCATGAATCTGTATATGAATCATGTGAGCGCAGAGATGATCAGAAAAGAAAGAGAGCAGATCCTTACAGCAAACCAGGAGGATATCCGTGCACTTGCAGGTGTGGCACGTGCGGTGCTTGCAAATGATCAGATCTGTGTGATTGGAAATGAAGCAAAGATAGAAGAAGAGAAAGAACTGTTTATGACAGTTGAGAATTTATTTTAAAAGGAGAATGCATGAGAGCAGATTTTAAATCAGGATTTGTAACTTTGATCGGAAGACCGAACGTGGGAAAATCCACCCTTATGAACTATCTGATCGGTCAGAAGATTGCAATTACATCGAATAAACCGCAGACCACCAGAAACCGGATCCAGACGGTGCTTACGACCGAGGAAGGACAGATTGTATTTGTTGATACACCGGGAATCCATAAGGCGAAGAACAAGCTTGGAACCTACATGGTAAATGTGGCAGAGCGCACTTTAAATGAAGTGGATGTGGTGCTGTGGCTGGTTGAGCCGAGTACCTTTATCGGAGCCGGAGAGCAGCACATTGTGCAGCAGCTCGGAAAGGTGACAACTCCGGTCGTGCTGGTCATCAACAAAGCAGATACTGTGAAGAAGGAAGACATCCTTCCGTGTATCGCAAAATACAACGAAGTATACCAGTTTGCAGATATCGTTCCGGTATCTGCAAGAACCGGTGAAAATACGGACGAGCTTTTAAAGGTCATTATGAAATATCTTCCGTATGGACCGCAGTTTTATGATGAAGATACCATTACCGACCAGCCGGAAAGGCAGATCGTGGCAGAGCTGATCCGTGAGAAAGCACTGCATTGTCTGAATGAAGAAATCCCGCACGGAATCGCGGTATCGATCGAGAAGATGAAGGCACGTAAAAAAGTGATGGACATTGAAGCAACGATCATCTGTGAGCGAGACTCCCACAAGGGAATCATCATCGGTAAACAGGGATCCATGCTGAAAAAGATCGGCAGCACGGCAAGATATGAGATCGAGCAGATGCTCGGATGTAAGGTAAATCTCCAGCTTTGGGTAAAAGTAAAGAAAGACTGGAGAGACAGTGATTTTCTGATCAAGAACTTCGGATATAGAGAAGACGAGTAAAAAATGTCAAGGTGTTTCTCTGAAAAACAGCTGGCAGATATTACGCAGTATAGCATCTGAGAATATGGGAGAACCTAATCTTAAAAGGCATAAGAAAAAGATGAGGTGACCGAAGGATGAATCAGGAATACTGGGATCGGTTTGCAAGGACAGGACGGGTGGAGGATTATCTCTCCTACCGGGAAAAGGAAGTCTGCAAAGCGAAAACGGAGAAATACGGGGACAAATGCAGTGAATCAGTTAACAGCAATGACAGGGATGATTCTGTCGGCAGCACCGATCGGTGAATATGATAAAAGAGTCGTGATCCTGACAAAAGAAAAAGGGAAAATATCAGCGTTTGCAAAAGGAGCAAGACGACCGAACAGTCCGCTTGCAGGGGCATGTACGCCTTGTAATTTCGGGAAATTCATGCTGTATGAAGGAAGAAATTCCAACACCCTCCAGTCGGCAGAGATCGAGAATTATTTTGCAGAGCTCCGCACGGATGTGGAAGCGGCATACTATGCATTTTATTTTCTCGAATTTGCAGATTTTTATACAAGGGAAGCTAATGACGAGAGGGAAATGCTGAAGCTTCTTTATCAGACGATGCGCGTGCTGACGAAAAAGATCATTCCATTTGAGCTGGTACGCTACATATTTGAACTGAAGGCACTCAGTGTCAGCGGGGAAGGACCGCAGGTATTTCAGTGTGTCAGATGCGGGAACAGGGAACGTCCCTGTGTGTTCAGTGTGAAGGAGGGCGGTCTGGTCTGCAGTGAATGTGGTCAGAATGTCTATGACGGAATGCGGCTGAATACGTCTACCCTTTATGCCATGCAGTTCATTGTCGGGACACCGGTGGAAAAGCTCTATACCTTTACCTTAAGCGATGAAGTTTTAAAGGAACTGGGAAAGGTAATGGGGCGTTATCTGGATGTATACGTGGATCACAGATTCAAGTCGCTTGAGATTCTGGAGCAGCTCACAGGGCTGAAATAACCGGAAAATTGTATATTAGATTAGAAAATAAAGACAAATTTGGCGAAAATTAGCAGGATAAGCTTGCAAAACCTATATGCAGTAGGTATAATAGGTGAATCAGAGAGGAATAAATGTTATCGCGATAAGTAGCGTTGTTCTTCTAACGAAAAATAAAAAGAATGCGAGGATTAGTGTTATGGTAGAAAAGACAATGGACAAAATTGTAGCTTTGGCAAAATCAAGAGGCTTTGTATATCCGGGGTCTGAAATCTACGGTGGGCTTGCAAATACATGGGATTATGGTAACCTGGGTGTTGAACTTAAGAACAACGTAAAGAGAGCATGGTGGAAGAAATTTATTCAGGAGAATCCGTACAACGTAGGTGTTGACTGTGCGATCCTGATGAATCCGCAGACATGGATCGCTTCCGGACATCTGGGAGGATTCAGTGATCCGCTGATGGACTGTAAGGAATGTCACGAACGTTTCCGTGCAGATAAGATCATTGAAGATTATGCACATGAGCATGGAATTGATATTCCGGACAGCATTGACGGATGGTCACATGAAGAGATGGAAGGATTTATCAAAGAACATGAAGTTCCGTGTCCGACCTGCGGAAAACATAATTTCACAGAGATCCGTGAATTTAACCTGATGTTCAAGACTTTCCAGGGTGTAACAGAAGATGCAAAGAACGTTGTTTACCTTCGTCCTGAGACTGCACAGGGAATCTTCGTAAACTTTAAGAATGTACAGAGAACTTCAAGAAAGAAGCTTCCATTTGGTATTGGTCAGATCGGTAAATCATTCCGTAACGAGATCACACCGGGTAACTTTACATTCCGTACCCGTGAGTTTGAACAGATGGAGCTTGAATTCTTCTGCAAACCGGATACAGACCTTGAATGGTTTGCTTACTGGAAGAAATTCTGTCTCGATTGGCTGTTCTCTCTTGGACTTAAGGATGAGGAGGTCCGTTACAGAGATCATGACAAAGAAGAGCTTTCTTTCTACAGCAAGGCTACAACAGACGTAGAATTCCTCTTCCCATTCGGATGGGGCGAGCTGTGGGGAATCGCAGACAGAACCGATTATGACCTGACACAGCATCAGAATGTATCCGGACAGGATCTGACTTACTTTGATGATGAGACCAATGAAAAATACATTCCATACGTTATCGAGCCATCACTTGGTGCTGACCGTGTGGTACTTGCGTTCCTTTGCGCAGCATATGATGAGGAAGAACTGGAAGACGGTTCTACACGTACCGTTATGCACTTCCATCCGGAACTTGCACCGATTAAGATCGGTGTGCTTCCGCTTTCCAAGAAGCTGAACGAAGGTGCTGAGAAGGTTTATGCAATGCTTAGCAAATACTACAACTGCGAATTCGATGACAGAGGAAATATCGGTAAGAGATATCGCCGTCAGGATGAGATCGGAACACCGTTCTGCGTAACTTATGACTTCGATTCTGAAGAAGACGGAGCAGTTACTGTTCGTGACCGTGATACGATGCAGCAGGAAAGAATTAAAATTGAAGATCTCAAAGCATACTTTGAGAAGAAATTTGAGTGGTAGAGATTTGAAAAGATCCGGATTTCCCTGGTTTGGGAAGTCCGGATCTTTTTGTGCGAAAAAGTTTGTTGGGGAAGTTGTGAGACAAATGGAAGTAGTCAAATTTTTTGATGGATGGGAAAAAGCGGTATGACAGGTTGATGTGGTGAAGCAATGAAAGATAGATTTTCTGAATAAGTGATATTTATGTAGAGGCTTGAAAAATTTGGAATAAAAATGGTAGATACTAGGGAGTGTAATCGTGATAGGTTGGCTAGAATGCGTGGATTTTGAGAAAAAAATTTAATTTGTGAAAATAGACAAAGAGAATGGATGATACAGTTAAAAAATAGTCAATAAAAACGATGATTATAGAGCGAAGCTATTAAATATTCTGACAAATAATAAACAATAAAGAAAATTATTTAACGCTTGACTAATTGTGACGACAATTATATAATGTGTTTAAGTTAAGGTTGGATGATGAATATGTGAGATACTTGTTGTACAGACGGCGCGCACCGTTATTTAATGTACAGCATGAGCCGAAGGGGCAGGCAGAAACTCTCAGGCAAAAGGAACATATTCGGACAACACTCTGGAGAACAATATATATGTATTGTACCGAAGAAGTAGTCTGGACTATATAGCGCAAAAGTCCAGGTGATCTTTCAGGTGAACGGACAGAGGCAGACAAAAAAGGATTCAATGACGAAAACTTTTTTGCCTGTTTTTTTTGTACCCTAAAAAGCGGAATATTCAGAAAAATATAGATACAAATGATAAAATTCTGAATTTAACACACCGAAAAGGGAGCAAAAAAGACAAGGTAGTTGGTTCTAAGGAGGTAAAAGAGAATGAACAGAATTGAAGATGTAACAAATTACATTACTGAATGTGATGAAGAAGTAGGAAAAGCGCTGCAGTTAGAACTTGGCCGTCAGCGCAGAAACCTTGAACTGATCGCATCAGAGAATATCGTAAGCCCGGCAGTTATGCTTGCGATGGGAACTGTACCGACAAACAAGTATGCAGAAGGTTATCCGGGAAAACGTTATTATGGTGGATGCGAGGATGTAGATATTCTTGAAAATCTTGCAATCGAACGTGCAAAGAAATTATTTGGATGTGATCATGTATGTGTACAGCCACATTCAGGAGCAAATGCGAATACAGCTGTATATCAGGCGCTGATCAAACCAGGCGATACAGTTATGGGATTGAACCTGGCACACGGCGGACATCTTACACATGGTTCACCGGTAAATCTTTCCGGTATCCTTTACAATTTCGTACCTTACAATGTCAATGATGACGGTGTTCTGGATTACGATGCAATCAGAAAGCTTGCTCATGAATGTAAACCGAAGATGATCGTAGCAGGAGCTTCGGCTTATCCAAGAGAGATCCGTTTTGATATTTTTGCAGATATCGCAAAAGAAGTTGGAGCTTATCTTTTCGTAGATATGGCACACATTGCAGGTCTTGTTGCAGCAGGACTTCACCAGAGCCCGGTTCCTTATGCTGATGTAGTTACAACAACAACACATAAGACACTCAGAGGACCTCGTGGTGGAATGATCATGTGCAAAGAAGAATATGCAAAAGCGATCAACAAAGCAATCTTCCCGGGAACACAGGGCGGACCTCTGATGCACATTATCGCAGCAAAAGCTGTATGCTTCGGAGAAGCCTTAAAACCGGAATTCAAAACCTATCAGGAACAGGTTGTCAAGAATGCAAAAGCACTTGCAGAAGCCATGGTTGAAGAAGGATTCAACCTTGTCAGCGGTGGAACAGACAACCATCTGATCCTTGTAGATCTTCAGAACATGAACATCACAGGAAAAGAACTTCAGAACAGACTAGATGAAGTTTACATCACAGTTAATAAGAATGCAGTTCCGAATGATCCTGCAAGCCCGTTTGTAACCAGTGGAGTTCGTATCGGAACACCGGCTGTTACAACAAGAGGTCTGAAAGAAGAAGATATGAAGACCATCGCAAAATTAATCAAGATGACCATTACAGACTTTGATACCAAAGCAGATGAAATCCGTGCTGAAGTTACAAAGATCTGCGATAAATATCCACTTTATCAATAGGAGGAAAGAAAGATGGAATTAAAGACACCACTCTATGAGGCTCATGTAAAAGCAGGTGGAAAGATCGTACCGTTTGCCGGATACCTTCTTCCGGTTCAGTATGAGACAGGCGTGATCAAAGAGCATATGGCAGTTCGTACCCAGGCTGGACTTTTTGATGTATCTCATATGGGTGAAATCCTTTGTGAAGGAAAAGATGCTCTTGCCAATCTGCAGCACATCCTTACAAACGATTTTACAAATATGGTAGACGGACAGGCAAGATACAGCCCGATGTGTAATGAGAACGGCGGAACCGTTGATGACCTGATCGTATATAAAAAATCAGATGACCACTATTTTATCGTAGTAAATGCAGCAAACAAAGATAAAGATTATCAGTGGATGCTTGCACATCAGTCAGGAGAGGTTACATTTACAGATGTATCCGATCAGTATGGACAGATCGCCCTTCAGGGACCGAAAGCGATGGAAATCTTAAGAAAACTTACAACAGAGGAAAATATTCCGAAGAAATATTATCATGCAGTATTTGACGCAGAAGTTGCCGGAATGCCTTGCATCGTATCCAAGACAGGATATACCGGTGAAGATGGAGTAGAAATCTACCTGGCAAGTGATCTTGCAGAAAAGATGTGGGAGACACTTCTTGAAGCAGGAAAAGAAGAGGGACTGATCCCTTGTGGACTTGGTGCACGTGATACACTTCGTATGGAAGCTGCAATGCCTCTTTACGGACATGAAATGGATGATGAAGTATCACCTCTTGAAACAGGCCTGAACTTCGGTGTTAAGATGAAAAAAGACGAATTCATCGGAAAGAAAGCCATGGAAGACAGAGGAACACCAAAGATCGAAAGAATTGGTCTTAAAGTAACAGGAAGAGGAATCATCCGTGAACATCAGGATCTGTATGTTGGAGATCAGAAGATCGGACATACAACATCCGGAACACATTGTCCTTATCTTGGATATCCGATCGCTATGGCACTTGTTGATGCCGGAAGCGTAGCAGTTGGTGACAAGGTAGAAGCTGATGTACGTGGAAGAAGAGTGGAAGCAGAAGTTGTGCAGCTTCCGTTCTATAAGAGAGCAAAATAAAAAAATAATAACGAAAACAGATTAACAGGCCGGTCGCGGAAAAAGCGATAGAGAGTGTTTGGAAAAGGCGGCCGGCAGTTGAAAAGAAAAGGAGATTAAAATCATGGAAGTTAGAGCAGAATTAAAATATACAAAATCACACGAATGGGTAAAAGAAGAAGGCGGAGTCTGGACAATTGGTCTTACAGATTATGCACAGTCAGCACTCGGTGATCTCGTATTCGTAAATCTTCCGGAAGTTGGAGACAGCGTAGAGGCCGGAGAAGTATTTGGAGATGTTGAATCTGTAAAAGCGGTATCAGATGTATATTCACCGGTAACAGGAGAAGTTGAAGAAATCAACGAAGAACTTCTTGACGCACCGGAAACGATCAATGGCGCTCCATATGATGCATGGTTCATCAAAGTAAAAGATGTATCCGGAACAGAGGAACTTCTTTCAGCAGAAGAATATGAGGCATTTGTAGCAAGTGAAGAATAATCAGGGAAAGGCGGTGGACCATTCATGGGAAGCTATGTACCGAATACAAAAGAGCAGCGTCAGGAAATGCTGAAAGAGATTGGGTTTCAGTCAATTGACGATCTGTTCGCACACATTCCGGCAGAAGTAAAGATCCAGGGCGGTCTTAATATTCCGGAAGGAAAAACAGAATTAGAAGTACGTCGTGATATGGAAAATATTGCTGCAAAGAATCAGATCTTTAAGACGATTTTCCGCGGCGCAGGTGCTTACCGGCATTTTATTCCGGCAACAGTAAAGAGCGTGATTTCAAAAGAAAATTTGTTAACTGCATATACTCCTTATCAGGCAGAGATCAGCCAGGGAATCCTGCAGTCGATCTTTGAATATCAGACCATGATCTGTGATCTGACAGGAATGGATATTTCCAATGCCTGCGTATACGATGGCGCAGAAGCATCCGCAGAAGGTGTGGCAATGTGTCGTGACAGAAAGCGCAGCAAAGCACTTGTTTCAGCTACCGTGAATCCATATGTTCTTGAGACGATCAAAACATACTGCTTCGGAAATGAAATGGAAGTAGAAGTGATTCCGGAAAAAGACGGACTTACAGATATTGAATATCTGAAGGAACATGTAGATGCACAGACAGCATGTGTACTGATCCAGCATCCGAACTATTACGGTAATCTGGAAGAAGCAGCCGAGATTGGTGAGATCACACATGGAGCAGGGGCAAAATATGTAATGAATGTCAATCCGATTTCTCTCGGTGTAGTAAAGACACCGGCAGAATATGGAGCTGATGTGGCAGTTGGCGAAGGACAGCCACTTGGACTTTCTATTGCATTCGGCGGACCATATCTTGGATTTATGGCTGCAACACAGAAGATGATGAGAAATCTTCCTGGACGTATCGTTGGACAGACAGAAGACCACAATGGAAAGAAAGGTTATGTACTTACTCTTCAGGCAAGAGAACAGCATATCCGTCGTGAAAAAGCATCCAGCAATATCTGCTCAAACCAGGCACTTTGCGCACTTGCAGTAGGCGTTTATCTGGCAACAATGGGCAATGAAGGAATTAAGAAAGCAGCAACACTTTCAACTTCAAAAGCACATTATCTTTCAGCAGAACTTGCAAAGGTTGGATACCAGACCGAGAACAAAGGAGAATTTTTCCATGAATTCGTAACTGTATCAGAGGTTCCGGTCGCAAAAGCACTTGCAGCACTTGAGGAAAAAGGAATCCTTGGAGGATTTCCGCTTGATGAACACAGAATTCTGTGGTGCTGTACAGAAGTGAATACCAAAGAAGAGATGGACGCAGTTGTTCAGATTCTGAAGGAGGTGCAGTAATGTTAATATTTGAAAAAAGCAGACCTGGAAGAGGTTGCGATTTACTGCCAGAATGCGATGTAGAAGTAACACTTCCACAGGAAAAAGATAAAAGAGAGAAAAAACTTCATCTGCCAGAGCTTTCTGAGATTGAACTGAGCAGACATTATACAGAGCTTGCAAAGAAATCACATGGTGTGAATGATGGTTTCTATCCACTCGGATCTTGTACAATGAAATACAATCCGAAGATCAATGAAGATATGGCAGCACTTCCGGGATTCACAGAGATCCATCCACTGCAGCCGGCACATACGGTACAGGGATGCCTGGAAGTCATCAAAGAATCTGAAAATCTGCTCTGCGAGATCACGGGTATGGATCGTATGACATTCCAGCCGGCAGCCGGTGCTCACGGAGAATTTACAGGGCTTCTTCTGATCAAAGCATATCATAAGAGCCGTGGAGACGAAAAGAGAAAGAAAATCATCGTTCCGGACTCTGCACATGGAACCAACCCGGCAAGTGCGGCAATGGCAGGATTCCAGGTAGTCAGCATTGAATCTGCACCGGATGGTGGTGTTGATCTTGAAAAATTACAGGAAGTATGCGGAGAGGATACAGCAGGACTTATGCTTACCAATCCAAATACGGTAGGACTTTTTGATAAGAATATCCTGAAAATCACGGAGATCGTTCATAACTGCGGCGGACTTTGCTATTATGACGGAGCAAACTTAAACGCAGTTATGGGAACTGTTCGCCCTGGAGATATGGGATTTGATGTGATCCATCTGAATCTTCACAAAACCTTCTCAACTCCGCACGGTGGCGGTGGTCCTGGAAGCGGACCTGTTGGATGCAAGAGCATGCTGGTTCCGTTCCTTCCATCTTATGTAGTAGATGGGGAAGAAGAACTGAAATTTGTAAAAGAACCACAGAGCATCGGTGAGATGAAGAGCTTCTATGGAAACTTTACAGTCATCGTAAAAGCACTTACCTATGTGAAGACACTGGGACGCGAAGGTATTCCGGAAGCGAGCCGGAATGCAGTTTTGAATGCAAACTACATGATGAACAAACTGAAAGACCTTTATACAATGGCGTATGATGAGGTATGTATGCATGAATTCGTAATGAGTCTTGCAGATCTGAAAAAGAAAACAGGAATTTCTGCAATGGATATTGCAAAAGGACTTCTTGATAACGGTATCCATCCACCGACAATGTACTTCCCGCTGATCGTTGAGGAAGCACTGATGGTAGAGCCGACAGAGACAGAGTCCAAAGAAACTCTGGATGAAGCAGTAGAGGTATTACGCAAACTGTATGAAATCGCAGAAACAGATGCCGAACAGCTTCATCAGGCTCCTGTTACAACACCGGTTACAAGAATGGATGAGGTTGGAGCAGCAAGACATCCATATCTGCGATACGAATGGCAGGACTAATAAGTTATAGCTTAAAGCGAGGGAAAAACTATGATTGAAAAGATTACTTATATTGAAAGCAATCAGTTCAGTCCATATAGAAATCTTGCAGTGGAGGAGTATTTGCTCCTCCACTGCGAGGATAAAGAATGTATTCTTTATCTGTGGCAGAATCAGAATACAGTTGTTATCGGACGGAATCAAAATGCTTGGAAAGAATGTAGAACAACAAAGCTGGAAGAAGAAGGTGGTCATCTTGCCAGGCGTCTGTCAGGTGGCGGAGCTGTGTACCATGATCTGGGAAATATGAACTTCACATTTCTGATCAATAAAGAAGAATATGATCTGGACCGGCAGCTTCAGGTAATCATTGGAGCGATGGAGATCCTTGGATTGAAGGCTGAAAAATCCGGGCGTAACGATATCCTGATCGATGGAAAGAAATTCTCAGGAAATGCGTTTTATGAGCAGGAAAAACATTGCTATCACCATGGCACGATCATGGTAGGAGTAAACATGGAAACCTTATCCAGATATCTGACTGTATCAAAGGATAAACTGAAATCAAAGGGGGTTGATTCGGTAAAATCCAGAGTGACAAATTTAAGAGATTATCTTCCGGAGCTTACAATGGAAGAACTGAAGGTGGCACTTAAGCAGTCTTTTGAAAAGGTATACGGATTAAAGGTACGTGATAAAAAAATAGAAGACCTTGATACCGGAGTAATTGCAGAAAGAGAGAAATTTTTCTCTTCATGGAACTGGCTCTATGGCAGAAAAATTGATTTTCAGTATGAGCTTTCCCACCGTTTTGGATGGGGAGGGATTACACTTCAGTTTGCAGTAGAATCAGGAAAGATCAAGGATGCAATTGCATGGTCGGATGCACTGAATCCGGATTTCATACATACACTTCCAAAGTATCTGAAAGGACTGAAGTACAGAAAGGAAAGTATCTGTACGGAATTGGGGCTGTTCTGGTCAGATGATCCACAGGAAGAAGAGATGATGAAAGACATTATCGAATGGATTCAGGGCGAGGAACTGTAGGAGGATGAAATAAAATGAGCGAGAAGTTTGATGTAGTAGTAATTGGAGCCGGTCCGGGAGGATATGTGGCAGCAATCAAATCTGCGAAGCTTGGAATGAAGACCGCAGTGATCGAAGAGAGAGAAGTCGGGGGAACATGCCTGAACAGAGGATGTATTCCGGCAAAAGCAATGATTCATGCATCGACATTATATCGTGAAATCAAAGAAGCGGACCGCTTCGGAATTTCAGCATCAGATGTTACTTATGATTTTGAAAAAATTCTGGAATATAAGGAGCAGACAACCGGACAGCTTGTTCAGGGAGTAGAACAGCTCCTGCAGGCAAACGGCGTAACAAGATATTATGGAAAAGGCACACTTTTTGAGGGGAAAAAAGTTAAGATTACAGGGAATGAAGAACAGTCTGTCGAAGCAGAGAATATTATTCTGGCTTCTGGTTCCAAACCACTGATTCTTCCGATCCCGGGAATGGATCTTCCGAGAGTTCTGACAAGTGATGAACTCTTCAAGATGAGAGAAGTTCCAAAGAGTCTGGTTATCATCGGTGGCGGTGTGATCAGTGTAGAATTTGCTACCGTATATTCCGCACTTGGATCTAAGGTTACCATTCTTGAAGCAATGCCGCGTCTGGTTCCAAATATGGATAAAGAGATCGCACAGAACCTGAAACTGATCCTGAAGAAACGTGGCGTAGAAAGCCATACATCAGCAGCAGTACAGGGTGTGCATATGGAAGGGGATACCTGCGTATGTACCTTTGTCGAAAAAGAAAAAGAACAGACTGTAGAAGCAGAATATGTTCTGTGCGCAGTCGGAAGATGCCCGAATACCGACGGATTATTTGCAGAAGGTGCTGCTCCGGATATGGAAAGAGGACGTGTTCTTGTAAATGATAAATTCGAAAGCAGTATTCCGGGAGTCTATGCGATCGGTGATCTGATCTTTGGCGCACAGCTTGCCCATGCAGCAAGTGCACAGGGAATCGTTGTTGCAGAACAGCTGGCGGGAAAAGAACCTTCTGTGAATCTGGATGTGGTTCCGGGATGTGTTTATACAGATCCGGAAATCGCATCAGCAGGTATTACAGAAGATGCAGCCAAAGAACAGGGAATCAAAGTGAAGACTGGCAAATTTATCATGAGTGCCAATGGTAAATCTCTTATTACAAAAGAAGAAAGAGGATTTATCAAGATCGTGGCAGATGAAGAGACAGATGTGATTCTCGGAGCACAGATGATGTGTGCAAGAGCCACAGACATGATCGGTGAATTTGTAACTGCGATCGCAAATAAAATGACGGTTGCACAGCTTTTAAAGGGAATGCGTGCACATCCGACGTATAACGAAGGAATCGGAGAAGCCCTGGAAGAAGCAGAGGGTGGAGCGATCCACGTTGTACCAAAGAAAAAGAAATAGAACTGTACAGCAGTAAAGGAATATGATAAAATATTCAGATATCAGCATATGCTGAAAAGTACAAAAAGGAAAAGTAAATCATGTTATACGAAGAAGCAAGGGTATATTTGGATCATGTATCGAAATACGGAAGTGTACTTGGCTTAGATAGTATAAAGAGCTTATTGGGTGAGCTTGGGAATCCGCAGAAAGATTTGAAATTTATACATATAGCCGGGACTAATGGAAAAGGATCGATTCTCGCCGGACTATCCGGTATCCTGCAGCAGGCTGGATACCGGACCGGAAGATACTGTTCTCCGACCGTGATGGGATATATGGAACGATTTCAGGTTGATGGCCAATGGATGGCGGAGGACGAGCTCGCCCCTTTTGTATCTCAGGTGAAAGAGGCAGCAGAAAAAGTAGAAGAAAAAACGAATCTCACCGTAACTGTTTTCGAGATGGAAACGGCGATCGCATTTCTCTATTTCAGAGAAAAACAGTGTGATTATGTCGTTCTGGAAGCCGGAATGGGTGGGCTTCTTGATGCGACAAATGTAATAGATACTACTGTTCTGAGTATTTTTGCATCGATCAGTATGGATCATATTGGTGTACTTGGAAATACACTGGAAGAAATTGCGGAAAACAAAGCCGGGATTATAAAGCCATCCTGCCAGGCGGTGGTGACAGCACCGCAGAAACCGTCTGTGATCCGAATTTTACAGGAAAAGACAGAAGAATGTGGCTGCCAGATCCGGATTGCGCATCCGGAAAAGGCAAAAGTGAAAAGAGAATTGATGGATGGTCAGATTTTTTCTTATGAGGAGTATGAGGACATTCATCTGAATCTGATCGGAAGATATCAGATCGACAATGCAGTGACGGTATTGGAGGCTGTGAAAGCCCTGAATGAGAATGGAGCGGTTATTCCGGAGGATGCGGTAAGAGCAGGATTTGCAAAAGTAATCTGGCAGGGAAGATTCCAGGTTCTTGAAAGAGAACCGTTGATGATCGCAGATGGCGCACACAATCAGGATGCAGCGCTTAGGCTTGCAGAAAATGTGAGAACCTATCTTGCAGGAAGACGGATCATCGGAGTGATGGGTGTTTTTAAAGATAAAGAGTACCGGAAAATGGCAGAGATCATGGCACCGTATCTTACGAAAGTGTATACGATCGATCTCCCGAATCGGGAGCGGAGTCTGGCGAAAGAAGAACTGTGCAAAGTATTGGAAGAAAATGGAGTACAGGCAGAACCGGCAGAAGGAATCCGGGAGGCACTTACAGCAGCAAAAGCAGACTGTAAAAGGGATGAAGTGGTTCTGAGTTTTGGTTCCCTGTCTTATCTGGGGGATGTGATTCGGATTTGCAGGAAAAGGAAATAGACTGAGAAAAGAAAGAGAGAACATTATGGTAGATCATAAAAAAGTAGAACAGGCAATCCGGCTTTTGCTGGAAGGAATCGGTGAAGATCCTGACAGAGAAGGACTGGTTGAAACACCGGACCGGATTGCAAGAATGTATGAAGAAATCTGTGGCGGAATGAATGAGGATGCAGCGGAACACCTGAAAAAGACATTTACAGCAGAAAATAATGAAATGGTTGTGGAAAAAGATATTACATTCTATTCCATGTGCGAGCATCATATGCTGCCATTTTACGGCAAAGTTCATATTGCCTATATTCCGGATGGAAAGGTGGTGGGACTTAGCAAGCTTGCGCGGACTGTGGAAGTATTTGCGAGAAGACTTCAGCTTCAGGAACAGATGACAGCACAGATCGCGGATGCCCTGATGGAGAATCTTCGTCCAAAGGGAGTGATGGTACTTGCCGAGGCCGAGCATATGTGTATGACCATGCGTGGAATCAAAAAGCCGGGAAGCAAGACGGTCAGTGTTGTTACAAGAGGTGCATTTGAAGAGAATGAAAAACTGCAGAACATGTTTTTCCGTATGATAGGTTAGTGCGATGGAAATAAAACGAAAACTGGAAGAGCAGAGGAGGATGCAGAGAGTCTGGAGAATATATGAGCATCCTTTTTTTGAAGAGGGACTGGCAAAGAATAAAGATGCAGAAAAGGAAAGAAAATTCTGCCATCATGATATGAATCATTTTCTGGACGTGGGACGTCTGATGTATATTTTTTCGATGGAGCGTGGATATGCCCTTGGAAAAGAAGAGATTTATGCGGCGGCATTACTTCATGACATCGGGAAATGGCAGCAGTATAAGGCGGGAATCCCCCATGAAATAGCGAGTGCTGAAATTGCAAAAAGGATTCTGGAAGAGACTGGATTTACAAAGGAGGAGTCGGACAGGATTCTTTTTGCAATTTTAAGCCACCGGGGCAAAGCAGAAGAGACAGAAAATGCAGGGCAGGATAAGTGGCAGCTTGCAGAAATCCTTTATGATGCAGATAAGATTTCCCGTGCGTGTTATACGTGTCCGGCTGAGAAGGACTGTAACTGGAGCGGAGAAAAGAAGAATCAGAAAATCATCTGGTAGAAAACGAGGAATGAAAATGAGAATTGGAAATAAAGAATTTGACACAGCAAAACATACTTATATAATGGGAATCCTGAATGTGACACCGGATTCTTTTTCAGACGGGGGGAAGTGGAACGGTTATGATGCGGCAATGCGTCATGCAGAAGAGCTTTTAGAAGGCGGAACCGATATCCTGGATATCGGAGGTGAGTCCACAAGACCAGGACACCAGCAGATTACGTCAGAAGAAGAAATTACAAGAACTGCGCCGGTTATTGAGGCTGTCAAAAAGAATTTTGATGTGCCGGTTTCGATTGACACTTATAAAAGTGATGTGGCAGAGGCAGCACTTCAGGCAGGGGCAGATCTGGTAAATGATATCTGGGGATTCCAGTACGATGAAAAGATGGCAGGCCTTGTGAAAAAATATGATGCAGCATGCTGTCTGATGCATAATAAAAATGAGGCGGTGTACAAGGATTTCCTGAAGGATATGTATGCAGAATTGCAGAAGTGTGTAGATACTGCGAAAGCGGCTGGGATTGGAGATGACCGGATCATGCTGGATCCGGGGGTTGGATTTGGAAAGACCTACGAGATGAACCTGGATGTGATGAAGCATCTTGAGCTTTTTAACGGACTTGGATATCCGATGCTTCTTGGAACTTCCAGAAAATCCATGATCGGTCTGACACTGGATCTGCCGGTAACAGAAAGAGAAGAAGGAACTCTTGTCACGACCGTGATGGCAGTACAGAGCCATTATGGATTTGTGCGCGTTCATGATGCTGAGAAAAACCGCAGAGCGATCAAGATGACAGAAGTGATTCTGGCAAGAGAGTAAGCAGGAGAAAAAGATGGATCAGATAAAAATTGAAAACCTGGAAATATTTGCAAATCATGGGGTGTATCCGGAAGAAAACAGACTGGGACAGAAGTTTCTGGTTTCCTGTATTTTATATGTGAATACACGCAAGGCGGGAAAAACGGATGACTTGGAAGCGTCTGTGAATTACGGAACCATTTCCCATCTGATAAAAGAAAAGATGGAAGAGAAGAATTACAGGCTGATCGAAGCAGTAGCAGAGCAGCTTGCAGAAGAGATCTTATTATTTGATGAGAAGATCCGGAAAGTCATGGTGGAAGTAAAGAAACCATGGGCACCGGTAGGACTGCCGCTTGAGACGGTTTCCGTGAAGATTGAACGTGGCTGGAATGAAGCGTTTATCGCACTCGGATCGAATATGGGTGATAAGAAAAAATACATTGAGAATGCGGTAGAAGAGCTGAAAAAAGAAAGACTTTGCAGAGTCCTGAAGCTATCGAAGCTGATCGGAACCGAGCCATATGGCGTGACGGATCAGGATGAGTTCCTGAACGGGGCACTGAAAATGGAAACACTGCTTACCCCGCATGAGCTTCTGGAGCTGCTACACCGGATTGAGCAGGAAGCCGGAAGAAAGCGGATCCGCAGATGGGGACCGAGAACACTGGATCTGGACATCATTTTCTATGGGGATCAGATCATTGAAGAGGATGATTTATGTGTACCACATATCGATATGCAGAACAGGGAATTTGTGCTTGGACCAATGTGTGAGATCGCACCGCATAAACGGCATCCTGTTTTGAAGGAAACGATGACGGAAATGCTTGTAAAGTTAAAGGGTAATAATTGACTTATTATCGGGCGAGGATTATACTGAAAGTATTGTGGGGAATCCCAACTGAATTGAAGAGAGGTATAGAAATGGAAGAAAAAAAGAATCTCTGGAGCTCTTATGATGAAGCTGCCAAAAAAGAACTTCATGAAATCAATGAAAAGTACAAAGCCTGCCTGGATGCCGGAAAGACAGAGCGTGAATGCGTAAAGCTTGCGGTTGAGATGGCGAAAGAAGCAGGATATCAGGATATCAAAGATGTTCTGAAAGAAGGAAAGAGCCTGAAAGCAGGAGATAAAGTATATGCGGTATGCATGGAAAAAATGCTTGCCATGTTCCGTATGGGCGAAGAACCGCTTTCAAACGGTATGAATATCCTTGGAGCCCATATCGATTCACCACGTATTGATGTAAAACAGAATCCATTATATGAAAGTGAAGGAATGGCTTATCTGGATACACATTACTATGGCGGAATCAAAAAATACCAGTGGGTAACAGGACCGATGGCACTTCATGGTGTTGTTGCGAAAAAAGATGGAAGCGTAGAAGAGATCAGCATTGGGGAAAAAGAGTCTGATCCGGTATTTGTTATTACAGACCTTCTTGTTCATCTTGCAGCAAACCAGATGTCAAAGAAAGCAAGTGAAGTGATCGAAGGAGAAAAGCTGGATCTTCTGATTGGAAACAGCCCGCTTGATAAAGCGAAGGGACTTGATGAAGAAGAAAAAGAAACGATCAAGGCTAACGTACTTCATATTTTAAAAGAGAACTATGGAATCGAAGAAGAAGATTTTGCATCGGCTGAACTGGAAATTGTTCCGGCAGGAAAGGCAAGAGACTGTGGATTTGACAGAAGCATGATCCTTTCTTATGGACAGGATGACAGAGTCTGCGCATTTACTTCTCTGTTCGCTATGCTGGATGTGGAAAATGCAAAGCGTACAGGATGCTGTCTGTTAGTAGATAAAGAAGAGATCGGAAGCGTTGGAGCAACTGGAATGCATTCCCGTTTCTTTGAAAATACAGTTGCAGAGCTTGTTGCACTTACAGAAGGTGAATCTGAACTGAAGGTACGCCGTGCACTTGCTAATTCAAGAATGCTTTCTTCTGACGTAAGTGCTGCTTATGATCCGATGTTTGCAGAAGCATTTGAAAAAAGAAGTGCCGCTTTCTTTACAAAGGGACTTGCATTCAACAAGTTTACAGGAAGCCGCGGAAAGAGCGGATCCAATGATGCAAATGCAGAATATCTTGCAAGACTGCGCAAGGTGATGGACGATGCAGGTGTTACTTACCAGTTCGCAGAACTTGGTAAAGTCGATGTAGGCGGAGGCGGAACCATCGCATATATTATGGCAAATTATGGTATGGAAGTGATCGACAGCGGTGTTGCTGTACTTTCCATGCATGCACCTTATGAAGTCAGCAGCAAAGCTGATGTGTATGAAGCAGTAAAGGGATACAGAGCATTTCTTCTGAATATGTAAGAGATGAAAAGAACTCAGGCAAAACAAAGGATACAGTCCGGTTTTGCCTGAGCTTTTTTCTGATAATAACAAAATTTTTAGTATATAAAAGAAATTTAATTACGGAGATTTTCATTATAGAAGAAATCGAACTCTTCTATAAATTCACTTTTTTGTACGAAAAAAAGTACATAAGGGTTGACTATCACAGTTAAAACATTTACAATATTAGTGCGGTAAAATCCGTTTTTAAGGGCGATATAAGATATGAAAAGAGCAGACAGTTACCAGTCTGACTGTGATTTTCAAGTTTTATATATATCAATTACCAATAACGAGGAGGAATTGTAAAATGGCAACAAAATGGGTTTACATGTTTACAGAAGGTAATGCCGATATGAGAAACCTGCTTGGTGGAAAAGGCGCTAACCTTGCTGAAATGACAAACTTAGGTCTTCCAGTACCACAGGGCTTCACAATCACAACAGAAGCTTGTACTCAGTATTATGAGGACGGAAGACAGATCAATGAAGAAATCATGGCTCAGATCATGGAAGCTATTACAAAGATGGAAGGAATCACAGGAAAGAAATTCGGTGATAAAGAGAATCCACTTCTTGTTTCCGTTCGTTCTGGTGCAAGAGCATCTATGCCTGGTATGATGGATACAATCCTGAACCTTGGTCTTAATGAAGACGTTGTCAACGTACTGGCTGAAAAATCAGGCAACCCACGTTGGGCTTGGGACTGCTACAGAAGATTTATTCAGATGTACTCAGATGTAGTTATGGAAGTAGGTAAAAAATACTTCGAAGAACTGATCGACAAGATGAAAGCTGAAAGAGGCGTTAAACAGGACGTTGAACTTACAGCAGAAGATCTTCACGAATTAGCTAACCAGTTCAAAGCTGAATATAAAGAAAAAATCGGTGCTGATTTCCCAACAGATCCAAAGGAACAGTTAATGGGAGCAATCAAAGCTGTATTCCGTTCATGGGACAACCCGAGAGCAAATGTATACCGTCGTGACAACGATATCCCGTATTCATGGGGAACCGCTGTTAACGTACAGATGATGGCATTTGGTAACATGGGTGATGACTGTGGTACAGGTGTTGCATTTACACGTGACCCAGCTACAGGAAATAACGGACTGTTCGGAGAATTCCTTACAAATGCTCAGGGAGAAGACGTAGTTGCAGGTGTTCGTACACCAATGCACATTTCAGAAATGGAACAGAAATTCCCAGAAGCATTCAAACAGTTCAAAGAAGTATGCAAGACTCTGGAAACACATTACAGAGATATGCAGGATATGGAGTTTACTGTAGAACATGGTAAACTGTACATGCTTCAGACACGTAATGGTAAGAGAACAGCTCAGGCTGCTCTTAAGATCGCTTGCGATCTCGTTGATGAAGGAATGAGAACCGAAGAAGAAGCAGTTGCTATGATCGATCCTCGTAACCTTGATACACTGCTTCATCCACAGTTCGATGCAGCTGCACTGAAAGCTGCTGTACCGATGGCTAAAGCACTTGGAGCATCTCCAGGAGCTGCTTGCGGTAAGATCGTCTTCACAGCAGATGATGCTGTAGAATGGGCTGCAAGAGGAGAAAAAGTTGTTCTTGTACGTCTTGAGACATCACCGGAAGATATCACAGGTATGAAGTCTGCTCAGGGTATCCTGACAGTTCGTGGTGGTATGACATCACACGCAGCCGTTGTTGCACGTGGTATGGGAACATGCTGTGTATCTGGTTGTGGTGACATCAACATGGATGAAGAAAACAAGAAATTCACACTTGGTGGAAAAGAATTCCATGAAGGAGATGCAATCTCTCTTGATGGATCAACAGGTAATATCTATGACGGAATCATCCCGACTGTAGATGCTACAATCGCAGGTGAATTCGGAAGAATCATGGGATGGGCTGACAAGTACAGAACTATGAAAGTTCGTACAAATGCTGATACACCATCTGATGCTAAGAAAGCTCGTGAACTTGGTGCTGAAGGTATCGGACTTTGCCGTACAGAGCATATGTTCTTCGAAGGCAACAGAATTGATGCATTCCGTGAAATGATCTGCTCTGAAACAGTAGAAGAAAGAGAAGCTGCACTTGCTAAGATCCTTCCGGAACAGCAGGGAGACTTCGAAAAACTTTACGAAGCACTGGAAGGAAATCCGGTTACTATCCGTTTCCTTGATCCACCGCTTCATGAATTCGTTCCAACAGAAGAAGAAGATATCAAGAAACTTGCTGATGCTCAGGGCAAATCTGTTGACCAGATCAAAGCAATCATCAGCTCTCTGCACGAATTCAACCCAATGATGGGACATCGTGGATGCCGTCTTGCTGTAACTTATCCGGAAATCGCTAAGATGCAGACAAGCGCAGTTATCCGTGCTGCTATCAATGTTAAGAAAGCTCATCCGGATTGGAATGTTAAACCGGAAATCATGATTCCGCTGGTTGGCGATATCAAAGAGCTTAAATATGTTAAGAAGTTTGTAGTAGAAACAGCTGACGCTGAAATCGCTGCTGCAGGAAGCGACCTTGAGTACGAAGTTGGTACAATGATCGAAATTCCTAGAGCTGCTCTTACAGCTGATGACATCGCAAAAGAAGCTGACTTCTTCTGCTTCGGTACAAACGACCTTACACAGATGACATACGGATTCTCACGTGATGATGCTGGTAAGTTCCTTGACGCTTACTATGACGCTAAGATCTTCGAGAACGATCCATTTGCTAAACTTGACCAGACAGGTGTTGGTAAACTTATGAAGATGGCTATCGAACTCGGAAAACCGGTTAATCCGTCACTTCACGTTGGTATCTGTGGAGAACATGGTGGAGATCCAAGCTCTGTAGAATTCTGCAACAGCATTGGTCTTGATTATGTATCTTGCTCACCATTCCGTGTACCGATCGCTCGTCTGGCTGCTGCTCAGGCTGCTATCGCACAGAAGAATGCGAAATAAGCATATTGCGTATAGCAAGAAATAAATAATAAGAGGGCGTGTGAAAAAACGAAAGTTTTTTTACACGCCCTCTTATTTTATCTAGTTATAGATTAGAAATATTAAATTATGATTAAAATGAAAATTATACTGTTCTTTTCAGAATATATATGATACACTGAATCCACCAAATCAAAAAATCTTTTATCAAATCATTTTTGCAAAGAGTAAATTGATTGCAAATTATTACAAGCTAAAACAAATCAAGACAGTCTAATTAAATAGGTTGATTATAATTCCAAAAAAATGAAAATAAATCAAGAAGTTTCCAGAAATGGATTGATTATAATTCCTGAAAATGAAAATAAATCAAGAAAATTTCAGAAATAGATTGATTGCATACCGGAAAAATGAAAATAAATCAAGAAGATGCCGTAAATAAATTGATTGTATTTTCAAAAACCCAAAGAAAATCAAGAAGATTACAGAAATGAGTTGATTGTAATTGACAAAACTCAAAACAAATCAAGAAGATTATAGAAATGAGTTGATTGTAATTGACAAAACTCGAAACAAATCAAGAAGATTATAGGAATGAGTTGATTATAATTTTCAAAATTCGAAACAAATCAAGAAAATTCTCGAAATGAATTGATTAGGATTTGAAAAATAGAAAAGCAAAGGAGAAATGTTTATATATATGTATGAATTAGAAAACATGCTTCTTCAGATGCAGGAACATTTGGAGAAAGTTGTTACGCAAGCTAAAGCTGATTTGAATACAACAGTACCAGAAGGACACCTCAGAATTTCAATAGATAAAAATAAGCCGCGCTATTATCAATGTATAGATGATAACAAAGGAGTCTACATTCCAAGAGATAATAAAGAATTGCCAAAGCGCCTGGCGCAAAAAGGTTATAATAAGGCAGTGGTAAAAAAGGGAGAAGCAAGGCTTAAACAAATAAAGAGAATAACAAAAAATTATTCATATGATGAGATTGAGAAAATTTATACGTCTATGAATAAAGCAAGACAATTACTGGTAACACCGATAGAACCAACATGGGATCAGCTGCTTACAAAATGGTATGAAGAAGAATATCAGGGGAAAGAGTTTAAGGAGGGAACACCATTAATTCTTACTGAGAAGGGAGAACGTGTCAGATCAAAGTCAGAGAAGATATTAGCAGATTATTTTTATAGAAAGAATATTCTTTACAAATATGAAAAGCCACTTCATCTGAAAGGGTATGGTACCGTGTATCCGGATTTTACATTTTTGTCAAGAAAGACTTACCGGGAAATATATTGGGAACATGAAGGAATGATGGATAAACAGGATTACGCAAGAGCAGCTGTGCGAAAAATAGAATTGTATCAAATAAATCATATATATCCAGGCGATCGGTTGATTATAACTTTTGAGACAGAACAAAATGTATTGAATTCAAAGATAATAGAGAATCTGATAGAAAAATATTTGATATAAGAGGACTTATGATATAATTAGCTTGTTGGGGGAGAAGGAAATTCAGGTTGGAACGAGGTGGAATGTTATGATGTATCCGTACATGATACTTGCAGATGAAACAGAAATTGTTCACTCTCAGATTATTGAAAAAGATGGAATGAAAAAAATTATAGTTAATTTTGAGCGTCCAACAGAAAACGGATTTGATTCAGCAAGATGTGAATTACCTGATCATAAATGGACAGAACGAGAAGGATATTCTGATGAAGAGATAGAGCTGTTTGGAAAAATCTTACACCGCGATGAACATTTGCTATACAAGTATGCAGAGAATGAAATGTTTAAAAAGAATAAAGTCTAGGACGGAGGAGAACTACATGGAATTACTAAACGGAAGACCTACAAACACACAAGACAGACTGGACAAGGAGATCCGAGTGTACGATTTCTTGGATTCACTAGGTGTATCTTACCAGAGAATCGACCATGAAGCCGCAATGACAATGGAGGCATGCGAGGAAATCGACCGGACGCTGGAGGCGACGATCTGCAAGAATCTGCTTTTATGCAACCGACAGGAGACACAGTTTTATTTACTGATGCTTCCGGGAAATAAGGTGTTTAAGACAAAAGATTTGTCAGCGCAGATCGGTTCGTCCAGACTCTCTTTTGCAAAAGCAGAGTATATGGAAAAATATCTGGACATTACGCCGGGATCTTTAAGTGTGCTTGGTCTTATGAATGATAAGGACAGGATGGTACGGCTTCTGATCGATGAAGAGGTGCTTGAGGGAGAATATATCGGATGCCATCCATGCATCAATACATCGAGTCTCAGACTTCGGACAAAAGATTTGGTAGAGAAGATTATTCCGGCAATGGGACATGAGCCGACCATCGTGAAGCTGTAAATCCGGCGGAAAACGAAAAAAGGTAGCAGAAACAGCAATATAGAAACAGAAAGATTTTTGACAGTGCAAATATAAAAACTGGATAATGAAAAATATTACAAAATCTATATAAAAAAACAAAATAAATTCATGCAAAATTCATATAAAAAAGAAAGAAACACCTTGACGAAATGCAAGATTTCTCTTAAAATATGAAAGGTTGTGCAAAAGAAGAACAACTGCCGTGCAGAATCATCTGGATACAGACAGATATGCGGCAGTTTTATTATGTGACATAGTATAGAATTGCACATATATTACAGTCTATATTTATGACACAGGCCAATTTAGTGAAAATTATATTTTATCATGCAAATAAAAGGAGAGATACACGGATGAAGTATGATGTAATTATTATCGGTGCCGGACCAGGCGGAATTTTTGCTGCTTATGAGTTGATGAAAAAGAAACCAGACTGCAAGATTGCAGTATTTGAAGAAGGTTATCCGCTGGAAAAGAGAAAATGTCCGATTGATGGCGAAAAAATAAAGAGCTGTATCAACTGCAAACGCTGCTCGATCATGTGCGGATTTGGCGGAGCCGGTGCATTTTCAGATGGAAAATACAATATCACCAATGATTTCGGCGGAACCTTATTTGAGTATATCGGTAAAAAACAGGCTGTTGAGCTGATGAAGTACGTCGATGAGATCAATATGGAAAATGGTGGAGAAGGTACAAAACTGTACTCCACAGCCGGAACAAAATTTAAAAAGCTCTGTCTTCAGAACAAGCTGAATCTTCTGGATGCATCTGTACGTCATCTGGGAACAGATATCAATTACGTCGTTCTTCAGAATCTCTACGATCAGATGAAGGATAAGATGGACTTCTTCTTTGATACACCGGTTGAGACGATTGAGATCATCGACGGTGGATACCGTATCGTATGTGAAAAAAATTCTTACGAATGTGAGAAATGTATCGTTTCCGTTGGAAGAAGTGGAAGTAAATGGATGGAAAAAGTCTGCGAAGATCTTGCAATCCCGACCAAGTCCAACCGTGTGGACATCGGTGTCCGCGTAGAACTTCCGGCGGTTATTTTCTCACACCTGACAGATGAGCTTTACGAGAGCAAGATCGTATACCGTACAGAAAAATTTGAGGACAATGTGCGTACCTTCTGTATGAACCCGAACGGTATTGTGGTAAATGAAAATACCAACGGAATCATCACAGTAAACGGACACAGCTATGAAGGAAATGAGAAAAAGACAGATAACACCAACTTTGCCCTTCTGGTTGCAAAGCATTTCTCTGAGCCATTTAAGGACAGTAACGGATATGGTGAAAGTATCGCAAGACTCTCCAACATGCTTGGCGGCGGTGTGATCGTACAGCGTTTTGGTGATCTGGTACGTGGAAGAAGAAGTACCGAAAAGCGTATTGAAGAAGGTCTGGTAACACCAACCTTATCCGCAACACCGGGTGACTTAAGTCTTGTTCTTCCGAAACGAATCATGGATGGAATCATTGAGATGATCTATGCGCTTGACAAAGTAGCACCGGGTACTGCAAATGATGATACCCTTCTTTATGGTGTGGAAGTAAAATTCTATAACATGGAAGTAGAGATTGACAAGAATCTGGAAAGCTGCCACAAGGGACTGTATGTGATCGGTGACGGAAGTGGAGTTACACATTCTCTGTCCCATGCATCTGCAAGTGGTGTTTATGTTGCAAGACATATTATCGGCGAAGCAGAATAGTCTGCGAATAAAAAGGCAGAGCGAAGCTGGAAAAGTAAGATAAAGAGAAAATAAAAAACCGTAAATCCGAAGGATTTGCAGGTGTGTACTGGAAGAAAGTACCTATCTGCAATTTCGGATTTACGGTTTTTATTGTACAGAAAATTCAGCTAAATTTCTTTTGCAAGGATACTCCTAGTGTTGCGCAGTCGCCCGTCGGTAAGTCAGATAAGCAATCACTGCGGTCGCAAATTCGGTGATTCCAAAGGCATACCAGACGCCGGAAGCTCCCAAAAAGCGGCTTAAGATAAAGGCTGCCGGAATAATAATGACAGTAAATCGGCACAGTGAGATGACAAGGGAAGGTCTTCCTTTTCCAAGACCCTCCAGCGCACCGGAGCTGGTGATGGACACGGAAGAAACTAAAAATCCCAGGCTGATGATCCGAAGTGCAATTCCTCCTGCCTGAATAGTTTCCGGATTGGAACTGAACAGTGCGATCAGTGAATCCGGGAAAAGCTGGCAGAAGATTGTGCCAAAGAGCATGATCCCAAGACTCAGGTAAAGGGTATCGGCAAACAGCTTATGGACACGTTTTGTTTCTCCGGCTCCGTAGTTGTATCCGATCAGCGGACGCATTCCCTGAATAATCCCGTTTGCCGGAAGATACAGGAAGGTCTGAAGCTTGTAATAGATTCCGAGCACCACCACGTAGACCTGGGAGTAGGCGGCAAGGATCCCATTCAGTGTGGTGATAAGCAGGGATGGAAGTGCCATATTCAAAGTGGCAGGGATTCCAACCGCGTAAAGCCGTCCGGCCATGGCACGGTCTACGTGGCAGCTTCTATGAATCTTCACCGGAAGAGGTCTGGTAAAATAAAAGGCAAGGTACAGTACCAGTGTGACAACCTGACCAAGACCGGTTGCAAGTGCGGCCCCTTCAATTCCCATTTTCGGGAACGGTCCGATTCCGAAGATCAGAAGTGGATCCAGTACGATATTGAAAATACATCCGCTCATCATGCAGATCATGGACACGCGCATCCGTCCGACTGCCTGGAAAATTTTTTCCCAGGTAATTTCAAGAGAGATTACAATGGAAAATCCAAATGCGATCTGGGAGTAGGCATTTCCCATCTGAATAACGGTCACGTTTTTTGTAAAAATCTGTAAAAATAGCGGCATTACGGCAATTGTGACTACGGTAAGAACGATACCGTGGATGACAGAGAGAAAAAGTCCCTGTGTGGCAGCTGCATCCGCTTTTTTCTGATCCTGGGCGCCAAGGAAAAAGGCAATGGCAGCATTAATCCCAATTCCGAAGCCGACACCGACCGAGGTGATAAAATTCTGGATCGGGTAGACCAAAGACAGCGCAGTCATGGCTTCTTCGCTGATTCTTGCGACAAAATAGCTGTCAACAATATTATAAAGAGAGTTGACCATCATTGAGATCACCATTGGCAGAGCCATGGAAAGCAGAAGCGGCAGAATCGGTTTTTCTTTCATGAAAGTCTGGTTCATAAACATTCCTCCTGATAAATATAAAGCATAAGGTACAAAATCTGTAAAAAAGGGCAGAAACCCGATACATAAAAAGCCACATAACTGCCGCTGTCTGCAACAAGTTATGTGGCGAAAAGTAGACATCTATTTTGATATCCAGAAAAATCCACAAAGATTTTGGTATAAAATTACACAGATAATTATTTTAAAAATTTTCCTTCCATTTGTCAATATCTTTTTGAAAAAATACCAATTAAAATATTGACAAAAAAGTAAGCTAAACTAACATAAGTGTATGAAATATAACATTACTACGATGCAAGTAACTAAAGGAAGGAGTAGAGGAATGTTTTTAGAGATTAAAGGGATCAAAAAATCGTTTGGAACAGGCGACAGCCGGGTAAATGTTCTGAAAGGACTTGATCTGGAAATTGAAAGAGGAGAATTTTGTGTGCTTCTGGGACCATCCGGTTCCGGAAAATCGACTCTTCTGAATATTATAGGCGGCATTGACGGGGCAGATGAAGGAAGTATTACGATTGACGGAGAACAGCTGGAGGATATGACAGAGAAGAAGCTGTCATTGTACCGGAGAAAGCATTTGGGTTACATTTTCCAGATGTACAATCTGATTCCGAACCTGACCCTCAGGGAAAATATTGAGGTTGGTGCTTATTTGAGTGACCGTCCGCTGGATGTGGATGAGCTGATGCACACACTGGGAATTTATGAGCATCAGAACAAGCTGCCAAACCAGCTTTCCGGAGGACAGCAGCAGAGGACAGCAATCGGGCGTGCAATCGTGAAAAATCCGGATATTCTGCTCTGTGATGAACCGACAGGTGCGTTGGATTATAATACTTCTAAGGAAATCCTGAAGCTGATCGAGACCGTCAACCAGAAATATGGAAATACGATCGTGATGGTTACACATAATGATGCGATCAAGGATATGGCGGACCGGGTAGTAAAGCTGCGTGACGGTATGATCCGCAAGAATTATTGTAATGAACACAAGCTATCAGCAAGTGAGCTGGAATGGTAAGGAGGACGCGTGTTATGAAGAGTCCTTTAAGAAAAAGACTTCCACGGGAATTGAAAAGTGAGATTGGAAAATATCTGGTGGTGCTGATTCTTATGATCGCAACGATCGGATTTGTATCTGGTTTTCTGGTTGCAGATGGAAGTATGCTGAAAGCATATAATGAAGGCTTTGAAAAGTACAAAATCGAAGATGGAAATTTCCGGGTAAAGAAGAAAATCACGAAGTCACAGAGGGAGAACATTGAGAAAAATGGTGTAACACTGTATGAGAATTTTTATCTGGAAGAGGCCCTGGACAATGGAAGTACCATGCGTATTTTCAAAAACCGGGAAGAGGTCAACCTGGTGTGCCTGATGGAAGGAAAGCTTCCTGAAAAAGCCGGAGAGATGGCTATTGACCGTATGTATGCGGATAACAACGGCATTTCTGTTGGAGATACACTGAAAAGTGGCTCAAAAGAATGGAAAGTAACTGGATTTGTAGCACTTTCTGATTATAGCTGTCTGTTTCAGAACAACAATGACAGTATGTTTGATGCAGTCAAATTTGGAGTATCGATTGTTACGCCGGAAGAGTTTGAATCCCTGGATCAGAAGAAGCTTCAGTACAGCTATTCCTGGGTGTATGACAAAGCACCGAAAAATGAAAAACAGGAAAAAAAGATGTCGGAAGATCTGATGGAAGCACTAGGGGAAGAAGTCACTTTGGAGTCTTTTGTGCCACAGTATCTGAACCAGGCAATTACATTTACCGGTGATGATATGGGGAGTGACCGTGCCATGATGACAATGCTCCTCTATATGATCATTGTGATCATTGCGTTTGTATTTGGAATTACGATCAGCAATACGATCCGGAAAGAAGCAGGCGTGATCGGAACTCTGCGGGCTTCCGGTTATACAAGAAAAGAACTGATCGGACATTACATGGCACTTCCGGTGATCGTTACGCTGATCGGTGCGGTGATCGGAAATATTCTGGGTTATACAGCACTGAAAAATGTATGTGCGGGGATGTACTATGGAAGCTATAGTCTGCCGACCTATGTGACGGTGTGGAATGCAGATGCTTTCTGGATGACAACGGTGGTTCCGGTGCTGATCATGCTGGTAGTCAACTATGGAATCCTTCGCTACAAGCTGAGGCTTTCACCGCTGAAATTCCTGAGAAGAGATCTTTCTGGAAGCAGGCGGAAAAGAGCAGTCCGGCTAAGTCCGAAGCTTGGAATCTTCCATCGGTTCCGACTGCGTGTGATTTTCCAGAATATGAGCAATTACATCGTACTTTTTATTGGAATTATATTTGCGAATCTGCTTTTGTTCTTTGGACTTTTGCTGCCGTCAGTACTTTCGCATTATCAGCAGGATATCCAGAGCAATATGCTTGCAAAATACCAGTATATGCTGGAGGTTCCGGTAAGTGCGATGAGCGGAAACAAACTGGACAGTATGCTGGAGCTTTTACAGTTCTCTTATGGAACAAAGACGGAAAATGAAGATGCGGAAGCGTTCAGCGCTTACTCATTGGAAACATTGCCAAGCAAATATAAGACAGATGAAGTGATCCTGTATGGAATCAAACCGGACAGTAAATATATCGATGCAGATCTGGAGGACGGTGACGGTGTCTATATTTCCAGTGCCTATGCAGAGAAGTTTCTGTTGAAGTCGGGAGACTCGATCACGTTGAAAGAAAAATATGAAAAGACAAAGTATACATTCGAGGTTAAAGGAATCTACAAATACAGCGGTGGAATCTGTGTCTTTATGCCACAGGAGCAGTTGAATGATACCTTTGATCTGGGAAACGATTATTTCAGTGGATATTTTTCCAATTCGAAGATCAAGGATATTGACGGGAAATACATCGGTTCGGTGCTTGATCTGGAAGCACTGACAAAGATTTCGAGACAGCTGGATGTATCTATGGGAAATATGATGGGGATGGTCAATGCTTTTGCAATCGGTATTTATATGGTTGTGATCTATCTGTTATCCAAGATCATTATTGAGAAAAATGCACAGGCTATTTCCATGACGAAGATCCTGGGATATACCAATGGAGAGATCAGCAGGCTTTATATCTGGTCGACAACGATCGTGGTGATCATCTGTCTGCTTCTCAGCCTGCCGATTGAGAAAGCAGTTATGAATGTGCTGTTCCGGGAAATGATGCTGACCAGTATTTCCGGCTGGATCGCACTTTGGATCGATCCGAAGATCTATGTGGAAATGTTCCTGATCGGAATCGGAACCTATGCAGTTGTGGCAATTTTAGAATATCGAAGGATTAAACATGTGCCGATGGGTGAGGCACTGAAAAATGTAGAGTAAGGGGCAGAAAAGAAGAGAATTAAGGTGCGGATCAGGGCAGACTAAGCTGCCCTGTAGATTGCCGGGACGATTTCGCGGAGGAGAGCAAGAAGCGCCTGAAACTGTGCATGATGATAAATGTTTTTCCGGTAGACGGCACAGATGTCCCTGGTGTCATGAAAGTGATCCGGGGTAAAGAAATGAATGTCCGGAAAGGAAGTAGTCCGTGCATAAATTTCAGGAAAAAAGGCAATCCCCATTCCGCGTCTTGCAAGAGAAAAGGCAGTATTACTGCTGGTGCAGATGCAGCGTATATTCGGATGGAAAGCGGCAGTCTCGCAGATCTTGCGGCTGATCTTTCCGAGATCGTGATCCTCTGAAAGCAGAATAAATGGAACTGCAGATAGCGCAGGAAGATGAATCTGAGGAGTGGCAGAAATGCCATCCTCTTTTTTGGATTTCACAATGTTTCTGAAAAAATTCCGGTTACTGGTCTCGGATACAGATTCTGCCTGGCTGTCTGAAACCAGAGTAGCAGAAGAAGACAGGTGCGCTGGCGGATCAGAAAATGGACACAGCGAATCCGGGATTGCCAGGACAAAACTTTCCTTCACCAGCAGCTCGCTTTCAAAGTTAATCGTATCCGGGCTGGAGATATCCAGGATCAGATCCAGCTGATCTGCTTCCAGCATTTGTCGCAGGATATAAGTTGGCTGTTCAATGATCTGAATATCACAGTTCTCATACATGGAATAAAAGCGCTCCAGAACCGGCACGAGAAGCCGCTCACTCCGGTGGGGACTGAGACCCAGACGGATCAGTTTTCGTGAACCGGAGGCAATATCGCCAAGCTTCCACTCCAGCTGGGTATGAGAATGAAGGGTAGAAACCGCCCATTCGTAGAACAGGGAGCCGGCATAGGTAAGCTTCATCTCGCCACGGCTCCTCTCAAAAAGAGGGACTCCGGTTTCCTTTTCCAGAGCCTGAATGCTTAAGGAAAGGGATGGCTGTGAGATATAAAGCTTCTGAGCCGCTTTGGTGATACTTTTTTCTTCGGCAATGGTGATGACATATTGCAGCTGATTCCAGTTCATAAAACTCCTCTATAGGTTAAAACTATATTTTTAATAATAAAACATATATTTCACAAATGTCAATAGAGATGATAAAGTAAAGGGCAGGAGGAGGAACGGATGAAAAAAGAGAAAATAAAAAATGGACTGATGCTGTTTGCGTTTTTCTTTAAGATAGGCTGCTTTACATTTGGCGGAGGATGGAGCATTCTGGCGCAGATGGAGCAGGAGTTTGTCGATAAAAAGAAATTGATCACAAAGGAAGAACTGCTGGATATGGTTGCGGTTGGAAAGTCAGTTCCCGGAATTATGATCACCAATATCAGTATGCTGTTCGGTTATTATGTAGGCGGCTGGTTCGGTGGAGTCTGTGCGGTACTTGGAATGACCTGTCCGGCGGTGCTGATCCTGTCGTTTGTGACTGCATTTTACAAGGTGCTGAAAAGCAATGTCTGGTGCTATGCAGCCCTTCGGGGAATCCGTTGCGCGGTGGTCCCGATCATGGGAAGTGCGGCATTGTCCCTTGGAAAGGAAGCATTCCGAAAGAAGATGGCAGTTCCAATCTGTGCGGTGGCATTGGTGCTGTGTGTCTTCACGGACATCAGTAATGTGCTGATGATCGTGGCTGGAATCATATTGGCACTTTCGGTAAGAGCGGTGAAAAAGGCGAAGGGAGGACAGATGGCATGATTTATCTCAGACTGTTTGCGGCATTTATGAAAATTGGGTTTACCAGCTTTGGCGGGATGTCGATGATCCCGGTTATCATGCAGGAGATGAAAGTGAACCAGTGGATGACGGCGGAGGATCTGACCAACCTGATCGCCATTGCGGAAATGACACCGGGACCACTTGGAATCAACTGCGCAACCTTTGCCGGGATGCAGACGGCAGGTGTGCTTGGCGGAATTGCGTCTGTTATGGGTGTGCTGATGCCTGCGTATACGCTGACGCTTGGTGTGGCGGTGTGTTTTGCAAAGTTCCGTGGGAATGACATTATGAGCTGTATGCTGGATGTGATCAAGCCAATCTGTATCGCGATGATTCTTGCGGTGATCCTGAATCTGATGCAGGAAAATTATTTCCCGAATGCGCGGATTGACTGGTTTGGATGCGGGATCGGAATTGTGATGTTTTATCTGATCTTGAAGCGGAACTGGTCGGTACCGAAGGTGATCACACTTGCGGCAGTGCTTGGAATGGTGGGGTATGGTGTGCTTGGAATGGCATAGATCTATGGGCAAAACAGGAGAGTTATTCTTTTGCAAATTTGAAGATTTGTAAGAGGGTAACTCTCTTTTTATTTCATAGGAAATTCCAAAGGAACTTCCTATGAAACAAAAGGCACTGCGTGCCAGAGATGCGCAATCGCACGAAGATGAAGAATGTCGCAAGCGACCGAACTCGGCGCGAGAATGTACCGAGGCACAATCTTTCTTAATGCGATTTTGCATAACTATGATCATGGGAAAGAAAAAATGATAGAAGAAAGAAAATTTAACCTAAACTTAACATAGATTTGATTGGGATTGCATAGATCACAGATAAAATGGAAAATGAGCTGGAAGGGAAGGCATCATTGTAAGAAGTAAGTTTAAAAGATGTTAACAAACACAGGGTAAATTGAGAGAGGAATTAACATGAACGAGAAAATTCAGATCATTTTCGGACTGCTTGGCGGTCTGGCAGTATTTATCTATGGAATGAACATGATGAGTGAATGTCTGCAGAAGGCAGCAGGCGATAAGATGAAGAGCATTCTGGCACTTCTCACAAAGAATCCGCTTCTGGGTGTGCTTGCCGGTGCGCTGACAACAGCGGTATTGCAGAGCAGTAGTGCGACAACGGTTATGGCAATCGGTTTTGTAAGTGCGGGACTGATGAACCTGCCACAGGCAATTTCCATCATTTTTGGTGCAAATATTGGTACAACCATGACAGCACAGATCATTGCATTTAAGATCAGTGATTATATTTATGTAATTATTTTTATCGGTTTCCTGATTTCATTTGTGACAAAATCAGAGAAGGTAAAAAGCATTGGTCAGACAATCTTTGCATTTGGTCTTCTGTTCCTGGGGATTGAGACGATGGGAGATGTTATGAAACCGCTGGCATCCAGTCCGGTATTCACAGACCTGATCGGACGTGTAGCACATATTCCGGTACTTGGTGTGGCAGTTGGTACACTTATGACGCTGGTTGTACAGAGCAGTAGTGCGACCATTGCGGTACTGCAGAACTTCGCTTCCCAGCCGGGACCGGACGGGGTTACGAGTATACTTGGGCTTGCAGGAGCAATCCCGATCCTTTTAGGTGATAATATCGGTACAACGATCACAGCACTCCTTGCCAGTATCGGACAGTCAAAAGATGCGAAGAGAACCGCTGTGGCACATTGTATTTTTAACATTTCCGGTTGCTTTTTATTTATCTGGTTCGTAAAACCATTTGCGGCACTGATCCAGAGCATTTCGCCGAAAGGCCCGGAGATTGAAGTGATTTCCAGACAGATTGCAAATGCACATACTGTATTTAACATCACAATGACACTGATCTGGGTATGCCTGATTAAACTGATGGTGAAGATTGTCATGACACTGCTCCCGGATGGCAAAAAAGGTGTCGAAGATCCAGGCAGCCCGATTTATCTGGATGAAAATATCATCAGTCAGCCGGCAGCAGCGCTGCAGCTTGTGGCAAAAGAGATTTTCCGTATGAGTGACCAGGTAAGAGATATTCTGAAGAAAACGATTGAGCTTGTGAAAAATGAAGAAGTGAAATCCATTGACGATCTGAAAGAAAATGGAGAACAGGTTGAACGCCTTGGAAAATGTATTACCGAATATCTTGCAGCTTTGTTTTCTTCGGGTTCATTGACCGAGCAGCAGGCAGCGCAGACGGCGAGCCTTATGTGTGTGCTCAGTGATGTGGAACGTATGGGAACCTTAAGTGTGGAAATGGCAGAATGTATGCTGGAAAGATCAGACCGGAAGTATAAATATACACCGGAAGCGATGGATGAGCTGCAGAAGAGTCTGAAGGTTCTGAATAAGATGTTCTGTGATTCTCTGAAGGCACTGCAGGGAGATGATGGTATCGAACCAGGCAAGATGATGAAGCGAAAGGATAAGCTTCTGGATCTGGATATCAAGATGCGGAAAGCGCATATTGAGCGTGTCAATAAAGGAAAATGTAAGGCGAGCCTTACCGCACCGTTTACCAATATCCTGCATCTGATCGACCGTATGGGAAACAGCTGTATCAACCTTGCGGATGTCGCGGAAAGCGGAACCAGTATGAAATACTTTATGTTGGAAGAAAAATAAGAAGATGGAAAAATCCACGGACTTTAGAAGATTCAAAGTCCGTGGATTTTTTTAATCATGATAAACGATTTTTCCATTACAGATTGTATATTTCACTTTGCCATACAAAGGAGTTCCGGTAAATGGTGAGTTGGATGAAAGGGATGCATATTCAGTCGGAGTCCAGTATTCATTTTCATCGAAGATCACAAGGTCGGCTGCCTTTCCTGCAGCAATCTGTCCGTAAGGAAGATGATAAAGTTTTGCCGGATTGATGGTCATCTTTTCCAAAAGCTGGAGGAGGGATAAATGTCCGGGTCTTACAAGGCTGGTGATACCGAGCGCAAGAGAGGTTTCCAGACCAATGATTCCACTTGGTGCTTCGGTGATCGGCTTTTCTTTTTCTTCTTTACTGTGTGGTGCATGGTCGGTAGCAATGAGATCGATGGTTCCGTCTGCAAGTCCCCGGATGATCGCCTGGCGATCCTGTTCGGTACGAAGCGGCGGGTTCATTTTGGCAAGGGTGCCGTGCTTAAGAACGGCATCTTCCGTCAGTGTAAAATGATGCGGTGTGGCTTCAGCGTGAAGCTTTGCGCCCATTTTTTTATAAGTACGGACCAGATCAACGGAGATGCCGGAGCTGATATGCTGGATCACAACATCGGCACCGGATTTGAGTGCCAGCAGGCAGTCTCTTGCAACCAGAGATTCTTCAGCAATCGAAGGAGAACCGTAGATGCCGAGGGCATCTGATACTTTTCCATGACTGATTCCGTTGTTGCGGATGAAGGAAGGATCTTCTTCGTGAAGGCTGACCGGTACGTTAAGCTTTGCCGCTTTTTCCATTGCGTGATAGCAAAATTCGGCGTTCATAAGCGGGATTCCGTCATCGGTAAATCCGCATGCACCGGCTTCTTTTAATGCATCCATATCGGTTTCTTCCTGGCCTTTCAGATTGCAGGAAATGGATGCAGCCTGAAAGATACGGATCTTTTCTTTGGAAGCACGCTCCAGGTTGTCTCTGAGAACCGGAACAGAATCTACCGTCGGGGAAGTATTTGCCATGCAGATGACAGAAGTAAAACCGCCTTTTGCAGAGGCAAGCGCGCCGGTGTGGATCGTTTCTTTATAAGTGAATCCGGGATCACGGAAATGGACATGCGTGTCGATAAGTCCCGGTGCAACGACAAATCCGGTGGCGTCAAGAACATCCTCTCCTTCTTTTGCAATCTGAGTTGCCATTTCTTTGATGATGCCATCTTCGATCAAAAGATCCATTTTTTCGGAAAAACCGGAAGCAGGATCGATAACAAGTCCGTTTTTAATAATCATAATAGTTAAGCCTCCTTGCAGGATATAATCTGTTTCTAGTATACGGGATAGGAAAAAGGTTTGTCAATGTAACAGGAGAAGTTGGGAAAAGAAGACTGGTTACAGAATCAAAAAAGAGTAGTTGTCGAAATGATGAAAATAAGGTATGGTAATGATAGGTCATGGTACTTAAATCGGGGAAAATAAAAGAAGAAGGAGAAGAAAATGAAAGCAGGAGAGGTTATGACAATACTGGATAATGCCCTTCGTA
Organism: Allocoprococcus comes; assembly: GCF_013300725.1. Lineage (GTDB taxonomy): Bacteria > Bacillota > Clostridia > Lachnospirales > Lachnospiraceae > Allocoprococcus > Allocoprococcus comes_A. The sequence continues at coordinate 55,517 of NZ_JAAIMM010000023.1, forward strand.
TAGGTAAAGGTGTAACCCGGTATGGGAAAGTAGCAGCGTATATTCCGGAACTGGCTAAGAAAGATAAAAATAAGCTTGGGATCTGTCTTTATACCATTGATGGTGACCGGTTTGAAGTTGGAAATACAGAAGACAGATTTACGATTCAGTCGATTGCCAAGGTTATGGCATTATGTCTGGCGCTGGAAACGTTTGGAGCAGGATTCGTGTTTGATCATGTAGGAGTGGAACCATCGGGAGAAGCATTTAATTCACTGGTGGAGCTGGATAACAGGAGTAACCGGCCGTTTAATCCGATGATAAATTCGGGGGCGATCACGGTTGCAAGTAAAGCAATTGCATACCTTTTGAAAAGCAAGCAGATTATTGACAATGATGTGGAAGAGAGTGTCACATTTTATACACAGATGTGTGCAATGTCTGTTACGGCAAGAAATCTTGCGACATTTGGGCTGCTTCTTGCAAATGATGGAATACAGTTGTCTACCGGAAAACGTCTGATCTCATCACAGACCGTCAGGATGGTACAGACGATCATGCTTACTTGCGGGATGTATGACGGATCCGGCGAATTTGCGTTAAAGACAGGGATTCCTACAAAGAGTGGAGTTGGTGGAGGTCTGCTTAGTGTAGCGCAAAAGAAAATGGGCATTGGAATTTATGGACCGTCATTAGATGAAAAAGGGAACTGTATTGCAGGCTGTGAATTATTAGGCTATATTTCAGAAGCATTTCATCTTCACATATTTGATCAGACAGAATGGAAAGTAGAATAAAAAAGTAGAGTTCAGTTTTGATACGCCCTGTCTGACAGGAATGGATCAAAACTGAACTCTTTTTATGCATGTCTCATATTCTTTTCAAGAGTAATTTTCTTTTTCCCGGTTGCACGGTAAAATTCCACATGGCTTCCGATGAACTTCTGGATGACAGATACTGTTTTCCCGGTCAGAAATGCACAGAAGACAGTGCCGATTCCGATTCCATAGAATCCATGGAGGATTGCAAGGGAGAGGATCACGGTGGTTGTCAGACAGCTGAGATCAAAGGTTGTCTTGATGACTTTGTAATTTTTCTTTACAATCCCTGATAAGTCACGCGGAAAGATATCCGTTGGAATGATCGGCAGCATACAGTTGTTGGCAAGGCAGATGCCGAAGCACATCAGTAAGAATCCTGCCAGAAAATAAATCGTGTGAAGAGGCAGGGAGTTCGGCAGAGCCTGGATCCATGCGTTGTGTACGTCGATCATTTTTCCGAATCCGATCCCGACTACGAAAGAGAAAAGGTAGCCGGGGCAGAATGAACGCTTGAGGATCATCAGTGTAATGACAAGCAGTGTCTGGAAAATATAATTCCATGTTCCGAAACTGAATACCGGGAAGGCGATGTTAAATACAAGCGGTACAGAGGAGATTGTTGAGATCCCGAATCCGCTTTTTGACATCAGATCCACGCCGAGTGAATTGATCAGCAGGACAATGAGTAGAGCGACTTCTCCGGCAAGATGAAATTTTTTCTTATTCATAGGTTAAAAATCCTTCTTTCCTGATAGATAATAATTTACAAAAATTTTATATTTAAGCTGTCTCTCATTATAATGAATAAAACTGATAAAAACAAATGATTATTTCGAATGAAATGATTCTAAAACTGAATGGAATGTGGTAAGATGATAAAAAGTAAAGAATTGCTTTTGAAAAATAAGGTGTTTGTGGATTGGATTGTAGAAATTGTATAGATACAGAGTAATCCAGTGAAAAAAACATTTCTGGCATTATGTTTTGAAGTAGAAAATTAGAGGATAAAAATGAATATTGAATATTTAAAATATTTTTCAGAGCTGGCAAAAATCCAGCATTACGGAAAGGCGGCAAAGGCGCTGAATATTTCACAGCCGGGGCTCAGCCATGCAATCAAATCGTTAGAAGAAGAGTATGGGGTTCCGCTTTTTCAGAAGGAAGGGCGGAATGTGAGCCTCAGCCGCTACGGCAAAGAACTGATGAAGGATGTGGATGAAATTCTGGGAGCGTATCTTCGTCTGGAAGAGCGGGCGGCAGGACTTCGGACGGAGGAGAAAACGGTGCGGATCGGCAGTGTGTATCCTCTGGCACCGGGGACGATTCCACATATGCTGAAAGAGTTTGGGGCAACATTTCCGTTTATCATTTACAACCGGATGACACCGGAGATCGCAGAAGGACTTTTGGATGGAAAATATGATATCGGCTTCTGTTCGGATCTTCTGAAATCGGATGAAATCGAATATTATCCGATTCGGGATTCGTATATCGCGGTAGTGGTTCCGAAGGGGCATCCGCTTGAAAATAGAGAACGGATCAGTCTGAAAGAGACAGCCGGATACCCACAGATCATGTTTTCCAAGACCAGCGGTTTCCGTACTCTGCAGGAGCAGATTTTTGCAGAAGAAGGAATTAAGGTAAAACCGGTGTGTGCTGCGGAAGAGATTGAAGTTATCACAGGACTTGTGGAGAATGGATTCGGGATTTCCGTATTGCCGTATATGGATATCGTGCGGCTGCACAATGTGGTGACGATTCCGGTGAAGTCTTCAGGGTGGAATTCCAAATTCTACATTGCGAGAAGAAAGTATGGAATCCGTTCGGAGCAGGAGGATGCATTTTTCCGGTACTGGAAAAAAGAACATCATTAAAATTCATTAAGAATCCTTGCTCTTTCTGAGAAAAAAAGTCTATAATCTGTTTTATGAAATATCGTTGTGAAAATCAAATGGGAGGTTACACAGGATGATAGAACAGATTGTAGAGTATAATAAGAAATTCGTGGAAAATAAAGGTTATGAGCCATACCTGACCAGCAAGTACCCGAACAAGAAACTTGCCGTGCTGACCTGTATGGATACCCGTCTGACAGAGCTTCTTCCGGCAGCGCTGGGACTGAAAAACGGAGATGCGAAGATCATCAAGAATGCAGGCGGAGTCATTACTCATCCATACGGAAGTGTGGTCAGAAGCCTTCTGGTTGCTATCCTGGAGCTTGGCGTGGAGCAGGTTATGGTCATCGGACATACTGACTGCGGTGTACAGGGAATGGATGGAAGTGAGCTGTTAGAAGAACTGGTAGAGCGCGGAATCGACAAAGAACATATCGATATCGTGAGACACAGTGGAATTGATCTGGAAAAATGGCTGGGTGGATTTGAATCTGTGGAGAAGTCGGTAGAAGAGACTGTGCATACACTGAAGACACATCCGCTGATGCCGAAGGATATTGAGATCAAGGGATTCATTATGGATTCGGAAACCGGGGAGCTTACGGAAGTGTAAGGAAAAGTATGTAATAATATACAAAAAGAATTTATACAAGCTTGCATTACTGACATTCGTTTTGACGTTTATCAGATAATGTTTTAAAGCATAGAAAAACCGCCCCGGAACTTTGGCGAGTTAGGGTGGTAATTCTATAACCATTTTAACGAGGTCAACCCCTTGTGGGCGGTTGTTCCTTTTGTAGTTTTAGGACAATAAGCGGGAATCCTCGGCAATTCAATTACCGAGATGAAAGCGCAAGATTGTGCATGTTTGCACCTTAAAAATCATATAATAATCTTCCTGCCTTTGATATTAATGCCATAATCGGTATATAAGAAAACGAAAATATGTTCGATTTTCCGTTGCGCGTTTTTACTCCTCATGTTATACTATGT
>NZ_JAAIMM010000024.1 GCF_013300725.1 Allocoprococcus comes
TCGGAGTGACAGGATTTGAACCTGCGACCTCTACGTCCCGAACGTAGCGCTCTACCAAACTGAGCCACACTCCGATAACCGTACCGGACATCTTATCTGTCCGGTTAAATTCTTATTCAATTAAAAACTACGGATAGAGGACTCGAACCTCTACTAACAGAGTCAGAGTCTGCTGTGCTGCCATTACACCAATCCGCATCAATCATCTGTTAATATCTGTCCACCAGAATGAACAAAATATTATAAATTTTAGAAAACCAAATCGGAGTGACAGGATTTGAACCTGCGACCTCTACGTCCCGAACGTAGCGCTCTACCAAACTGAGCCACACTCCGATAACCGTACCGGACATCTTATCTGTCCGGTTAAGTCCTTATTCAATTAAGGAACTACGGATAGAGGACTCGAACCTCTACTAACAGAGTCAGAGTCTGCTGTGCTGCCATTACACCAATCCGCATCATCTGCATGTCCGCCCTGGTTCTCAACAGCGAACAAATTTATTATAGCAAATCTTTACGGAAATGCAAGCACTTTTTTACATTTTTTTAAAGAAAGTCATTTTGTGTACTTTTTCTACTTTTTTCTGACATTTTTCTAATGGAACTCTTTTATCATCTGATCATATTCCAGCCAGTCATATCCCTGCCTTTTGTACAGCTTCCAGGCTCTTTCATTTTCCTTCTCGACCTCCAGACGGAATCTTGTGACCCCTTCTTCTTTGTGTTCTTCCATATATCCGAAATACTCACTTCCAAGTCCTTTGGAGCGATACTCTTCCAATATATACAATTCCTCCAGCCAGTATACCATTCCGCCTGCCTCCTGTGAAAAGGTCTTGGCGATCAGTCCATATCCTGCGATCTCACCTTCCCATTCCAGGATAAAAAGCTCTGCATAGGTATCGCTCTTCATACACTCTTCAAATGTTTTTTCCAGATATGAATCCGGAACCGGATGATCCACTGCTGGCATCCGGTAAAAATCATGTGCCATTTTTATGTAAAATTCTTTATCTTCCGCTTTTATCTTTCTTATCATTTTCCGGTTCTCCTTTTATTATCCTCACGAAAAGAGGTCACTCCCTGTTCGCTTAGAAAGTGATCTCTTTTCCCATTCTTATACTCTGCATGATATCATGCACTGCTTTCATTTTCAATACCTCCTGCCCGGAGGCGGAATTTTCCGGAAATCTTATGAAAATCGTACAAATGGGTTCTCATATCTGGCAATATTCCCCAGCCTCTCCTCAATCCGTAGAAGCTGATTATATTTCGCCACCCTCTCAGATCTGCACGGTGCACCGGTTTTGATCTGTCCCGTATTGAATCCCACCGCCAGATCTGCAATAAACGGATCTTCCGTCTCTCCGGAACGGTGTGATACGATTGCCTGATAACCGGCTTTTTGCGCCATCTGAATCGCATCTACCGCTTCTGTCAGTGTCCCGATCTGATTGACTTTGATCAGAATTGCATTCGCGATCTCTTTTAAAATTCCGGCATTTAGCCGTTTTACATTGGTGACAAACAAATCATCTCCTACAAGCTGCATATCCAGTCCCAGCCTTGTTGTCAGAAGCTCCCAGCCTCCCCAGTCTTCCTCATCCAGAGGATCCTCAATGGAAAGAATCGGAAATTCTCCCGCCAGTTCTTCATAATAATCAATCATCTCTTCTGTAGATCTGGCTACCCGGTGTCCATGCATCCGGGCTTCTCCTTCGAATATATACTCTTTTCTCTCTTTATCATACAGTTCACTTGCCGCCACGTCCAGTGCAATCACGATCTGCTCTTTCGGCTTATACCCGGCCTTTTCAATTGCACGCATGATCATCCGGAGTGCTTCTTTTGTATCTGGAAGATTTGGTGCGAATCCTCCCTCATCTCCGACAGCTGTCGGATAATCGTACTGATCCAGGATCGAGCGAAGCATTTTATAAATCTCAGCACACATCTGAAGTCCCTCTTCAAAACACACTGCCCCGACAGGCATGATCATAAACTCCTGAATGTCAATAGAATTATCTGCATGTCTTCCCCCATTTAAAATATTCATCATCGGCACCGGCATCTGTTTTGCATTTACCCCTCCAAGATACTGATACAGCGGAATTTCAAGTGCATTTGCCGCTGCCCTCGCCACAGCAAGTGACACACCCAGGATTGCATTGGCGCCAAGGTTGATCTTATTATCCGTCCCGTCAAGTTCCAGAAGCATCTGATCGATCTTTGCCTGCTCCAGTACATTCATACCCAGGATTTCCCGGATGATCCGGTCATTTACATGCTCTACCGCATGTCTGACTCCAAGTCCCTGATAACGGTGCTGCCCGTCTCTTAACTCGATCGCTTCATATTTTCCTGTCGATGCCCCGGAAGGAACCATCGCCCTTCCTGAAAAATGACTCCCTGCAAGCACCTCTACTTCTACAGTCGGGTTTCCGCGCGAGTCCAGAATTTCCCGCGCAATAATATCTGTAACCGGTATATATTGTTCCATAATCCATCCTCCTTTTTTGCCTTTTAGTATGTCCTTTCGGGTGCTGAATCATGCACGAAAATCCCCGTATTTTCGTATCATCGTATACATTGCGAAAATGCTCTAAAACGGTTGACTTCATACATTTTCGGCGTTACAATACCAACGGAAATCGGGTGATATTTTTTCAGTATTTCATCCGTTTTCTGAAACTTTATGAATCAATCGGGGAATATAAAATGAGAGAAAAAATCAAAAATTTTATTGCAATGAGCGGAGCAACTCTGCTGATCGCAGTAGGGACTTATTTTTTTAAGTTTCCGAACAACTTCACATTTGGCGGAATCACCGGTCTTGCCGTACTGATTGCCAAAACCGGACTTATTTCTGCTGCCGACTTTTCATTCGTTGCCAACATGTCACTTCTGATTCTTGGCGCATTGATTCTCGGCAAAAAATTCGTTGCAAAGACAGCCTACTGCAGCGTCCTGCTTTCTGTTGCGCTTTCTTTATTTGAACGAATCTTTCCAATGAACCAGCCATTTACCAATCAGCCTATGCTTGAGGTAATGTTTGCGATTGCACTCCCGGCACTCGGTTCTGCAATCCTCTTCAATATCGGATCTTCCAGTGGCGGTACAGATATTATTGCCATGATCCTGAAGAAATTTACAAGTGTTGACATCGGACGTGCACTGGTTTGCTCCGACGTTGCGATCACCGTTGCAGGTTTCTTTATCTTCGACGTAAAAACAGGACTTTATTCCTGTTTCGGACTGATCATCCGTTCCTTCCTTGTAGACAGCTTTATCGAAAGTCTGAACCTTTCCAAATATTTCAACGTTGTCTGCAGTAACCCGGAACCGATCTGTGATTATATCGGCCACTCACTCGGTCGAGGCGCCACAATCTGTGAAGCACACGGAGCCTTTACCGGTGAACAGAAATACATTATTTTCACAGCGCTGAACCGTCAGCAGGCAATCAAACTCCGTAACTTTATCAAGGCAAATGATCCTTCTTCCTTTATTCTGATTTCCAACACCAGCGAGATCATCGGAAAAGGATTCCATAGCATTTAAAAGATTGTTATTTTTAAGACAATTTCCGCACTCTGTATGCTATGCACCTTCCCTCAGATATGCTATAATAATATAAGCAACCAGAATAAAAAGGAGTAATCATATGGAGACACAACTTAACTTGATTCCGGCTTCTGAGCATCCGACTGCGCTGGAATCACAGTGGTTAAATGCGATTAGTCCGGCTGATTTTATCAATAATAATAAGAACTTTGATGTTCTGATGATGAAGTATCGCTGTGCGATCCGCGAGATCCAGACAAAGCTTGAAGTCCTTGATGATGAGTTTTCAGCAGTAAACAAACGCAATCCAATCTCATCTATCAAATCCCGTGTAAAAAGTCCTGCCAGCATCTATGAAAAGCTGCGCAGACGTGACTTGCCATTTACAGAGGAAAGTATTGTCAGGAATTTGGACGATGTCGCCGGAATCCGGGTGATCTGCCCGTTTATCAGTGACATTTATGCAATTGCCAACCTGATCACTTCACAGGATGACATTACCGTTCTTAAAATCAAAGACTACATAAAAACACCAAAGTCAAACGGTTATCGAAGCTATCATATGATCGTTGAGATCCCCGTTTTCTTTACAGAAGGGAAAGCTCCAATGCGCGCCGAAATCCAGATCCGCACGATCGGAATGGATTTTTGGGCAAGTGTAGATCATCAGCTTCGTTACAAAAAAACAATCGGTGCTGACAAAGACATCGAGGCTATCGAAGCTGAACTTTTGAAATGTGCACAAACTGTAAGCGAGACGGACTGCCACATGGAAGAGATCAAAGACATGATCGGCGACTTTGAAAAAATCTAACCGGATAAAATTAAATATTCAAAAAGAGGAAGGTGTTCCATTCATCCGGAACCCTTCCTCTTTTATTTGCACCTGCTTTATCCTCTCTTTGTAAAAAGAATATCGTGATTGATCTGCGTGTAGAATGCTTTCTGCATATCCTGTTCTTCTCTTCCCATCAGCCACATCAGCTTTGTGATCACTGCTTCCAGCGTCATATCATAGGCTTCGATCATATTGAAATCCTGCTTAACTTTTTTCCCGACTTCATAGACCGTCATATTACTTCCCTCATTGGCAACCTGTGTTGTCATTACGACAAATTTGCCCTTACCTGACCATTTTTCCATCTCCTGATAGAATTCCTGAACAAGCGTCTGCGGAATACCACCTACGCCAAAGCTTTCAATTACCAGGCAGTCATAGTGTTCAAACAGATAGGACAGAATATCCGGCTTCATTCCCGGAATCAGCTTTAGTACATATACACTGTCCTTCATATCATAATAAAACTTAACTGCATGGCGGCACGGGATCTCCGGAATATACCGGACCAGGATACCATCCTGAATAACTGCAAGATACGGAAAATTGATACTCGAAAATGCATTATAACTCTTTGCATGCTCTTTCTTTGCACGTGTTCCGACAATTACCTTTCCGTCAAATACAAGGTTGACACCCTGGGAATCATCATCCGCCGCATAAATAAAGCTGTCCAGCAGATTTGTCTTCGCATCTGTCACATCCATATTGATCGGCTTCTGCGCTCCTGTAATAACAATCGGCTTGGCTGAATTCTGTATCATATAAGAAAGTGCCGCCGCTGTATATGCAAGCGTATCCGTACCGTGGCAGATTACAAACCCATCATAATATGCATAATTGTCTTCCACTGCTTTTACCATCATTTTCCAGTGTTCCGGTGTTACATTCGTGCTGTCAAGATTACACACCTGCTTTGTCTGAACCTCACATACATTTTTTACAGCCGGAATATAAGATAAAATATCCTCCGGTGTCAGTCCCGGTGCCAGTCCATCCTTTGTCTGACGGGATGCGATCGTCCCACCTGTACCTAACATCAAAATCTTCTTCATCTCTGATTGTCCTCTCTTCTACCTCATTATTATCCAAAATTTTTGTCAATCAGACTACAGTATTCTGCAAATGCTTCCGTCTCTGCAAATGCTTCCCGTAATGCTTCTCTGACACCTTTATAATACCATCCGATCGTTGCTTTGTCTTTCATCCGGAATCTGTTCCACAATTCCTCTCCACATACAGGATAATCCCGATCAATATCCCGCATATTCGACAGCTTGTCCGCAAGTCCGATCATCTGAACCTCAATTGGTGCTGTCTTAAGCCTTTCTATGGTTGCACTTTTTCTTTCCATCCAGGTCTTGGATTTATCTTCGCTTTCCTGTGATACGATTCCTGCAACTCTTGCTGAAAACATCGCTTTCAACACATTTGCATCCACACCCTCACAGTCCTCGATCGTATCATGCAGAATCGCTGCACTGATGATCTCCTCATCCTGTGTCATCGTGGATACTATCTTTCCTACTTCCATCGGATGTACAATATACGGTCTGTCGGTCCCCTTCCGATACTGACCTTCATGTACTTTGGTGGCAAAATCAATGGCTTCCTGTACCATGTTTTTCCTCCTCGCATCTGTATGACATTTTTTCAATACTTATCATAACACCAGCGTCTTTAAATCACAAGAAAATCAGTGTATAATATTGTCTGATTATGTAGAAAAAAACAACTGTAAAGTAATACTTATAAATAGCAAAAAGGAGTTTTTATAAATGAACAGAAAACAGATTCTTGTCACCGGCGCTTCCCGTGGAATCGGAAAAGCCTGCGCTATCCACTTTGCAAAAGAAGGATGGCATGTATTTTTAAACTGCCGCAAATCCATCAGTGAGTTGCAGGATACTGCTGATTTTATCACAAAGAAAACCTCCGGTTCCTGCGAAATCCTTCCAGGAGATGTAGGTGTTCCATCCGAAGTCAGACGTATCTTTGACCAGATTGAAATGTCCGGCTCCGGTCTTGACGTACTCATCAACAATGCCGGAATCGCATGGATGGGACTTCTGACGGATATGAGCGTTGAAGAATGGAACCGAATGATCTCCACAAATCTTTCTTCCGCATTTTACTGCTGCCGCGCAGCACTTCCTTACATGATCCATCAGAAAGCCGGACGTATCATCAATATTTCTTCGATGTGGGGAACTGTCGGTGCTTCCTGTGAAGTCGCTTATTCTGCCGCCAAATCCGGTCTGAACGGTCTTACCCGCGCACTTGCAAAGGAACTTGCTCCAAGCAATATCCAGGTCAATGCGATCGCCTGTGGTGTCATTGATACCGTAATGAACGATCTTCTGGATGCGGAAGAAAAAGCTGCACTCGCAGAAGAAATCCCTGCCGGACGTTTCGGGACACCGGAAGAAGTTGCGCTTCTCGCATGGCAGCTTGCAAATGCCCCTGCCTATCTTACCGGGCAGATCCTGGGCATGGACGGAGGATATATCTAACTCCTACTCCCAGATCTTGTCCCACTTCGCGTAAAGTGTAATACTGGATGCCGGGTATCTTTCGGATTCCCGGTTTTCCAGAAGCTTTGTCTGCTCCGTATATTTCTCATTCAGCTCATCTTCAAGTGTCCCATACTGCTCCTGTTTTGCAAGCTCTGCCAGTTCTTTTTCCTGCACAACTCCGTCATCAGTCCACGTATACCAGCCTTCAAATCGATATCCGTCTTTCACTGCCGTTGGCATACATCCTTCACTTAACCGGAGGCTCTGCCCATACACAGTATAATCTGCCGCAAATTTTCTTTTGTTCTTTCCTTTATTCTGCCCGGCTTCAAGCTCTTCACCATTTCCCCTTGTCGCAAACAGCCTTCTTCCTCCTGCTGTTGCCGTACCGTAATTCTCAATCTCACCACCTGCAGCGTCATAATAAATAACCGTATAAGGTGCCCAGACATATGCCGTACCAAACTTTTCTGTCTCTGGTCCTGTCCCGTTTCTGTCAAACCGGAATCCGTAATGGTATTCTTTTCCCTCATAAAAATAAGTGAAAAATCCTGGTATTCCTGCCGGGATCCCAACCTCCTGATTTACCGACTTGTGAAAATCAAACCGGATCAGCTCTGCTCCATCCGGTGTCTCTCCATCATCTGCGTAAACCGATATTCCTGCACTATTGCACGCCCAGACGATCACTCCACCAAGCATCACCGGCAGCAGATACCGACCTATCATCATCCAGATACTTCCAATCCGTCCCATACATGTCCCTCCTCATCCAAAAAGCAATAAATACCCATGTATATTTATATGCAGCCAGAATTTTATATATTCCCTCAAACAGGATCCTCCGATAGCCCCGAGCGAAAAATTGTAAAAAAATAAACTGATCAGATTCCATTGCACAAAAGTGAATCTGATCAGTTTATTTTTTTACAATTTGATGTCGCAGCCTGTCGATCTCATCCCTACTTCAAATCCAGTTCCACCGGACAGTGGTCAGACCCAAATACATCCGTCAGAATCTTCGCATCTTCCAGCCTGCTTTCCAGTGCTTTTGATGTACAGAAGTAATCGATACGCCAACCTGCATTCTTTTCTCTTGCCTTAAACCGGTAGGACCACCAGGAGTAGATCCCTTCTTTATCCGGGTAGAAATAGCGGTAAGTATCAATGAATCCCGCATCCAGAAGTGCTGAGAATTTTGCGCGCTCTTCATCTGTAAATCCGGCATTCTTCCGATTAGTCTTTGGATTCTTCAGATCAATTTCTTTGTGTGCCACATTCAAATCTCCGCAGAAGATCACCGGTTTTGTCTCTTCCAGCTTCTTAAGATAAGCAAGAAATGCATCTTCCCAGGTCATACGATAGTCAAGTCTTGCCAGTTCACTCTGGGAATTCGGTGTATACACGGTAATAAAATAAAAATCCTCAAATTCCAGTGTGATCACGCGCCCTTCCTGATCATGTTCTTCTATCCCAAGTCCGTAAGTAACTGATAACGGCTCTTCCTTTGTAAAAATTGCAGTCCCTGAGTATCCTTTTTTCACAGCCGAGTTCCAGTACTGATGATATCCCGGCAGATCAAGTACAAGCTGCCCTTCCTGCATCTTTGTCTCCTGCAGGCAGAAAATATCCGCATCTGCCTCTTTAAAAAAATCCACAAATCCTTTCTGCACACATGCACGGATTCCATTTACATTCCATGAAATAAACTTCATCTTCTCTTTCCTCCATTTCTTTGGTTTTTATTTTTCGCGGATCTTCTGTACCGCTTTTTCAAGCTCCGCTTCTGTATAAAAAACACGGTCTAAAAACAGTCCCTTCGCAGGTGCCGGAAAACCAGATTTCTTCCGGTCTTTTGCTTTCAAAATCTCCGGTATCTCTTCCGCTTTTATCTTCCCGGTTCCCACATCCAGAAGTGTTCCGGTAAGTATCCGGACCATATGATATAAAAATCCATCTCCAATCCACGATAACGTAAGTGTATCCTTTTCATACACGATCCCGACCGCATAAATCGTCCGTACCGTATCTTTGTCCTCTTTCAAATCTGTAAATGCGGAAAAATCATGGGTTCCCACCAGATACTCTGCTGCTTTTTCCATCGCACCGATATCGACCGGATGCGGAAAATGGAACCGGTATTTCCGATGAAATACTTCCATCTTATCACGCAGATCGATCCGATACTCATAGCATTTCCCGACCGCACTCTTTCTTGCATGAAAATCCCGTTTTTCTCTGCTGATATCCAGCACTCTGATATCTTCCGGGAGAAGTTCATTTAACTGCTTCTCAAAACTGTCCATATCAATTTCCTGTTCCAGATACAGACTGCACTCCTGCCCTAACGCGTGTACACCACTATCTGTTCTTCCGGAACCGCTGACCACCGTCTTTTTCCCTGTAATTTCCGAAATCCGCCGTTCCAGAATTCCCTGTACAGTGAGTTCCGTATTCTCCTGTCTCTGCCATCCACGATACGCCGTTCCATCATAGGCAACTGTTATCCGGTAAGTATTCATCCTTTTATAAAAGGGGCGAAAACTCTGCAAGTCCTCGTCCCTGTCACCTTTCTGTTATCTGTTTTTCCGATAAATGATCAGAAGTCCTTTCAGAAGCAGATCATCATCCAGTATGATCTCTCGCTTACAATACGGAACAATCTTTTTGGAAAGTCCGCCCGTTGCAATTGCTGTCACAGGCTGTCCAACCGCTTCCTCAATCCGGTCAATAATTCCATCAATCCCTGCAGCACTCGAATAAAGAACACCACTCTTCATACATTCGATCGTATTCTTTCCAACAATTCGCTTCGGTGCTTCCAGTCCAATTCCCTGAAGCTGGGATGCATTTTCTGTCAGCGCATTCAGTGAAATATTCACACCCGGATAGATCATTCCACCAATATAATTTTTCTTCTCATCGATCACACTGACAGTTGTCGCTGTTCCCAGATCGAAGATCATCATCGGTGCTTTATATTCCGCAATTCCGGCAACCGCATTTGCCACCAGATCACTTCCAAGCTGGGCCGGATTGTCCATCAGAATGTTCAGTCCGTTTTTCACACCCGGTCCGATGACCAGTGTCTCTTTTTTCAAAATCTTTTCGGCTGCTTCTTTTACGACATATGTAATCTGCGGAACTACCGAGCTGATGATCGCTCCTTCCAGTTTCTCCGGTTTGATCCCATGAATATCCAGAACCATCTTGATATCAATAGCATATTCCAGTTCCATCTTTGTCTTGATCGTGGAAAGTCTTTCGATAAAATAGGTTTTGTTATCATCCACGCATCCAAGTACAATATTTGTATTTCCTATATCAATCGCAAGTATCATTTTTTACACTCCTAATCTTTCCTGTACCCCTTTTTTCATCAGTGTTTTCCCAAGTACCAGCGTGATCACCGCCGCTACGATTGCCTCCGGAACCCCATTGATTCCGATAATGCTCAGAATAAATCCATATACCGCTTTTACGGTAACACCATTGGCTGCCGCATAGTCATTCCTGAAAAATACAAAAATAAGATTCATGACAAGAAGCGTATTGGTCAGTGCTCCGGAAAGTCCTGCCGCAACCAGTCCAACAGACGATACTCCGTTGTTCTTAGAAAGCTTCCTGATCAGACGGTAAACATAAAACGGTACTACACCGATCAGAATACGCGGCACAAAACAGATGATCAGACTTCCGATCCCTCCACTGTATTCACCCAGACTGTAAAATGGGGTAAATACGAATGATGTCAATGTCGGATTTATCGTATTATTGATAAAACTTGTAAGACCAAATACACCTCCAAGCGCTGCGCCCTTCTTCGGTCCAAGCATCAGAGATCCCATGATCACCGGAATATGGATGATCGTCGCCCTTGTAAATCCCAATGGGATATATCCGATAAACGGGGTGAATGCCAGCACTACAATAAGTGCTGCAAAGATTGCCATCTGTACGAGTCCCTTTGTTTTGGACATGGATGTAGTACGTTCATTGCTTTGATTCATTTTTCTTTTCCTCCTGTTACTATTCTCTTTACGAGATACAATACATTTTGGCTTTTTATTTATTCATGCACTCCAGAATCTTGTCCAGAATACAAGCTGCTGTCTCTTCCTTGCTGATCAGTGGAAGTGCAGTCTCATCTTCCTTCGTGATCAGTGTCATCTGATTTGTATCGCCCTGAAATCCTGCTCCGGCAACTTTAAGATTATTTGCCGCGATCATATCCAGATTCTTCTTTTCAAGCTTCTTTCTGGAATTTTCAACCATATTCTCGGTTTCCATTGAAAATCCACACAGAAACTGTCCGTCTTTTCTGTGCTCCCCGAGATATTTCAGAATATCGTCCGTCTTTTCCAGCTCCAGACTCATCTCACTGTCTGACTTTTTCACCTTTTCATCCGCAATATGCTTTGGCCGGTAATCTGCAACCGCTGCTGCCTTACACACAATGTCTGCATCTTCCGCTTCTTCCTTTACCGCCTCGAACATTTCCTTTGCGGTCGTGACCGGAACGATCTTCACAAACATCGGCTTTTTTATCTCTGTCGGTCCGGTGACAAGCGTAACATCCGCTCCTCTTGCCGCAGCAACGCGTGCAATGGCATATCCCATCTTACCGGATGAGTGATTTGTAATGTAGCGCACCGGGTCGATTGCTTCTCTTGTCGGCCCTGCTGTGACAAGAATTCTCTTTCCGGTCAGATCTTTCTCATAAGCAGTATCCCGGTAAATATATTCATACAAAGTCTCCGCTTCCGGCATCTTCCCGGCTCCGTTATCTCCGCATGCCAGATGTCCACTTGCCGGCTGGATCACTTCATATCCATAATGCTCCAGAAGTTTTAAATTATCCTGTACGACCGGATTCTCATACATTCTTGTGTTCATCGCCGGTGCAAGGATCTTCTTACATTCGGCACATGCCATCACAGTCGTAGTCAGCATATCATCTGCAATCCCGTGTGCCAGCTTACCGATCACATTCGCTGTAGCCGGTGCGATCATCACAATATCTGCCCATTTTGCCAGTGTCACATGTTCCACACTGTACTCAAAATTGCGGTCAAATGTATCGATCAGGCACTTATGCTGTGTCAGCGTCTCAAATACCAGCGGATTGATAAAATTCGTTGCATTCTGTGTCATCACAACTTTTACATCGTATCCTGTCTTTACCAGCATACTTGCCAGTGTTGCAATCTTGTACGCCGCAATACCGCCGGTCACGCAGAGCAATACTGTCTTTTTCCGTTCCATTTGTCTTTCCCCTTTTATTCTAATATTTTCTTCAGTTCATCCATGAATGTATTCACGTCTTTAAATTCCCTGTATACCGATGCAAAACGTACATAAGCAACCGGATCCAGCTTTTTCAGGCTTTCCATAACAATCTCACCGATCTGGCTGCTCGGAATTTCTTTCTCTTCCCGGCTGAAAATCGCTGTCTCAATCGAGTCGATCGTTGCCTGAATATCTGCTGCTGATACCGGACGTTTATAGCATGCCCGGAGTACTCCGCCTTCCAGTTTAGTACGGTCATACTGCTCCCGGTTGTTATCCTTCTTGATCACGATCAACGGTATGGTCTCCACCTTCTCATAGGTTGTAAAACGCTTGTTGCACGCATCACAGGATCTTCTCCTTCTGATCGTCGTTCCGTCATCTGCCGGTCTTGAGTCGATGACTCTTGTATCAATGTTACCACAATATGGGCACTTCATCTTTTTTCCTCCTGCCTGGTTCTTGATTGATTCTACTGCCGAATCACGCACATTTTTAATGTCTATAGTATAAATCCTGTATACAAGGTTGTCAACAAATTCACACTTTATCAATAAGCTATATAAGCCGGCTCTCCACCAGCTTCCATGCCTGTACGATCAGTGCCGCATGGTCACAGGCGATCCGGTCCGATTCTTTTACCTTATAATAGGTTTCTCTTACCAGACCGCTTCTTTCTCTCTTCTCAACAGCTGCTGAAATTGTAAGATCTGTGTCCTTATTTTCCAATGTCAGGCGATAAATGGTTTCTGTCCATTCTCCGTCCTCCTTCACCGATTCTGTCCGGCAATGAAGCTGCATCCATCTTGCATCCGCCGCATCATCGCCGGCCCGCACCTTTACCTGCCCTTCATTTACAACCGAAAGATACGCTGACGTGATGATCCGTGCTCTTGGATCACGGTCCACATTTCCATAGACTGCAAATTGCTCCATCGGAAGATCCGCCACGCCGGTCTCCTCGGTCAGTTCTCTTCTTGCCGTATCTTCCAGATTCTCATGGAGTTCAATAAACCCACCCGGAAGCGCCCACCAGCCAATGCTCGGATGATTCCGTCTTTTAACCATCAGGACTTTCCATTCTCCGTCCGCTTCCTTTCTTTTGCAGGAAAATATAACTGCATCCGTTGTCACACAAGGATTCTTATATTTATAAGGATCATACTCCTCCAGAAATTCTTCCAGTGTCTGTCCCTTTTCATTTTCGTTTCCGTTTCCCCGGAATGGCTCGATTTCTTTAAAAAATGCTGTCATTTTTCTTCTCTCCTTTGTCTTTTTACTTGTTCTCATTTATTTCACTGAGCAGTCTGTACTCTTCTTCCTCTTTTACTATTCTTATGATACCAGGGTCAAAAGCACGTAGCAATCTGGTATCAAAGGGGGGCAAAATACCTTTTGACCCCAACATCTTCTTATTTACACGGCTTCAGACATTTGTCCTCTTTAATTTCCACAAGAATAATATCCTCTCCAATCCTGCGGATACACTCAAACGGAATAATATACTCCGCATCATACCCAAGAAATCCACAGATTCTTCCCGGTCCCGGTACGATCAATGCTTCCACACACCCTGAACAGATATTGATCAGCAGATCGGCAACAAAACCAAGCCGCTTGCAGTCACACATATTAATGACCTCCCGCTCTTTTAATCCGCAAAATCGAATCCGTTCCTCTTTCATACTGCACCATCCACCGGACTTCTTATTATATTATATGAACATCTTCCCTTGTTGTCAGCATGTTTTGTGAAAATCCCCGTCCTTGTGCCATTTAGCTTCTGCCCACCAGTAATTCCTTTTTATACTGTGCATTTTTGCCAACTAATGATTGCAATTTCCATAAAAAAATACTATAATTTTTATATATTTTTTATCGCTGTTGTCTGCGTTATATGTTTTTCATACGCAGACAATTCAAATTCTGAGAAACAGAGGGATGTAATATGAAGAAAAAAGTTGTTGTTGCATTAGGACACCGCGCACTCGGAACCACACTTCCGGAGCAGAAGGTTGCCGTTAAAAAAACTGCAGTTTCCATTGCAGATCTTGTTGAAGAAGGATACCAGGTAGTAATCACACACAGTAATGGACCTCAGGTTGGTATGATCCATACTGCTATGAACGAATTCAGCACCAATCATCCGGATTATACCGCTTCTCCGATGTCAGTCTGCTCTGCTATGTCACAGGGTTACATCGGATATGACCTGCAGAACGCGATTCGCGAAGAACTGATCGAACGCGGCATCTACCGCAGCGTATGTACTGTTATCACACAGGTAACTGTTGATCCATATGACGAAGCATTCTACACACCAACCAAGGTTGTCGGACGTATCATGAGCGCAGAAGACGCTGCCGTTGAACGTAAAAAGGGCAATTATGTAGTAGAAGTTCCTGGTCAGGGCTTCCGCCGTGTCGTTGCTTCTCCAAACCCGGTTGATATCGTAGAAGTTGATTCCATCCGCACCCTTACCGATGCAGGACATATTGTAATCGCCTGCGGTGGTGGCGGAATCCCGGTACTCCAGCAGAACAATCATCTTAAAGGTGCCAGCGGAGTCATCGAAAAAGATCTTACTGCCGGCAAGCTCGCCGAGCAGATCGATGCAGACGAGCTCATCATCCTCACCAGTGTGGAAAAGGTATGCTTAAACCACGGAAAAGAAGATGAAGAAGAACTCGATACTATCTCCGTAGAACAGGCTAAGCAGTACATGAATGAAGGACACTTCGGAATCTACAATATGCTTCCAAAATTCCAGGCATCCGTAGGATTCGTAGAAAAGAAAGAGGGAAGAAGTGCTCTGATTACTTCTTTTGATACTCTGAAAGATGCTCTGAAGGGTAAAACCGGAACTGTTATTGAATAAATGTACAAAAGGGACGACATAAAGGACTCCGTTTTCTGTGGGTAGAAATGGTGAAGAGTCCGTAGAGAAAAAAGGCGCCAGTAATTTGGATACCGGGCTGATTCGCGGAATAATCCTGATGATTATTCCACTCAGCAGCCCTCTGGCTTTCGTGCTTGTAGCACGAAACCAGATCCGAATTACTGGTGCCTTTTTTCTAACGGACTCTAGCACCGTTTCTAATCACAGAAAACGGAGTCCTTTATGTCTGTGCGCTGGCAAACTTTTAGTTTCATAAGCATTCACACTAAGCACTTTATTCCTACCACCTGCCATCTCCTCCACTCGCACCACCCCATAACGGGGCAGCCTCCAGACGTCATCCACCAAATGCTTACCCCTGAACCTGTAACAGCTTCGCTTTCAGTTCAGCTTCGATGCGCTGCATTTCCACCTCTGCCTGCTGACGTTTCTGGCGGCCTTCCTGTTGGATCTGCATGACTTCATCGAAGGTTGCGATCAGCGATTCATTGGTTGCTTTTAAGGTTTCAATATCTACGATTCCACGCTCGGATTCTTTGGCAGTCTCTACTGTAGCAATCTTCAGCTTTTCTGCGTTCTTGCGCAGGAGTTCATTGGTCATATCGTTGACTTCTCTCTGAGCTGCTGCTGCCTGTGCGGAATGTTCCACACCAAGGGCGAGTACCATCTGGCTTTTCCAGAGCGGGATCGTATTGACGAGTGTAGACTGGATTTTTTCTGCCATCATTGTGTCGTTTCCCTGCACCAGACGGATCTGTGGTGCGGTCTGCATGGCGATTGTCTTGGTCAGTTCCAGATCATGCAGTTTTTTTTCGAAACGTTCACATCTGGAATCCAGATCTTTTGCTGCCTGTGCATCCTCGGCAAGTCCGCTTGCCATCGCTTTATTCTTCAGTTCCTGAAGCTCGCCGTTTCTTGTCTCGGCAAGCTTCTGCTTTCCGGCAAGCACATACATGGACAATTCTTTATAATATGTCAGGTTCACTTCATACATCTTGTCCAGAAGCGCAATGTCTTTCATAAGCTGCACTTCGTGAGATTCCAGTGCTTTGACAATATTGTTTACATTGGTTTCTGCTTTTGCATATTTGGCTTTCATTGCCTGGATCTTGTTTCCGCCTTTTTTGAAGATTCCGAGGAATCCTTTTTCCTCTTCCTCATCAAATCCTTTCAGTTCTGTCACCACATCACTTAACAGTGTGCCAACCTCTCCAAGATCTTTTGTCTTTACATTTTCCAGTGCTTTTTCTGAAAAATCTGCGATCTTCTTCTGGGTTCCGGCTCCGTACTGAAGAATCATGTTCGAATTGGCGAGATCAATTTTTTCTGCAAATGCACTGACCATATTCTTTTCTTCCGGTGTCAGGACGATCTCCGGTGTTTCCGGTTCTGCCTCCTGATAAATCTGCGGAGTCTCTTTTTTTTCTTCCTGAAACGGATCCAGCGTCAGCTCCGGTGTCACATTAAATTCTTCAAAATCGTTCATACTCTTCTTCCTCCTGCGACTTTATTTTTTTATTCCGTCCTCTTTCAGACCTTCCTGTGCAAGCATGGTATTCAATACGGAAATATCCGATGAGACATCCCACATGGTATCTTGAAACAGGTCATCCAGAAGTTTCTCAAACGCCGTATTTAAAGTATCGAGCGTTGCCTCAATCTCACGCTTTGCAGTCTGGATATTTTCTCCATCAACCGGCTGTCTGTCAAGCTGTTCATATGCTTCCAGAAGCTTGATCGTCGTCGGAAGATAATATTCCATCAGCTTACGGATATCCGAAACTGACTGTGGATTTTCTTCCACCCGGTCAAAGATCCGGTCTACCAGCATCTCCATCCGGCTGATCTTTGCAGAAATCTCTTCTCCCGGAATGGCTTCATTACACTCGTGGATCTTTCTGATAAAAGCATCCCCCTGGTCAATGATCTTCTGCACCTCCGGTGTCAGCTTTTCATTCTTTGCATCTTTCTCTTTTGTATTTTCCTGTGTCTTCTCTTCTTTCTTTACCGGCTCTTCCGCTTTCGACTGCTGTCTGCGAGTTTCGATCTGTAAATATTCTTCATAAGCACGGTTTGACAGGATCAGGCATTTCTTCTCACCATCCATATGCCCCTGACGGAACCAGCCTTTGGAAATCATTCTTTCCAGATCCTTTGTCACAAATTTTATGGATTTTCCGGAATTGCTTCCGATTTCTGAAATATTGCAGTACTCTCTGCCTGCGATCCTGCGGCTGTAGTTCTTGAATCTTCCAACCTGTTTCAGAAGCTTAATGCCCCAGCCTGTGATCATGCCACTTGCTGCCGTAAGTAGCCCAAATACCGCACGCATGATCCATAAAGCCCCCGGACTTTCCGGCAAAGAAGCAATACAAGATGCAAGGAACAGAATCAGGAATATCAGTGCCATGCTTCCGCCTGCTGCGATCATGACAATTCCGCCTGCCTTTGTTCCCGTCGTCGATCCATACAAGACAGGTGACTGCTGTGCATTGCTGTATCCATACCGGCTGCTTCCCTGTGATTCCGCCTTATAGTCCTGCATATCCGGATTCCACGCTCTTCCATTTCCATCCGGTCCGCTCCACCTGTAAGTTCCGAACGGAGGTACACCTCCTCCAGGCGTTCTTCCCCATCTGTCAGATCCGCCCATCTGTCCATATCTTCCACGCGGTCCTCCCGGACCTCTTCCCATATTTCTCGTTGCCTGATCAAACGCATTTCCAAAAGAACGCATGCCCTGTTCCGCGCCATTTACCGCACCGTTCACTGCCCGGTTGATCGTATCCGTGATCGTCTGGTTCAGCCTCCGGTAATCCTGTGAGTCTACAGCATCCTGCACAGTTCGTCTGATCTCTTCTCCAAATCTTTCCCAATCCTGCATTTCAGCTTCTCCTTTATTTTGAAAACTTGATCCTGTCGTCAATTCCGTGCGAGAGAACATAATCATAAACGGTCTTTGGCACCAGATCATCCCACTTTTCATCTGCCAGGATCCTCTGCCGGATCTGGGAACCTGATACCCCTTTTTCCTCTTTGGTTCTTCTCCAGAGGACTTCCACCGGAATTCCAAGCTTCTCAAAACGCTTCTCATTGTTCGCAGTCCATTCATCACAGATACTCATAAAGCAGACCGCACCCTCCGGCAGATACTGCCCCAGATATTCCACTCTGTCAATCGGAAACGGGATGATCTCAAACTCTTCTCTCGGCACTCCGAAACTGAGCAACGTATCACGAAGCATCTCATAACGCTCAATATAAGTCAGAGGATTAGCGCTCCGTCTTACCCGGTAATTGTCTTCCTCACCCCCTGATACGTGCAGATCATCCGACATGGTGATTCCTATATAAAGCCTTTTGCAGCGCATCTTTGCCGCCAGAATGTATTCCACATGTTTGAGATGCAGAATCTGAAATCTTCCATATACCAGCCCTTTTTCTATCATTTATACGTCCCTTGCTTTCTGTAATTTTATCTTTTCAATGATGTTGGGGCAAAAGATATTTTGACCCCTTTGATACCAGATTGCTACGTGCTTTGCACTCTCGCAATCCTCTTTTCAATTAGTCTATCTGTATTCTACTACAGAACGGTCGTTCTTAGCAAGAAATACCTCTGTATACGACAAAAAGATGACTTTCGTCACCTTTTTTGTCTTTTTCTTCTATTCAACGATTTTATAATATTCTTTTGCTGTTATCACAAATACGATCACATAAAAGACGGCAAAGATTCCCACTGTACCGGCAGTGCATCCGAAGAACAGCTTTGTATTTTTCAGATAAAATATGGCTAAAAGCTTTGTGATCACCGGAAATGCAACTGCAATATGGATGATCGCCATCACAAGCGGCAGGAAGAATACCATCAGGATCTGGCTGCGGATCGAGCTTTTGACCTCGCGTTTGCTCATCCCTACCTTCTGCATGATCTGATAGCGTTCTCTGTCATCAAAGCCTTCGGAAATCTGTTTATAATAAATGATCAGCACCGTTGCCATCAGGAACAGGCTTCCCAGATACATTCCAATAAAAAATACACCGCCATACAGACCAAAGAAAGTCTCTTTTTCAAGATATCTTCCCTGTACACCAGTATGTTCAAATTCACTTTCTGCCTGTGTTTTCAGCTCTTTGACAGCTTTCAGCTTCTGTTCTTCGCTGCCTCTTAAATTGAATGACTCCCTCCATTTTACCGGTTTGTCCTCTGCCTCGAGCTGATATTTTTTCAGATAGTTTTCCATAAACTCTTTTTCATCACTGACAATCATATAATATACATTTTCTGTATTAGAATCACTCTTCTTTCCAAAAGGTGCCTTGTCCAGCTCTTTTTTGATCGTCCAGTTTTCATCATCAATCTGGATGGTATCCTTGCCGTAATTTTCCCCATTCGTAAAAAGAATGGCTTCCTTATCCCCAAGCTCCAACCTTTCGCCGGTCAGCTGATTATAATCTGCCAACCCAATCACATCAAAAAACACCACATCGGATGACGAATAATCCTTTATCATCGCAGAGGTATATTCTTCTCCGTTTTTTATCTTCACAAGCTCTGCCATATGCCAGCTCTTCTCATCTGTGATCTCTACCTGATTATCCCGGCAGATCTTTTCCGCCATATCGTGCAGCTTCTGATTTTCCGCATCATCAGATACTGAATTTGTAATATACACTTCCTGCGGATACCTTGTTCTTAAGACATCCTCCTTTCCGATGTACAAAGATACGGTAGACGAAATGATCACCAGAACCATAGTACTGAGCACACAGATATTTGACAGCCCGACTGCATTCTGCTTCATCCGGTAAAGCATGCCGGATACGGATATAAAATGCTTTGTTTTATAATAGAAATTTTTGTTTTTCCGAAGCAGCTTTAAAAAAGCAATACTTCCTGCTGTAAAAAGCGCGTAGGTTCCGATAATGACACAGATTACTGCGACAAAGAAAAGTTGAAGCGCCTTAAGTGGTTCTTTTGTCGTAATCGCAATATAATAACCGATTCCAAGGAAAATGATGCCAGCCACAGTCAGAATCCATTTGGTTTGCGGCTCCCGCTCGCCCTGACTCCCCGCATGCAGAAGCTCGATTGGATTGGCAAGCCGGATCTGCAAAAGATTATAGATCAGAGTCAATGCAAAGATCAGTGTGAAAAAGAGAACGGTATTTCCTGCAATCTCCCATGACATCCGAAATGCCAGTTTATCGTCATAATGAATCATTCTTTTCAAAAGTGCATACATCAGCTTTGCAAGCGCAGTTCCGAAAAAGATTCCACCCAGAATACTGACCGCACCGGCTACAACCGTCTCGATCACCAGCATTTTCGCAAGCTGCGGTTTCCCCATTCCGAGAATGTGATACACTCCGATTTCTCTTTTCCTTCTTTTGATCAGAAAACTGTTGGTGTAAAACAGAAAGATCAGTGCAAATATTTCAATCACATGAACACTCAGACTTAAAATAATCTTTAATGCCTCCTGGTCCATCGGAGAATTTGCCGCCAGATTTGCCATCATATAATACATCATCACCGTCAGGACAGCTGTCAGCACATATGGAATGTATGTCTTCCGGTTATTTTTCAGATTGGAAATGGCAAGCTTTGTGTAAATCGATCTATTCACGGTGCTCACCTCCTGTAGTGAGAACCGTCAAGGTATCGGTAATCTTCTGGTACATCTCGTCACTGGTCAGATTGCCACGGTAAAGCTGATGAAAAACTTCCCCATCCTTGATGAAGAGGACTCTCTTTGCCGTGCTCGCTGCTTTGACACTGTGCGTTACCATGACAATCGTCTGCCCGTTATCGTTGATCGCATTAAAAAGTCCCAGAAGCTCATCCGTCGATCTGGAATCCAGCGCACCGCTCGGTTCATCGGCAAGGATCAGCTGCGGTTGTGTGATCAGAGCACGTGCAATGGCTGCTCTCTGCTTCTGCCCGCCGGATACTTCATATGGATATTTGTTCAGAAGCTTACTGATCCCCAGTTGCTCTGCGATTGACATGATCCGGCTCTCCATTTCCGTGTATTTCTTACCGGACAGCACCAGTGGAAGAAAAATGTTGTCCTTCAACGTCAGTGTATCCAGAAGATTGAAGTCCTGGAAGACAAATCCCAGATTCTGCCGCCGGAAAGCTGCCATCTCTTTTTCCCGGATCTTGCCGAGATCATTCCCTTTTAAGTAGACCTTTCCACCGGTCGGCTTATCAAGTGCAGCCAGGATATTCAGAAGTGTAGTTTTACCACTTCCGCTTTCTCCCATAATTGCTACATATTCGCCTGCTTCTACGGAAAAGCTGACGTTATGCAGCGCCTCTACCTGATTTCCTCCGAAACGGGTTGTGTATATCTTTTTTACGTTCTTTACGTCAAGTAATGCCATGTTTTTTTGACCTGCCCTTCTTTTTTATTTGATAAATCCATTATAAAAAAGCCGGGCGTTTCCTTCCATCGAAGTAAATGACAATTTTGGTGGGGTTTCTTACATTTTTGTAAGGATTGGGGTTGAAAAGACTCATTTGGGTGAAAGGAACGCCACCAGAAACAAATAAATATTCCAAATTCCTTTGTGCAAACCATTCCGATGAACCACTTGGGGCGGGAATCATGTTCGGCAATGGCCTCCATGATTCCTGTGTTTCATCTCCATTGCACAAACATGGAATTTTCCATATTTATTTGTTTCTGGTGGCTGTGTGGTTCAAATGGATGAGCATATTTTAATCACTAAATCCTTAACCAAAAAGTAAATCATAGTTCGGTTCTATTGTTGGAAGTTTTTTCGTTTTTGTACCAATAAACTCCATTACTCTATTCGTCTGGATTCACGGTCAAAGTTTAAATATACTTTTGTTCCTCTTTCAAGATCGGATTCAATCCGAATCGTATGATGTAAGCGATCCATAATTGTTTTGCACAGATATAAACCAATTCCGGTAGACTTTTTATTTGCTCTTCCGTTGTAACCAGTGAATCCTTTTTCGAAGATTCTTGGGAGGTCTTCTTCGGCGATTCCGATTCCATTGTCAGCGATTACCAGTGTCTGATTTTCTGTGTAAATTGATATTTCTCCGCCTCTTGCGTATTTAACTGCATTGGAGAGGATTTGTTCAATGACGAAGGTCAGCCATTTTTCGTCGGTCAGAATCTTCTGATCCTGGATTTCAAGGTGAAGTCTTGTTCTGGTCATGATGAACATCTGGGAATATTTGCGGACTGCCTGGCGAATGATTTCTTCCAGGCTGCAGATCCGGAAGGCGTAATCGGAGGTTGCGGACCCCATTCTGAGATAGGTGAGTACCATATCCACGTATTGTTCAATCCGGAATACTTCCATTTTCATGCTTCGGGTAAGTTCCTGTGCTTTCGGGCTTTCCTGTACTTCTTCCAGTTCCTCTCCGCTCTGGATCAGGACGCCGAGTGCTGCAATTGGAGTCTTGATCTGATGAACCCACATGCTGTAATAATCGGACAGCTCCTGTTTTTCAATCTGCACAGAGGATTCCAGCTCTTTTTTCTCTTCATAAAGCTGCCGGATCAGTTCCTGGTACATTTCGCTTTCCCGGCTTTCTGCCTCCGGAAATCCTTCTGCCTCTGTCCGGATTTTTTCCTGATTTTCTTCCAGTACTCTTTGTCTTTTTACATATCGTATGAAAACAAGTGTAAACCAGATCACATTCCACAGAATCACCAGAAGGAACGCATATCCTGCAATTTCCACCGGAATTTCATAGATCCAGAAGATGACTGCAAAGAGGATGCCCGAAACCAGAACCGCAATTCTCTCCGGTCTTTTTTCTTTCCAAAATACCCTTAAAATCTCTGTCATACCAGCATGTACCCGATTCCTTTCTTTGTCCGGATCACATCATGCATTCCGGCTTCCTCCAGCTTTTTCCGAAGTCTCGCCACATTTACTGTAAGTGTATTATCATCGATGAATTCGTCACTTTCCCAAAGTCTGGTCATAATCGCATCTCTGGTCACAAATTTTCCTGCGCTTTCAAAAAACATCTGGCAAATCTTGAACTCATTCTTGGTGAGTTCAATCTTCTGCCCGGCTATTGTAAGCGACGCATCTCCCAGATTCAACAGCATTTCTCCATGCTCAATGATATTTGCTGTTCCCTGCAGTGCGTATGCTCTTCTCAGTACTGCCTGCACCTTTGCTGTCACTACATTCAGATCAAACGGCTTCTCGATAAACTCATCTCCGCCCATGTTCATTGCCATCACGATATTCATGTTGTCGTTCATCGATGACAGGAAAATGATCGGCACATTGGACAGCTTCCGGATCTCCTGGCACCAGTAGAATCCATTGTAAAACGGAAGCCCGATGTCCAGGATCACAAGCTGTGGACCTGCCTTTTTAAATTCTTCCATTACATTTTTGAAATCGCGTACACATACTGTCTTATAATTCCACTTTTTCAAATGCGATGCCAGTAACTCTGCGATCGTGTTATCGTCTTCAACGATCAGTATTTTATACATTTATTCCTGCCTCTTAAACTCTCTTCTGGAAGTTTCCGTACACCTTAACTCCTTCATCTACCGTAGTAAATGCTTCCGGATCCAGTAAATACACCATGTTCAGGATATCTTCTACTTCAAATTTATTCACGATCGTTACCAGAACATAATTGTCTTCACTCGTAAATGCACCTTCACCATTCCATTGCGTAACACCACGTCCGGTTTCTTTCATGATCGCCTCTGCGATTCCCTTCTTCTTCGTGAAAATCAGCATTCTCACATTGATGTTCTGGAAATGCATCCTGTCCAGAGTTACTGTGTAGAAGAACAGGTAGACGACCGAATAAATCACCGTTGAGATATCAAAAACTAAAAGATAAATGGCATACAGTACCAGATTGAAGATGGTTCCCAATTTTCCAACGGACATTCCCGCATATTTTTTCGCCATCCAGATACCGATAACCTCGATTCCACCGCCGCTTCCTTTTGCCGTCAGCATGATTCCGATTCCGGCTCCGGTTACAACACCACCGATGATGATTCCAATGACCGGATCATCGATCACTGCTGTCGCCGGCGATGGTACGATTGAAGTAAATAAACTGATTCCTACCGTTCCAAGGATTGTATTTATAAAAAAAGTCTTTCCGATTTTAAACCATGCAATAAATAAAATCGGAATGTTGAGCAGTAAATAAATGATACCATACAGGTTCAGACCTGCGATTTCCTTAATCCCGATCTGTCCTGCTCCATAACTTAACAGCTGTGCAAGACCGACTGCTCCCCCGCTGTATAAATTCATAGGGATAATAAATACGTTCAGACCGACTGCGTAGATCAGACAGCCCACTATGATCCAGACAACCTGCATTCCCCTCTTCTGTGGCAAAAAATTGTTCATACTCTTTCTTTCCTCCTACTTTCATTTTGATACCAGATATTTCATAACTTTTCCATACAGTATATCATGCTGGCATCTGAATTTGTAGACTAAAGTACAAATTCTTTTTTGCCCTTTTTTTGCTGCTTTCAGTTCTTTCTGTCGTTTCTGATCTTCAAGTTCAGCTCTGCTTTTCCAGAATACCGAATATTCTTCTCGCTACCAGATTAATGATCAAAAATGCCTCTGCCAGCGCCACAATCAGAATGCTCTGCCTTCACAGCCCAGCGCATCTTCGTAGATCTTGCACGCCCATTCTGTGCACACTCTTCTGCCGAAGGCCGGACTACATCTTTGGCATATTCGGAATAAACTCCCTCGCGATATCCTGCTTTTAAAGCTTTCTTCACCAGTTTATCTTCTCCTGAATGGAACGTCAGGATCGCCACTCTTCCACCCGGTTTCAAAGCGCCCGGCAGTTTTTCCATAAATTCATAGAGTACTTCAAATTCATGATTCACGTCAATTCTGAGTGCCTGGAAAGTCCGCTGACAGGTCTTCCTGATGATATCTTTTTTCTCCTTATTTTCCGGAAGGAAAGACAAGGTCTGTTCGATCACCTGGCGCAGCTTTGTCGTGGTATCAATCCGATGTCCTTTACGGATTTCCTCTGTGATCGCCTTTGCCAGTTCTTCACAGTACGGCTCATCCGAATTTTCATATAACATCCCGGCAAGTTCTTCTCTTGAAATTGTATCCAGTCTCTCGGCTGCACTGATCCCTTTTTCCTGATTCAGTCGCAAATCCAGAGGTCCGTCTACTTTGAAAGAAAATCCTCTCTTCGGGTTGTCAATCTGCATGGAAGACACACCCAGATCAGCCAGAATAAAATCAAATCCCCCAACTTCTTTTGCGATCTCATCGATAGTACAGAAGTTCTGAAGACGGATTGTTAAAATATCCTCACCAAATCCCTGTTCTTCCAGACGTTTTTTTGTTTTTGCAGATTCTTCCGGATCCACATCAGTCGCATAAATGTGCCCCTTTCCTTCCAGACATTTCAGCATCGCTTTTGTATGTCCGCCATAGCCAAGCGTTGCATCAAATCCCACCTCTCCCGGCTGGATCTTCAGGAAATCAAGAATTTCCTGCACCATGATCGAAATGTGCATTCCGGCAGGTGTATTTCCTTTCTGAATGACATGGGCAATCATGTCCTGATATTTCTCCGGCTGTAATTCTTTGTATTTTTCTTCAAATTTTCGTGGATATTTTCCTTTGTACCTTGCGCGGCGCTTGTGAACGCCCTGCTCAGTGTTCTTTTCCTGTTCTGACATACATTGTCTCCTTACTTGTTGATTTATTTTCGGTTTTTCAAATCATATTCTGCGTTTTCTTGTGAATATTTATCAAAATTCACTGTATTTATTATATCATCCCACCTTTAATAGTAGTTATAATAATTTTGCATTTTTCAAATCACTCTCTAAACTTTTTCTTATATTCCAGCACCATAGTATATACAAAATATAATCTATAACTACCTCCCCTATTTGTTTTTCACTCCTGCGGAATACTTTGTACTACGCAAATTGCCCCATACCCCACCTCCCGATTCGGATACTTCTCAAATCCCGGCAGCTCTCTCGCCCCGCGCCGGAGATACGCCTTCACCTTTTCCCCATACAAAAACGGATCATTCCCTCTCACAATCCCCCACTCCATCAAAAGTGCCGACGCTCCGGTTACAAAAGGCGTCGCAAAAGAAGTTCCACTCACCGTAGTCATCCCTCCGCCAACTGCTGCCGTCCTGACATTCACTCCCGGCGCCACAAGATCCGGCTTCGTCCTTTCATCCTGCCAGGTATATCCCCTTCCTGAAAAAGGTGCATAGGAAAAAGTAAGCGCATCATACGCTCCAACCGATATCACTTTTTCCGCAGTCGAAGGGATCGTTAAGGTCACTTCTTCATCCGGATACAGAAATCCCGTTCCCCGGTTTAGTACATTCTCACTTGGCAGCCACAGATCATACTGTCCTTCCACAACCCTTGTCGGATTCAGGATAATCTGCCAGACTCCCGACGTAATATAATCCGTCACCGGAATCATATCGATATAAATTTCCTGTGCCACATTATACGGGCTCGGCTTTCCATAATATAATAAAATCTCCGTATCTCCAATCCGAAATCTCTGCGGACCGAGAACAGACTGAATCGGTCCAATCTGCGTCCCTGCCGGAGATACGAATGAAATTTCCACTTCGTCCGTATACGCTTTCCAGATCTGAATATTCAGCGTTGGTTCTTCCGACTGCACTGCAAGCTGTATTCTTTCTTCCTTCCTTTCCTGCATCACCCCGGACGTATGTCCTGCACTTGCTGCCTCATTTCCCGTTCCCACACAGATCACACTCTTCCAGAAATTCGACAGATCATCGATATACCGCTCCACCAGACTTCTTCCGTCATGAGAGCCATAGGTATTTCCAAAACTCAGATTGATCGCCACCGGCATCCGCACCTCCAGCGATTTCCTCACCACATAATCCAATGCCTGCATCAGCTCTGTCGTTCGCGGGAATCCATCTGGCATAGGTGAACCCATTTTTACTACGATTAATTCACTGTCTGGCGCCACACCGGCATATAGCTTTCCGCTTCCTCGCCCATTTCCGGCAGCAATCCCTGCAACGGCAGTCCCATGTCCGGATATATCCTGACTTGGCACCATTCTTCTCCTTTCCTCTGTCGAAGCAGTCTCAAGTGCCCTGTTAATCTGCTCCTGGGTAAATTCCACTCCCATCCGATAGCCTTTTGGTGGATTCTTTTCCTCATCCGCATCCGGTATTAGGACTGATCCCACAGCACCTTTATCCTTGTCGTTCCATCCTCATTTCGGAAATCTTCATTCGCATAATCAATCCCTGAATCAATAATCGCCACAAGTACACCCTGTCCACGCAGATTAAGAAAGCGGATATCCTGTACCTCATTGATACAGGATACCCGCTTTCCATTTGCTATTTGAAAAAATAAACGTTTCGGTTTTTCTATATATTCTACCTCCGGAATATCTGAAAGTATATCAATTCCGGATTGACTGATCCGAATGATTGCGTACTCATTCTGAAGCTCAACCACCTGACTCGCCAGATCTCTTACCTGGTCCAGATTGCCCGAATATTTAATAATCAATTCCCATTCCCTGTCAATCGGATGATACCCGACATCCAGATTCAATGATTTTTCTCTTTCTTCATCCGTCGCTCCAAGTGCCAGATTTAAAAGATTTTCCAGTTTCTGATCTTCCATATCTTCTTACGCCCTGTAAGTTATTCCTGATATTTTATGACGATCATTCCGAAATTATTTCTGTATTTTATGCTACATTTTCTGCAGCCTGCTTTTTATTCGCACGCTTTCCTGCTTTTCTCTTATCATATGCTGCAAATAATCCTGCAAGAAGTGTTCCTGAGATAGAATGCCATGTACAGGATACAGCACAGATAATTGCAGATTCCGGTGCCACCGCAAACTGTGCCGTTGTGGTTGCAAGGTTGGTAGCAAGTCCGGCGTTCTGCATCCCAACTTCGATGGAGATCGTTCTCTTCTTTGCAGTATTCATACCAGTCAGTCTTCCTGCGCCGTATCCCAGCAGATATCCAAGTCCATTATGAAGAAATACTGCCACAAAAATTACAACTCCTGATTCAAAGAATTTGTCTCCCTGCGAAGAAACAACTCCGCCAACTACACATGCAAGTCCAAGTACTGCAACTCCAGGCATTACTTTCTGAAGCTCTGTAAATGTCTTTTTCTTTCCAAACAGATAATTCAGTAAAAATCCAAAAGCTACCGGAACAATAACGGTCTCAACAATAGATACAAACATCGGAAGTCCTTTGATCGTAATATGTGTTCCGCTTGCAAGAAGTGAAACCATAAGCGGTGTCATAACCGGTGAAATGATTGTGGATACCGTAGTCATTCCTACGGAAAATGCCACATCTCCGCCACACAGATAAGACATGATATTGGATGATACACCACCCGGGCAACAGCCCACAAGAATCAGACCAAGTGCAATTCCATCCGGAAGCTGAAGTACTTTCGTCAGTGCAAATGCAAGAAATGGCATGATCAGATACTGCGCGATTGCACCTATACAGATATCAAAAGGTCTCTGTGCCAGAATCTTAAAATCTTCGGTTGTCAGTGTCAGTCCCATGCTGAACATGATGATTCCGATGATGATCGACTGACAGGTGAACTTGTTGGATACCGGATCAACGAACAATGGGTTATTTACCCATCCCATCATTGCCGGTACAAAGAATGTGACTACTGCAATAGCGATTACCACCACTGATGTATAGTCTGATAAAAATTTGCTTGCTTTTTGTAATGCTTTCATTACAGTTTCCTCCTTTTTCTTTTCGTCCACGCAAAACTGTTCTTCTAATCTTCCGATAACAAAACTCACAGGATTTTTTGTATACACAACAATAAAAAGGAATGTGCCTTTTGTTTCATAGGAACTTCCTATGAAACAAAAAAGTCCCTTTCCAGAATCAATCTGAAAAGGGACGAATAAAATCCGCGTTACCACCCTAATTCCACAGAAAATAATCTGCGGCACTTCACATACCAACATATGCTATCCATATAACGGTGGATCCCGGCGAAGTCTACTTGCAGATACTTTTCTGCTTTGGACCCGCTTCTTAGAGAGGATATCCTTACCCGGTTATTACCTGTTCACACCATCCACAGGCTCTCTGAAAATAATGACGGATACGACTTTGTTCTCATCAACGAATTTTGGTGAACCATATTTTCTTTAATCGTTATTATAGTCTTCTCTTCGGAAATGTCAAGAACGAATTTTAATTAAATCCGACAATTCTTCTCGCCACAATGTACGCCAGAGACGAAATCTTTCTTCCTGATCTGCCCGGAAGATTCATGGTCTGTCCAAGGATTCCGTAACGGATCTTCCAATAAGTTCCGTAGTGATTCTTCTTCAGATACTGCCACAGCTCCCGTTTCTTTTCCAGATTCTCTGCATTTTTGGAACGAATCAGAAGAATCGAAGACACCGTCATCATAATTGCAAGATAATTAGTCATATAGGCCCGCAGTTTTTTATTAGAAATCTTGCGCATATCATACATATCAATCATACTCTTTGTGACAAAGATCTGCTGATCCACACGACTGATCATCACCTTTTCATTGACAGACTGATCTTCTCTTCCAATGTAATAACGATAAAAATCCACATCCATATAATACATCTTACGCACATGCGGAAGTGGATAGTAAACATAAATATTGTCCACATAGAACGTATGCTTCGGCAGCCTGAGCTGACATAATTTCAGGAAATCTGTCCGGTAAATAACAGAATGCATCAGAATATACTGTCCCAGATGGAAATGTTTCACATCATTCCAGCCAAAAATCTCTTCCTGTGGAAGCACATTCTTGTACTCAATCACTTTCTTGTGCTCCATTCCTTCTTTTTCGTATACATAGTTGGCAAGCAGCATATCCACCTGCTTTTCTTCCTCTTCAAACTTTTTCAGAACATCCAGAATCTTGTACAGTGCTTCTTCATCTACCCAGTCATCACTGTCCACAACTTTAAAATATTTTCCCTCTGCGTGGTCAAGACCTACATTGACCGCATCTCCGTGTCCACCATTTTCTTTATCAACTGCATGGATGATCGTCGGATACTTTTCTTCATATTCATGCGCAATCTTTGAAGTATCATCCTTTGATCCGTCATTAACTATAATGATCTCTATATCTTCTCCACCTTTTAAAATAGATTCCACTGCCCGGTCCATATAAGCTGCCGAGTTATAACACGGAATCGCAAACGATATATATTTCATGTGTATTCTCCTTCTCAATTTAAAGCTCACGTTCCTAGTATAGCCTATTTCTTTTTGTTTTCCAACTGATATTGTAAATTTCACATTTTTCGGCTATAGTTAAAGCTATATGATTACTATGAATAAAGAGGAGGATTTCAACTATGAATCACAATTTACTGGTCGGACAATCAGGTGGTCCTACTGCTGTAATCAACGGAAGTCTCTATGGTGTTGTCTCAGAAGGTCTGGCAAATCCGGAGATTGATAATGTCATCGGTATGGTCAACGGTATCGAAGGTTTTCTTGCCGATCACACAATGGACATGGCATCTTTAAAAGAAAATGGCGAACTGGAACGTATCCGCACCACACCGGGTTCTTATCTTGGTTCCTGCCGTTATAAATTACCGGAAGATCTTTCTGATCCGGTTTATCCTGAACTTTTCCAGAAATTTACCGAAAAAGAAATCAGCTATTTCTTCTACATTGGCGGAAATGATTCTATGGATACCGTAAGTAAATTATCCCGCTACGCAGCAACAGTCGGAAGTGATATCCGCATCATCGGAGTTCCGAAAACCATCGACAACGATCTGGTTCTGACCGATCATACTCCTGGCTACGGAAGTGCTGCCAAATATGTTGCTTCTACAGTACGCGAAATTGCAATTGATGCCTCTGTCTATGATAATAAACCATCTGTCACCATCGTCGAGATCATGGGACGCCATGCCGGATGGCTGACCGCCGCAAGCGTTCTTGCCCGCAAATTTGAAGACGATAATCCGGTTCTTATTTATCTTCCGGAGGTTGCTTTCTCCCCGGATGCATTTATCGAAAAGGTAAAAGAAAAGCTTACTAAAACTTCTAATCTCGTTGTCTGCATTTCCGAAGGAATCAATGATGGTAACGGAACCTTTGTCTGTGAGCTTGCAAGTGATGTCGGCACAGATACCTTCGGTCATAAAATGCTGACCGGCTCCGGAAAGTATCTTGAAAATCTTGTAAAAGAAAAACTTGGTATCAAAGTACGCTCTGTGGAGCTCAATGTCTGCCAGCGATGCTCTTCCTCCTGTTTATCTGCCACAGATCTGGACGAAGCCGCTGCTTCCGGCCGTTTTGCTGTAAGTGCCGCTTTAGACGGTGAAACAGGAAAGATGATCAACTTTATCCGTAAGAGTGATGACCCATACATCCTTGAATTCGGAACTGCAGACGTGAACGAAATCTGCAATAAAGAAAAAGCTGTTCCTGAAGAATGGATCACAAAAGACGGTTCCGACATCGGAGATGAATTCATCACTTATGCCCGCCCACTGATCCAGGGAAGTGTAGAAGTACCTATGAAAGATGGGCTTCCATACTTCGCATTCCGCAAATAGTCTTGTTCACAATTTGTTCATTTATCTTTCAAAAAACCTTCATTTGTTAAACACTCTTTCTTCACAAGTGTTTTATATACTAGAATCATCAAATGAAGAACATAAAAGATTTCAAACAAATTATTTAATAAGACGTGCAGAAGTTAATAATAGAATAACTTTTTCATAATACATGCCGGGGGCTTTTAAGTCACCCGGTATCCTCCCTTTTATGGGACTTTTTCAAAAGCTCCTTTCAGCATTTTATTCTCCAACCCGGATATTTTCTCCATCGATCACAATTTTATATTTTCCCTGAAGCTGTTTAAATGCTTCTGATTCTGCAAGTTCAGGAACTGCCTGCATGGCCTTTTTTACTGCTTCTGCACATAATTCTCTTTCCATTTCCGGATTTTCACAATAACGCTCCAGATAGTTCATCCACAACCTTTCTGAATCCGGTAATACTTCAATCGCCTCCCTGCTGATCTCCCACACTTTTTCATATTCCTGCACTTCTTCATAAATTAACTGCAACTTTTCATAAATCTCTTCTAATTCTTCTTCATTCGATTCTAATTTTCTGATCTGTTCATATTGTTCAGCCGCTTTTAAATTCTCGCCAAGTTTAAAATAGCTTTCTGCAAGATATTTTCTGACCTCACACTCCTTTTCTCCATTTGTATCCCACCGGTACCACGTCTGTCTTCTAATCATCTCCTCACCAATTCTCTTTGTCAGCCTGTGCCATTTTTCACTCTCTTCCAGAACACTTACCTTCAATAGCGGGTATTGGTACAAATACGCTTTCATCTGTATTTTTTCTGCACGTTTCTCCAATTCATCTAATATTTTTTTTACTGCATCTTCTGCGTTTAATCCATCCTCCTGCTGCTGTATACTCCCTTCTTCCAGACTCGCTATGACCACCCGGTATGCATCGGAAAACTCTGTCTCCTGCATTTCCTTATCAAGACTATCCAGGCTGTTCACATAATCTTCCCACGCTACATAATAAATAAGTCCCATTTCCAGATAAGGACTGTCCCCCTTTTGTTCCACAACCTCTTTTTTCTCCTTTACTCCTTCCTGAAATCCCGTCTCTGGCTGATCCTGATCTGCTGCAATCGCTTTTGTTTCCGGCTTTTTCACCGTCCCTCCGATGATTACTGCACTCATGATACAAACCGCCAGAATTGCAAGCAAAATCTTTTTTGCCGAAACCTTATCCCTCGGTCTTTCCATTTCCTTTTCCAGAAAACCAATTTCTTTTTGCATATTTTTCAATACTTTTATGGCATTTTTCCCACTGCTATAACACTTTCCAAGCATTCTTTTCCAGACTCGCTCTTCTTTCCGTGTAAATGCCTTTGGCTCCAGACATTTTTCTGCTGTAAATTCCATTATCTTTGCCAGACCATACAAATCATCTGACCGCTCTGTCTTCTGCGAAAGAACCCTTTCTTTCCTTACAAAAAGCATACGAAGCTTTTTCTTCTTCATCTGCTTTAAAAGTTCCTCGTTTTCCGGTTCATTGATATCCAGAAGGCAAAGCATTCCGTCTCCGGTTATGATTACTGCATATGGGTTCACATATCCATACGCCGCATCCTCATTTCCACAACGATAATACTGTTCCAGCTGTTTTGAAAGCTGTCTGATCCAGTTAAATACTGTTTCTTTTTCCACCCGGATCCCCTGTTTGATATACTCCATCAAAGAACAGCCCTTTGCATAGTCATTTACCATATAACTCCAGCCATTCTGATCCACAAAACGGAGTACCGCATAGTCTTTTCTTTCTTCCATCCTGTTCCTCCCTGTGTCTGTTCATTCATATTAACTTGTCCTGAAAATGCTACATCGAATCATGTGTCTGATATCATAACTTTTCTTGTGATCTGTTTCAAAATAGAGAATGTCACCCGGCGTATCTTCGCAGAGTATTTTATTATACCGGATGCGATTTCCCGTGAAATAAAATTAGAATCGAATTAGAGTGACTTCACTATACACTGACATCCGCCACTTTACAAGCAGAACTTTTTTCAATAATTCACAAACTTTTTGTTCCAAAATCAGTCACTGATCTTTTCATTTTCTATACTCCCCCGACAGTCACAGGGATTCCCGGTCTTGTGCATTCTGCCGGACTGGTTACTGTTCACAGTACCTGTGACCAGCAACCCGGACTGTACTTTTTCCCACTTGCTTTTCACTCCCGTATCGCTTATCCTTTTATTGAATATATTTATGAAAGAAGGCATACCTATGACTGAAGCTTCACATGTACTTCACGAAATCCATCCTGTATTTAACACAGACTCCCGCATTCTGATCCTTGGGAGCTTCCCTTCTGTAAAATCACGGGAAAGTCAGTTTTTCTACGGGCATCCAAGAAACCGTTTCTGGGATCTTATTGCCACACTTACAGATGAACCACTTCCTGCCGGCATAGAAGAGAAAAAATCACTGCTCCTTGCACACCACATTGCCATCTGGGATGTGATCGCCTCCTGTGATATCGAAGGCTCCAGTGACAGCAGTATCCGCAATGTCGTTCCCAATGACCTTACAGAGATTCTTCAGACGGCATCCATCCGGCAGATTTTCACCAACGGTAGCACTGCAGACCGCTTATATAAAAAATACTGTTTTCCACAGACTCAGCAAAAAGCAATCTGTCTGCCGTCCACAAGTCCGGCAAATGCAGCCTGGTCAAAGGAACGCCTGCTTACCAAATGGAATCAGATCTGTTCTTATCTTGAATAAGAGCCAGCAAACCGGTCTTAATCGCTCCGTTCAAAAATGAGTTTCAAAAATGAGCTCAAAAGTTTTTTAACTTTTTTCATTTTAGCACTTGACATATTATCTTTCCTGATGTATACTCAATTTTGTTGTTGAGCAACACAGTTCAGCACACAATATAAATGTGCGTTTAGCTCAGCTGGATAGAGCGTTTGGCTACGGACCAAAAGGTCGGGGGTTCGAATCCTCTAACGCACGCTGTACGAGGTCTTTTGTGAGAAAGACCTCTTTTTTATTTACGCGAGCAACGAGTCAAAGTCCGTGCTTGCACGAAACCTTGGCGACTGCCGCGATAACTTGAAAAACTCGCGGAGCGTGTTTCTCATAGTTTATGCCCAGCTTGGCACATTCTCGCGCCGAGCGCGTTGCTGAGCGCCAGCGGCGCTCGTTAAGCAACGACCGAAGCGGAGCGTAGACCGCTTGCGACATTCTTCATCTTCGTGCGAGTGCGCATCTCCGGCACGCAGTGCCTTTTATTTCATAGGAAGTTCCTTTGGAATTTCCTATGAAAAAATAAAAAATGCCCAGGCAATTTTCATGCCAGGACACATTCATTTCTTTTCACTTTTCCACTCTGCATTCTATCCAAGCGCTACTCCCAGCGTTGTTCCAATAAAAGGGATCATGATCCCGGTAAATAAATTCATGCTTTAAACTGCTGCTCCCGCTTCCTGTGTTAAAATTTCTGTCAGAGCCGCACCACTGCTTGTATGGCAGCGAACCACCTTCGCATTGCTTCTTTTTGCCTCATCAAGCGCGGTTTTTACCATCTTGTGCGATACTGTATTTGTAAAAAGTACAAACAGGTCAGGCTGTCCAAGCTGCTTATTCAGATCGGCAGACATATGCGTAAATACTTTAGCTTTACATTTAAACTGTTTGCATATTTTTTTATACTGACAGACCATTCTGTCATGACCTCCTACAATTACAACGCTCATTCTTATCCATCTCCTTAATTCATTCTAATAACGATTGTGATTTTTTTGTATGCCGCCCCGCAGAAACGGAGCGGCTCTTTTTTGATGATTATTTAGCTTTTAATTTTTGATTTTTATTTGTTTTTGATTTGATTATAATTTTATTTGATTATTTAGCTTTTTCGGTTTTCTGTTTTATTTAAAAGGTGTTTGTATTTCTTATAAGCCAGCCACCTCCCTGCCGAGTGACTCACACTCATCTATTGCATCTGCTCCCGGTGTTCCGTGGCAGATAAGTCCTTCTCCGCCGACGATCTGTGCGCCAGCCTGTTCCATTCTTTCAGCCCATGTACGCATCCATTCGCCATCGCCCCAGTCATAGGATCCAAACAGGGCAACCTTCTTTCCTGAAGCAAATCCTTCCAGCTCAGATACGAATGGTTCTACCGTTCCGTCTTCCAGTTCTTCTGCTCCCATTGCAGGGCATCCAAGCACCCAGACAGCCTGATCTTTTAAGACAGCAGGTGAAATGGTCTCCATCGGTACTACATCAGCACTTTTCCCTGCTGCTGTAATTCCTGCTCCAATTGCCTGTGCCATTGCTTCTGTATTTCCTGTTCCGCTCCAGTATGCTACACAAATATCACTCATTTTTAAATTCTTCCTTTCTTTTTTCTTTCTATCATCTACCAGGTTTTCTTCATTTATGCAGGCTGTATGTCAAATGGCTGCCTCACACTTCTTGCTGCATGCCACAGATCCTTCCCTGCCTGCATTTCCCTGATAAATTCCTCTTTTACAACGTTGTAGATAGAAAACATTTTCTTGCGTTCCTCCACGTTCTCATACACTTTCCAGTATCCCTGATACAGGAAATCTTTTCCGTTGTGTTCAATAAACCCTTTCACATCTGCAAGTGGATATCCGAGGAAAATTCCAAGTTCATGTGGAAATTCTGCACTTCCATGCTGATATCCTTCAAATCTCAGATTCATGATCTGAAGCATCTCTGGAAGCTCAAATCCCTGATATCCAAGTGTATCAAGAAATTCGCTGTATTCTTTTTTTCCAAGAATTTCAAGAATCTCTTCTTCTCTGTAGATCAGCCATACTTTTCGGGCTCCGCTGTCGCAAAGCATGCTGTATGAAATTCCCATCTCTTTCAGACTTTCCGCAACTTCCTTTTCACTTACATTTTTCAAGGTCAGAATATTGGATGGCTTTACACCGGTCAATACCGGAGCGCACTGCCATGCAATTTCCATCTGAGCTGATGTCTGTGCATCTTTCTGCATCCAGTTCATGTTGTTTTCCTCTTGCATTGGTTTGCTTTAATTTATTTTAGTTAGCTTTTTCTAACTACCTATAGTCTACTATATTAGTGGGATTTTGTCTATAGAAATTTTTGAGAAGTTTTCTCATCAACATACAATTCATGTTTTTACACCCTACATTCTATCTGCCCTGAAAATATATCATACTGTACTTTTGCAATCATTTCTGCCAAAAAAAAGTGTATCAAAGTTTTTCAACCTTGATACACTGTATTTTTACAATTAACAGTCTTCCGCAATCTTATCGATCAGTCTCACTGTATCTTCCCATCCAATACACGGATCCGTAATCGATTTACCATATACCATATTTCCGCCGATATCCTGTCTTCCTTCTACCAGGTAGCTTTCTACCATTACACCTTTGATCAGTTTTTTCAGCTTTGGATCATAATTTCTTGTGTGCAGTACCTCACTTACGATTCTGAGCTGTTCTTTGTACTGCTTGTTAGAATTGGAATGATTGGCATCAATGATCGCTGCCGGATTCTTCAGATTCTTCTGCTCATACATATCCAGAAGCCTCTTACAATCCTCATAATGGTAGTTTGGAATCGTTGTTCCATATTTATCCACGCCGCCGCGCAGGATCACATGTGCCAGATCATTCCCACCTGTCGTCACATCCTGTCCACGATAAATGAAGCGGTGTGGTCCCTGTGCCGCGACAACAGAATTGAGCATTACCGATAAATCTCCACTTG
The DNA here is from genome assembly GCF_013300725.1 of Allocoprococcus comes. Classification (GTDB taxonomy): domain Bacteria; phylum Bacillota; class Clostridia; order Lachnospirales; family Lachnospiraceae; genus Allocoprococcus; species Allocoprococcus comes_A. Next base: position 37,502 of record NZ_JAAIMM010000024.1, read on the forward strand.
TCGGATTCTTCATCCCAATCGGGATATCCATTCCGCTCGCAGTCAGACGGTGCTGCTGGTTCTCAACCGAACGCGCACCAATCGCTTCATAAGAAAGAATATCATCCAGATAGCTTCTGTTCTCCGGATAAAGCATCTCATCTGCTGCTGTCAGATAAGTCTCCTGCATGGCTCTGATATGCATTTTACGGATTGCAATGATTCCGGCAAGCAGATCCGGTGCCTGCTCCGGATCCGGCTGATGCAGCATTCCCTTGTATCCCTCTCCGGTTGTACGCGGCTTGTTCGTGTAGATTCTTGGAATGATCATCAGCTTATCTGATACTCTGTCATTTAACTTTGCAAGTCTGTTCACGTACTCACATACCGAATCTTCATTGTCCGCCGAACATGGTCCGATGATCACCACGAATTTGTCTGATTTCCCTGTAAAAATATCACGGATCTCCTCATCCCTCTTCGCCTTGATAGCTTTTATTTTATCCGATAACGGATATTCGTTTTTCAGGTCTGCCGGTAATGGCAGCTCTGCGTTCACTCTCATTCCCATTGTATTATCCTCCTGCAGGTATTTTTCTAGTCCTGATAATATCTTACCATATCTCTTGTAATTTCTGAAACAGAATGTGCACCGCACATCTGCATGGCATCTTTGAGTTCTGCTCCCAGCTTATCAATGTAAAGCTTCACGCCTTCTTCTCCGCCTCCATAGACCGCTACAACGAATGGCCGGCAGATCAGCACACCGTCAGCACCAAGTGCAAGTGCCTTGAAAATGTCTGTACCGGAACGAATTCCTCCGTCAACCAGGATCTTCATAGAACCGTTCACTTCTTTTACAATTTCTTCCAGCACTTCTGCAGTTGCCGGACACTGATCCAGCACTCTTCCTCCGTGATTAGATACGATGATCGCATCGGCACCTGCTTCTTTTGCTTTCCTCGCGCCTTTCGCTGTCATCACGCCTTTAACGATAAATGGTCTTCCAGCCATCTTCACAATCTCGGAAAGCTCCTGTACATTCTTGCTTCCTGCGGGCGGATTCATATTTTTCAGAAACGGAAGTCCTGCCGCATCAATATCCATCGCTACCGCAAATGCTCCTGACTTCTTCACCAGTTCCATCTTCTCCCGCACAGTATCCAGATTCCAAGGCTTTACTGTAGGTATCCCGCATCCACCATTTTCACGGATTGCCTCCGTTGCAGCCTCCATTACCTTCGCGTTCACTCCATCTCCGGTAAATGCGGCGATTCCGGCATCTGCACAGGCTGATACCAGTACATTATTATAAGAAACATCATCATACCTGTCACTATAGTGCAGATTCACGGCTCCAACCGGTCCTGCAAAGAACGGCATCTTAAATTCTTTTCCAAATAAATTCACAGAAGTGTCTGCCTCTCCGCCATCACAGATCGTATCCATGTTCACGCGGATCTCCTGCCACTTTTTATAATTTCTGATCGCAGTATCACCAACACCTTTTGCGCCCGGTCCCGGTATCTGGTTTTTACATGCTCTTCCATCACAGACCGGACAGGCTTTGCAGTAAAGCCCCATAGATAATTTTGCGTTTTCCATCATTTCCTGATATGTCATATCATTCCCTGCTTTCTTTTGTTTTCCTGTATCTGGCAGTTTCGACTTTCTGCCACGTTACTTAGTCAATATGATATGTTACTGTTACAGTACCTGTGACCAGCAACGTATCTCGCCATTTTAAATCGCCTTTGGCGATTGGCAAGATGCCATTCAAGATAAAACGTGCATCCTCCGTGCCAATCAGCGCAGTGATTGACACGGTAGTAAACAGTAACTATGATATCACTTTTCTGTCTGTTCGACAAGAATACCTCCTTGTTTTTGACAGGATTTTCCCCTATAATAAAAAACAGAACACTTGAATCATAAAGGAGACTTAACTTAGAATGAAATGCCCTGTATGCGGTCATAAAGTCCGCCCCAGCAAAAAATATCCCGGCAAATATCTCTGTGATACCTGCCGTAAAAGATTCCCGGCATCCGCTGTGATTCCGGATGATACAGATACCCGAAGTGCCAGATCTTCTGCTCATAAGCATGGATCTGTTTCCGGAAAAAAGCGCCCGGCTGCCAGACAGCAGGCTTTTTTCGACGATCCCCTGAACGGACCGGAGATCTACCACAGCACAGCAGCTGCCATGCGCAGCATGCGTAAAAATGTTCCGGAAGCAGAGGCTCAGAAGAAAACCACTGAAAAAAAAGAGACTGAAGAAATTTCTACAGACAAACCTTTTTCTGGAAATGAATCCTCCGGACAGGAGCATGCTCCGGTTCCAGAACCAGTTATCAGCTCCGTTCAGACAGATGAACCTGCTGCCAAACCAGCGCCGGTTTCCAAAGACGATACCGCAGGCACAAAGTCCGATGCATCTGCTGATGATGTAACTTCACCAGAGCAGGCAACAAACCCAAAAAAGAAGAAAAAGAAACACAAAAAAAGTCTGCCGTTTATCATCCTGGTTCTCATCCTGATCATTATTGCGGTTGTATTCCTTTTTTCCAAAATGCACACTTCTTCTGCCAATCCTTCCGGCACTTCGACACCGAAGAAGACAGCTGACGCCACCAAAGAGATCTATAAGCAAAACGAGACCGCCACATACAATGGCATTGAGATCACGATGGACAGCTACGTAGAATCCGAAGGAGATGACTGGTCTGTCCCGACAGAAGGCAATGAATTTATGTTTGTCCATATGACGATCGTCAATCAGACATCTGATGATCTGGTTATCAGCAGTATGGCAAGCTTTGAAAATTATTGTGACGATACCAAACTTGACTACAGTGCAGCTGCATTTACTGCGCTTGCAACCACAAGCGACCAGCCAAAGCTCGATGGAACGATCGCTCCCGGCGAAACCCTGGAAGGATATCTTTCCCTGGAAGTCCCGCTGAACTGGTCTACCGTCGAAATCCGGTATACCGATAAGATCTGGTCTGATGATGCCGTTCATTTTCAGATCAAGCGCCAAGAGTAAACCACTACCTGCAGATACATGGATAGCAAAAAGAAAGTTTCTTTGAAATTTCCTGTTAAACAAAAAAGGATACAGTCTGGGAGCCAATGTCATCTTAACTTAATGACATTGGCTCCCAGACTGTATCCTTTTTTATTTCAGAATCTCAAAGATTCACTCCGCGCATTTTTTTCTTTTTTACTGCCCCTGCGATCACAATCAGAACTCCAAGACCTGTCAGTATTTTTCCTGCTGTCACTCCAGGCGCATGATACAAAATTCTGATTTTATGTTTTCCTGCTGCCAGATGAAATCCCAGAAACGCTTTATTCACTTTTTCACATTTCACTTTTACGCCATCTATCGTCACTTCAAACCCTTTATCAAACGGAATGGAAGTAATAAACATTCCATCCTTCTGACTTTTGATTCTACCCTGGATCAGATTCCCTTTCGTCCGCTCTTTATCCACCCTGAATACACTCTGATAAAGGTCGGTACCTCCATTTAACACGCCGGTATATGCACTCATATCTTTCATCGTATACTCTCCTTTTCCAAGAGATAAACGGACCGATTTCTGCCCCTTTTCCAGTCCTACCGCATAGGTAAATACGGTATTTCCGTTATAATATACATGCTGGATTGACGAAAGTTTATTTCGCTCTCCTTCCAGAGATATTTCGATATCCTTTTTCGGTTTTTTATTCTCGATCCGAAACTGTACAAACAGAACTCCATCTTTCTCTTCCTGTTCCGGGACAGCCACTTCGAACTCCTGTGCCTTTTTCATTTTCACCTGATATCCGTTTTCAGTCGGGACAACCAGTGAAATCCCGTTATTCTTTTCCGGAATCCGAAAATCACATTTCTCTACGTCTTCAGCCAGTGCTTCTTTCACCTGTTCTGCCGATACAGTTCCGTCCTTTGTCACAGCATATCTGGTAAATACCAGCTGATTATACGGAAAATCCAGTCTGTCATATTCCGCTTCCGACATCGTCTGATCCGTTTCACAGGCAATCGGTGCTGCATTTTCATTACAGTACACATCCCCTCCCCCGGTCATCCACTTTTTCTCATATCCCGGTACATTCTGACTGGAGATCAGATATTTCACTCCCATCAGCTGCCTGAATACCGGATTCTGTGAAACCGACTGCATCAGGAAATTTCGGTACGGCTGCTCTACCTGAAAATCATTTTTACGGAAATTCTGGTAATCAGCATTATAGGAAGAAGAATACAGGGATGTAATATATTGCTCACTGTTCCACACACGATTCAGATTTTCCGCATTTTTCTCTTCATTTCCAACCTGCTCGACCCGGTAGAATCCACCATCTGATGTAATTGCCTTGTCCACAGCTTTCCCGATGGCCCGGCTGGTATCTTCCTCATATGCTTTCCTGCTCTCCAGATTTCCACTCTTTTCCCAGGAATAGCTTCCGGTAATAATAAGGCTCAGGATCACCGGTCCCAGAACAGCTACTGTCAGATACTTCCGAATCCATACACTATACGCCTGTGCCACGCAGATCAGCAGTGTTATGACCGCATCCAGTAAAAGCAGTTTCCAAAGGACTTCGCTTTTCATATCATCCTTCTTCAGATAAATATATATAACAACCGCCAGACATGGCAGAAGCATCCAGATTCTCCCTATTTTCTGATTTTTCAGCTTCTCCAGATATTTTGCCGTAAGATAGCACATAAGCGGCAAAAATGGGATCAGCGACTTCGGTCTGACATAAAGTGCACCATTTAGCAGATACGAAAAAAACGGAACTGTCAGCACCACCAGACAGCCAAGCGACAGTATCTTCTCATAAGCCTTTTTATAAAAAAGTCCGGTCAGCAAAATAATCAGCATCAGACAGCTAAGTCCCGGTCCATATGCCCCATACAGAAATTTTTCCAAATTGATCTGCGGTGTCAGAAGCTGCCAGAAATCTGTTTTTTCTCCCCTGCTTCCGCTTCTCCCGAGAAGAGCCATCGCAGTCGGCACAAGAAGAACTCCTGCAAACATGATTGCCGTCAGGATCCTTCCTGCAAACCGCAGTCCGTCACCTGAAAATCCTTTTACCGTAATCATCTCTTCTGCCCGCTCTTTCGTCCTTGCATACCGGTAAATTCCATATAGACCAAGCGCCAGTATTCCACCGATGCTGAAATAAAAGCTTGTCATGATCATCAGGAAGGTTCCGCCGATCAGCAAACCGGATTTTTTCTGTTCAAAATACCGGTCAATTCCTAAAAATGTCAGACAAAGAAATGGCATATAATTTACAAACATGATCTGATGTGACGACTGATAGATCATAGGCCCTGCGAAAAGGAACATCAGCGCTGTCATCCCGCTTACCGCAGCTGTAAATTCCCGGCTTTTCAGCCACCGGTACAAAATTATAACCGCTGCTGCCAGACAGACAATACTTGCCACCATCATATAATCCGACATCTTCACATTTGGCAGAAGATAACCGATCAGAACGACCGGACTAAACAATCCATAATAAGAAAAATTGTAAATATTCTGACCGCCGCCAATATTTAATGCAAACTCAGGAAAAAACTGCCCTGTACGATAAAACTGCTGCCGGAAATATTCCGGGAACACACTGTGCTGACTGCTCCAGTCCACCTTTGCCCCAAAAATATTTCCTACGCCTGTAGAGTACAGACAGGCGGTAACCGTAAGCAGGACCAGTGCCATTTCCCATAGCAGATCCTTTCTACGCTCTTTCATGCTTCTGCTCCTTATCATCGCTGGAATCCTTTAAAATAAAAATCGGACGTTTCTTCGTCTCAAGATAAGTCTTTGACAGATACTCCCCTACAATTCCGGTACAAAGAAGCTGTACTCCACTGACCATGAAAATAATACAGGCAAGTGACGGCCAGCCAGATACCGGATCTCCCCAGACCAGCGTCCTTACTATGATCACTGCGATCATAATAAAGGAAAGCAGGCAGAACAGTACACCCACTACCGAAGCCAATGAGAGCGGTGCCACTGAAAATCCGGTAATTCCCTCCACAGAATACTTAAACAGCTTCCACATGGACCACTTGGTTTTTCCAGCAGAACGCTCAACATTATCGTACTGCAGCCATTTTGTACGGAATCCAACCCAGCCGAAGATACCCTTTGAAAAACGGTTATACTCGCTCATTTCCAGAACTGCCTGCACCATCTTCCGCTTCATCAGCCGGTAATCTCTCGCTCCATCTACAATCTCTGTCTTTGAAATAGCATTTACAAATTTGTAAAAGCTTTCTGACAGGAAAGAACGGATACGTGGCTCTCCGGTTCTTGTGGCCCTTTTTGTCGCTACATTATCGTATCCATCCTCCTGCAGGATCTCATACATCTCAGGTAATAGCGCCGGTGGATCCTGAAGATCTACATCCATAAGTGCAACATAATCGCCTTCCGATGCTTTCAGTCCTGCATAGATCGCAGCTTCCTTTCCAAAGTTTCTGGAAAATGAAAGATATCTGCATCTGCTGTCCTTTTCATTCAGGTCTTTCATGATACCAAGCGTCGCATCTGATGAACCATCATCTACAAAAATCAGTTCAAATACAACATCCTTCATCTCGTCCATTACACGGCACATTTCTTTATAATAAACAGGCAGTGCTTCCTCTTCGTTATAACATGGTACGACTACCGAAATCTTATCCATATTCTTCACCTCGGGAATAGAGTTTACACTCCCTTTATTAAGTATGCACATTCATTTTCCTTAATATTTCCTGAAAAATTTCTAAACAGAAAATTACATTAAAAAAAAGAATGTGCTCCGGCACTTTCCAGTCCCAGGGCACACCCATTTTCCATACCTTTATTCAACAATTGTATACTGAAGTAATTCATAATGAAGGCGGCTTCCTTCCCGGATCTCTTCCGGAAGAAGTGCTCTTGCTACCATCTTTGCCTCTTCCTCCGGCAGATCGGTCCGCTTCAGCATCGCATAGTCTCCGTCGATTCTCTCTACAATATAATCACAAACCAGCATTTTGTTCCTCCTCTTTTTTCTTCTATCTTAGCTCGCCGTCGCTCTTTTTTCAACTACAAGCTCAGGAGTTACATTCTGATGCCGGTAAATACTCAGCAAAATTCCCATCAATACTGCTGAAACCATCTGACCGCTTCGTCCATATCCGAAGAACAGACACCAGGCTCCCTGACCGAACCCGGATACTCCAATGTTCGCCATCAGTGACAGTAGGAACTGAATTGCCAGAACCATCACACAGCCAAATCCCATCATCATACCAAGCTGGTTCTTCTGCTTCAGCGTGCTTCTTAAAAACCAGCACAACAAACCGGCAATTATTGCAATACAAAGAACCATCACAAGAATTCCACAATACCCCGCAATTCCAAGCATCATATAATCCGCGGAACTGATACGGTCCCCAGTCCAAAAGTCCTCTACTCCGGTGGCGCGTCCAACTGCCATACATTTCGACAGTAGCTCCCGTACTGCCCCAAGCGTTGTTCCTTCCATCATTTCTGACTTATTCACTGTAAACATCGCCAGGATACGGCTTTTCTGATATTCCGCACCAAAGAAAAAAAAATATGCCAGTATGCCAACCGGAACTCCAACAACACTGATACCTATTCCGGTCATCACCTTTGTAACCGCAACCTGATACCATCCCTTTTCCAGTGCAAGCATCAGCATAAAGATACAGGAAAGTCCAACCGTCCCTGCCATCACAAGATCCGGACAGGTGATCAGGATCCCTGCGATAAGCAGCATCCAGACTGTGGCTTTAAGAACAGCACCATATCCTTCTCCCCGGTACTGATACAACACTGCACCATACAATGGAAGAAACAGCCAGCTCATCAGCGAAAGACTTACAATGAAGCCGCCTACTCCAATCCACCTTGTCGCACCATTGACCTGAAGGGCGAAAAAATGTCTCATCAGAACCAGCAATAACAGATACCCACCGGTCAGAAGCCTTGCATGCTTTCCTATCCAGCTGTAATCCATATAGCACACCATGATCATAACCGGAAATGCTATCGCTATTCGGAATATCTGCCGGATCCCTGCAACATATCCATAGTTTTCATTTTGTTGCAAAAAGAATGCCGCAAAAATTCCACTCAGGATTTCCATCAGAGCGATCACCAGAATTGCTTTCCACGGCATCTTCGGTCTGTGGATCTGATCCATCTCCACACCGACTTCAACCGGATCGCCCATCTCACGTACTGCAGATTTTTCTGCCTCCGCCTCTGTCATTCCTTCTTCAAGAAAAGCCTGTTTCTGGTCTTCGATATGATCTTCCACTTCACGTGCGATCACCGGACACATCTTTTTACAGCGGATCTGGCTTGTCAGCAGTTCCAGATAATCACGTCGTTCCAAAGCACACACCTCCGATCACCTGTAAAATAGCTTCTGAATACTCTTTCCATTCTTCTTTTTTTACTTTATACTGCTTTTTTCCTTCTTTTGTAAGCTGGTAATACTTCCTCATCTTGCCTCCGGCTTCCTGCTCATATACGGTAAGCCATCCTTTCTCTTCCATGGAATGCAGAAGCGGATATAAGGTTCCCGCTTTCAGTTCAAATACATTGTTCGACTTTCCTTTCAGAGTGTCGATCATCTCATATCCATACATATCCTTCTCTTCCAACAGACTTAAGATCAAAAGCGTCGTACTCCCTGATATCAGGCTTTTATCAACTGCCATCTCGTTCTCCTTTCTTATATCGGTCATCTATATATTATCTGTTTGTCATTATATATCGGCAATCTATATACGTCAATACTTTCACTGGAATTTATCTCTTCTTCATAAGTTTTTAAGATATTTCAGGATTTCTTTATCCGCCCGTCACATTCTTTCCATAATTTCCCGTTATACTAAATGCATAAAGTTAAGGGACGCCGATAATCCTATACGATATCAGCTCTGTAAGGTTATCAGGATGTCCGCCTAAAAAATCAGGCATACGTCTTTGACTTATACCTTTTATATATATCTTCTCTCTACTCTGCCGATACAGTTTTGTATCGGCTCTTTTTTTATTCTGTAATTCTTTTTCTCCTTTCCTCTTTCCTGAAAAAAATTCTTTTTTAATATAATAGAAATGTCCCCGGTGTATCATGCCTTTTTTATCTGTCAAAATATTTCTGCAAAACCTTCTGATAAATAAAATAAAAATATTTAACTTTTTTCAAAAAAACACTTGCAAAAAGTATAGCCTTATGATATTATAATTTTCGGTCACTGTTGTAACACAGTTCAACAAAATTGATTTTGGCTCCGTGGTCAAGCGGTTAAGACATCGCCCTTTCACGGCGGTAACACGGGTTCGATTCCCGTCGGAGTCACTTGGTTTAAGCCAATTGTATATACACAGCAATATGCCGATGTGGCTCAATTGGCAGAGCAGCTGATTTGTAATCAGCAGGTTATCGGTTCGAGTCCGATCATCGGCTTTTGTCCTTAGTGGGACGTATTTAATTTGGACCTTTAGCTCAGCTGGTTAGAGCAATCGGCTCATAACCGATCGGTCCCGGGTTCGAGTCCCTGAAGGTCCACTTTTTAAAAATTTCATATGGCCCGATGGCTCAGTTGGTTAGAGCGCCGCCCTGTCACGGCGGAGGTCGTGGGTTCGAGTCCCATTCGGGTCGCTTAACTGATTATTCAGTTTTCGGGATCATAGCTCAGCTGGGAGAGCATCTGCCTTACAAGCAGAGGGTCATAGGTTCGAGCCCTATTGGTCCCATTTTCATTATAATTTCATAATGATATGCCGCAGTGGCGGAACTGGCAGACGCCCGGGACTTAAAATCCCGTGGGTAGTGATACCCGTACCGGTTCGATTCCGGTCTGCGGCATTAGTTAAAAATGGGAGAAACGTTGAATTTACAGCGTTTCTCTTATTTTTTTGTTTCAAAAAGTTTGAACACCTTTGAACACTTTATGATGATACACCGAAGATAATTTATGCGTATCATCACGGGAAAATACATGGTCACTGTATTACTACAACTCACCGATTTTAACTACACGGCACACTGGCGATTATCATGACCAGACTTACACCGGCAAGTGTTGTCCAGCTTCGCTGGACACACGAAATACAAAAAGGATGTGCCTCGGCACATCCTTAGATAACTTATTCTATATTCTGCTTACCGAATCAGCTGTTCCAGCTCACTCTTTTCCTGAACTCCTAAAGTTCTCTCTGCGACCTTTCCATCTTTGAATACAAGAAATGCCGGAATTGACATTACCTTATATTCTCTGGCAAGCGCCATCTGCTCATCCACATTCACCTTACCTACCTTTATATCTGTAAGCTCCTGTGCAAGCTCGTCAACAACCGGTCCCATTGTCTGGCATGGTCCACACCATGTTGCCCAGAAATCTACCAGTACTGGTTCTTTTGCATTTAATACTTCTTCTTCAAAATTCTCTGTTGTTAAATTGATTACTGACATGATAGACATCCTCCTGTTTTATTATCTTTTTCTTCTTTAAGGGCAGTAAGCCGTTCCTCTACTTTCTGGATCGTGATTCTTTCCAGATAATCATTGCAGCTCCTGTTCATCCCTGTTACAAGTTCATCCATAACTGCAGACATCCCACTTGCAACCAAACACTTTTTATCCGGGTTTCCTGAACGCCAGGATGCTTTTACAAGCGTATTCTCCAATGCGTCACTGATCTGCCTCAGCGTAATCTCCGAATTTGCTTTTGCGATCCGGTAACCGCCTCCCATGCCTTCTCTTGTCTCGATCAGACCGGCTTTTTTTAGTTTTCCCATCACTCTGCGTATGCATACAGGATTTGTACATACATTATCTGCGAGTTCTTCACTTGCAATAGTAGCATTGCTGCGATCCAGAAATACAAGTGCATGAACTGCTATTGCAAATTCGCTTGTCACGCTTCTCCCCTCATTTCTTATATGTTAAACTGTAATTTTTTTAATTACATTTTATACTGTAACAATATCACATACAGTTTTCCATGTCAACCTCTTTGCCTGGATTTTGTTATGATTTTTTATCCCTGTTGACATTTGCGAGGAAATATGATAGTTTTTTTGTGAAAATTTTGTTTATTTATGAGGATTATCTGCTATGAATAAATTATTACATAACAATACACTTTTTACACTCACACTACTTGGCATCGCAACCGCACTTGCCTTTCTTTTTTTCTCATTCGTTTCTGAAAATACTGCAAACATTGCATTACTTTATATTATTGCCCAGATCTTGATTGCACGATATACGAACGGATACCTGTACGGCCTCTTTTCTTCTGTTTTCTCCGTAATCTGTATCAATTTCTTCTTTACCTATCCGTTTTTCCGACTGAATTTCACATTGAGCGGCTATCCGGTCACATTTATCGGAATGTTGATCATTACACTGCTCACCACAGCAACCACCTCCCGTCTGAAGAAACAGACAGAAATTCTTGCAAAGCAGGAAAAACAAGTACAGATCGCACGTCAGGAATCCCTTCGTGCCAACCTGCTCCGTGCAGTTTCCCATGATCTGCGTACACCACTGACCAGCATTATTGGAACCACTTCCTCTCTTCTTTCTGATGGTTCCATCTTATCAGATGCAGAAAAAAAAGAGCTTCTTGAAAATATTGAAAATGACTCCAGCTGGCTCCTCAATATGGTTGAAAATCTTCTCAGTGTAACAAGAATCAATGATACCGTTACACACCAGGTCAATAAAACACCGGAAATCGTAGAAGAAGTCGTCTCAGAAGCGGTACAGCGTCTGAAAAAAAGATTTCCTTCAGCAAGCATTGTCGTCCATGTTCCGGATGATTTTCTGATGATTCCAATGGACGCAATTCTGATCGAACAAGTGCTGATCAACCTTCTTGAAAATGCATTGATCCATTCAGGAAGCAGCCATGCTCCGGAGCTTACCGTCACAGATCATCCGGACCACGTAGCCTTCTGCGTCAAAGATTTCGGACACGGTCTGAACCCGGACGATATTCCGGATATTTTCAGTGGCATCTGCCACAATACCGGTTCTGTCGACTCCCACAAGGGTATGGGGATCGGCTTATCAATCTGCAAGACGATCATTGACGCACACAGTGGTTATATCGAAGCCAAAAATCACACCAATGGTGCTTTATTTCTGTTTACATTACCAAAAGATGAGGAGGAAAACATTCCATGCAGCCAAAAGTAAACATTCTTTTTATCGAAGATGAACGAAATATCCTTGCATTTGTAACAAAGCTTTTGTACGGACACAATTATAAAGTAACAACTGCCGCAACCGGTACCGAGGGACTTCAGCTGATAAATTCCATCTGTCCTGATCTCATTCTTCTTGATCTCGGGCTCCCGGATATGGATGGGCAGACGATCATCCGGCAGGTTCGTGATTGGTCTGACTGCCCGATCATCGTCATCTCCGCCCGCACAAATGAGCGTGAAAAGGTAAAAGCGCTTGATCTCGGAGCTGATGACTATATCACCAGACCGTTCGGCTCCGCAGAACTCCTTGCCCGTATCCGTACCTCACTCAGACACAGCAACCGGATGAATACTTCATCCGATCAGCTCTTCCGCCCTTACAAATGCGGCGACCTGGTACTCGATTTTGAAAAACGTACTCTTACCATCTGTGGAGAAATTGTTCACCTCACTCCTATCGAGTATAAAATCCTGGTATTTCTTGCACAAAACTGCGGAAAAGTTATGACCTACTCTTCGATTATCAATAATGTATGGGGACCTTATGCCGACGATAATAACCGGATTCTCCGCGTAAATATGACAAACATACGCCGTAAAATAGAAACAAATCCGGCAGATCCTAAATATATTTTTACTGAAGTTGGTGTCGGATACCGTATGAGTGAAGAGCATTAGTCCGGTTCCGCATGGCATAAGCACGAGAGATTATATTGCACTCTCATGATCAGAGTATGTCGTTAAAGTTCTGCTAAGAAAGCTTTCAATCTCTTTTCAAACCATAAATTTTTTCATAAAATATCTTTGTCAAAAGAAATACAAAGAACTGGAGTGAGAGAGACATGAATATTGGAATGTTACTTTTGGTTATAATTGGAGGCTTTGCAGGTCTTTTTTCTACACTTTATATTTGTATCAGTCTTCCATTCACAATTGTATGGAAGATCTATCGCCGGGTTGCCAAAGGTATCCCGATCATGAAGTAGCTGTTTCGTTTAACATCCTAATTCCAAATAAGAATGCCGGAGCAATTCATGTTCCGGCATTCGTCATCTTTGTTCTATTATTTTTTTCTTTATTTGTAAGATTACACATTACAATTGCTACCATCACAAGAATAACCCCGAATATTTCTCCTGCTGATAAAGTTTCTTTATATAATATTACACCAATCAGGGTAGCTGCAACCGGCTCAACTGATGCCAAAATAGAAGCTTTTCCATTATCCATATTTTTAAGGCCGGCAGTATACAGGCAAAATGCAAGCACTGTACTTAAGAAACCAAATAATAATGACCATCCCATCATTTTTATGCTTGCGCAGCTTACTTTGAGTACTTTTTCAAAATTGCATAAAGGAATCACACCGATTGCCGCAACAAAAAAGGTATAGAACGAAATTGTAAAACTATCATATCCTTTTTCTAATGCAAAGCGACCAAAAATTGAATATAATGCATATCCAAATCCAGCACCAATACCTATTAAAATTCCTTTTCCACTAAGTGCCTGTGAACTTCCAATAATTCCAGTAACAAACACACAACCGACAAAAGTAAGTACCAATGCAATTGATTTTCTTCCTGTAAATTTTTCGTGAAATAAAAAATATGAAAGAACCATAACAAAAGCCGGTGCCGTATAAAGAAGTACCGCTGCAACAGATAGTGAAGTCATCGTAATCGCTCTGAAATAACAATAATTAAAAAATACAATACTTAATAATCCAGTTCCCAGAAAACACCACAAATCTTTGAACTTTATCTTTAATAAGCTTCTGTTATAAAATAGCAAAAAGAAAAACAATATACATGTCGTGGCAATTGCCCTTACAGCAACAATATCCAGGGATTCTAATCCACATTTTTCAAACTTGCGTACAAAAATCCCCATGCTTCCCCAAAGTATCCCTGCCAGAATTACCATTCCTGATGCAAGTTTTTTCATTATCCTGCCTCCTTATATCCAAAAAGGATGATAACGCAACAAGCATTGTTGCGCAATCACCCTCGAAATACTGCTTTTACTATAATACAAATATGCAGGACTGTCCAGTCTAAATCAGACTGAATCTTTTACTATATCTAAAAATTTTTGATGGATTCTGATATCTTCATCCAGTTCCGGATGAAACGCAAATGCAAGCTGATTGCCATATCTTACACCAACCGTTTTTCCTTCAACAACCGCAAGAACTTCCACATTCTTTTCAGCAGACTCTACATATGGCGCCCGGATAAATGTCATTGGTACAATTCCAATTCCTTTTACCTCAGCTTCCGTATGAAAACTTCCAAGCTGCCTTCCATATGCGTTTCTCTTTACGCAAACCGGTAAAGTTCCAAAATGCTTTAGTTCATCATTTTCCAGGTTTTCAGCCAGAAGAATCATTCCCGCACAGGTTGCCAGTACCGGCATTCCATTCTCAATTTTTTCTTTCAGGATCTCATACATTCCAAGTTCTCTTAAAAGTTTTCCCTGAACCGTACTTTCTCCTCCTGGAAGAACCAGTCCGTCAAAATCCTGTTCCAGATTTTCTGCCTTTCTAAGCTCTACGCAGTCAGCTCCAAGTTTTTCAAGCATTTTTTCATGCTCAATAAAAGTTCCCTGCAATGCCAATACGCCTATTTTCATTATTTTCCTCTTTCTGCCATCAAAAGTTCAATTTCCTGCTCGTTAATTCCTACCATGGCTTCTCCGAGGTCTTTTGAAAGTTCTGCGATCAGTTTTGCATCTGTATAATTTGTTACCGCCTGTACAATTGCAGATGCTCTTTTTTCCGGATTTCCAGACTTGAAAATACCAGATCCAACAAATACACCTTCTGCTCCAAGCTGCATCATAAGTGCTGCATCTGCCGGTGTAGCTACACCTCCTGCCGCAAAATTTACCACCGGAAGTTTTCCCTTTTCATGTACATATGCTACCAGTTCATATGGAACCTGAAGCTGTTTGGCCGCCTCAAAAAGTTCATCTTCCCTCATACTTGTAATCTTTGCAATCTCGCTGTTCATCATTAAACGGCGAAAATCTATGAAAGCTTTCATGTTCCATACCACTATATTGATATTGATAAAGAAGGCATTTCTGTATCTTCACTGGAAAATCAGAATATCTCTGTCATTCATATCTCACCGTCCCATCACTTTCCCACCGGAATTGTAATGCCGATCAGCAGACGATATGAACTACTCGGATGGGCTGCCCGGAAACCAGACCGGTATATTATAGAAGACGATTATGACAGTGAACTTCGTTTATCTGGAAAACCTGTTCCTACGCTGCAAAGTATTGATGTTTCCGGCCACATTATTTATATCAATACCTTTACAAAAACACTGTCTTCGACTGTCCGAATCAGTTATATGATCCTTCCTGAGACACTTGCAGAAAAATATTATGAAACTCTTTCCTTTTATTCCTGCACGGTTTCAAATTTTGAACAATATGCTCTGGCTAAATTCATGGCGAATGGAAGTTTTGAAAAACACATAAACCGTCTCCGAAACTACTATCAGACAAAACGGGATTCTATTTTATCTACTTTTAAAAACAGTCCTCTGGACAAATATATTACAATCACAGAAGAGGAGTCCGGTGTCCATTTTCTAATGCATATCAATACACCTAAGACCGAAGAACAGCTTCTGCTGGCAGCGCGCTCCAAAGGAATTAAACTTGCACCTCTATCCGCCTACTATAATGGTTTTACTGACTCTTCTGTTCTAAATACTTATGTAATGAATTACTCTTCTATCAACCTGAATAATCTTGATCAGATTGCTGAATCTCTATATCAGATTGTTAAATAATGAAATCAAAATCCCTCTGTAGAACGTTAAGTTTACAGAGGGATTGAATTCATGAGATTACTTATTTTTCGCAAATAAAAAACTGTAAGCACTTGCTTACAGTTTTTAACTCCCCGAGTTGGGTTCGAACCAACGACCCTTCGGTTAACAGCCGAATGCTCTACCGCTGAGCTATCGAGGAATATTAAAGATACTTTCATGTACCTTCAAAACCACATACAAACTTAAATCTTTACTCCATCCATTTTCTCTTACCCTGTCCTACCTTCTTGGTTATGCCCTCGACCGATTAGTAACAGTCAGC
>NZ_JAAIMM010000025.1 GCF_013300725.1 Allocoprococcus comes
GCTGACTGTTACTAATCGGTCGAGGGCATAACCAAGAAGGTAGGACAGGGTAAGAAAATGGATGGAGTAAAGATTTAAGTTTGTATGTGGTTTTGAAGGTACATGAGATACCTTTAGGTATGGCCCGATGGCTCAGTTGGTTAGAGCGCCGCCCTGTCACGGCGGAGGTCGTGGGTTCGAGTCCCATTCGGGTCGCTTGCAAAAAGTACTTGTTGCTGATTGCTTAATTAAATTATCATGGGATCATAGCTCAGCTGGGAGAGCATCTGCCTTACAAGCAGAGGGTCATAGGTTCGAGCCCTATTGGTCCCATTGATATGCCGATGTGGCTCAATTGGCAGAGCAGCTGATTTGTAATCAGCAGGTTATCGGTTCGAGTCCGATCATCGGCTTGCATCAGACAGTTAATCTGAATGATGTCTGTTGGGAGACAGTAAAACTTCATATGGGTGGATTCCCGAGTGGCCAAAGGGGACAGACTGTAAATCTGCTGCAATTTGCTTCGGTGGTTCGAATCCACCTCCGCCCATTGCATATTTAAAAAAGATGTGCTATAATGAGATATCATCGCGGGATGGAGCAGTCTGGTAGCTCGTCGGGCTCATAACCCGAAGGTCGTAGGTTCAAATCCTGCTCCCGCAACTCACACATTAGTGTGTATGCCCAGATAGCTCAGTCGGTAGAGCAGAGGACTGAAAATCCTCGTGTCACTGGTTCGATTCCGGTTCTGGGCACTGTCTTCGAGAGAAGACAAGCTGTATAACAGATGGAGCATTAGCTCAGGTGGTAGAGCACTTGACTTTTAATCAAGTTGTCCGGGGTTCGAATCCCCGATGCTTCATGACTTAGAAGATGTAAATCCTGTATAAAAGAGGGTTTACATCTTTTTTCGTTTCGTAGGAAATATTGAAAGTGCTTCCCGTGAAACGAAAAAACTTATAAAATTTAATAAAAAAGGGGAGCGGGATATGAAATCAGCAGCAGAATTAGAAAAGAATTTGATGAGTATCAACCGAAGAAGTTATCCGGCTTACAAAGATTTGAGAGGGAGCTATCAATTCCAGGGATATCAGCTTAATATCGATCATGTTCAGGGAGATCCGTTTGCTTCTCCGTCAAAGCTGAGTATCCAGGTGAAGAAAGCACAGGCTGGATTTCCTGAAGAGTATTATACCAGTGATCATAGAAGAATTGCACTACAGGACTATCTTACCAGACAGTTTGGAAAAGCTGTTTCCAAATTTATGTTTCAGGCAAAAGGTTCGGGAAAAAGTGGACTGATCGGAATCAGCCGCTGCGGACAGGAAGTTCTGGAGAGAACTGCATTTGAGATTCAGAATGGAGACCTTCTGGTACGTTTTGAAGTGGGATTTCCAGCAAATGGACGGACGATCAATGCATTTGAACTGAAGAAGATTTTGTTTGAATATCTTCCGGAAGCTGTGGACAGATCCTTATATTATCAGAACCTGAACAAGCAGGACGTGAAAAAGTGTATAGAATTGGCGGAAGATCAGTATTATATTAGAAGAGAACTGACAAAACGGGGACTAATCGCATTCGTGGCAAATGGTTCGGTATTACCAAGAGAGAGCGGGGTATCACAGAAGCCCATGAAGGGCGCGATCGCTTTTGAAGCACCGGAGAGTATGGAGATAGAACTGGATCTTCCGTACAGGGGAAAATTAAAAGGAATGGGAATCCCGGAGGGAATTACTCTGATCGTAGGCGGTGGATACCATGGAAAATCCACGCTTCTGAAGGCATTGGAACAAGGCATTTACAATCATATTGCCGGTGATGGAAGAGAATATGCGATTACTTCTGATACCGCAATGAAGATCCGTGCTGAAGATGGAAGAAGTGTGTCCCATATCAATATTTTACCATTTATCAATGATCTGCCGAATAAGAAGGATACGGTGAACTTTTCTACAGAGGATGCCAGCGGCTCGACTTCACAGGCTGCGAATGTAGTTGAAGCGGTACAGTCAGGTGCAAAATGTCTTCTGATCGATGAAGACACCTGTGCGACGAACTTCATGGTTCGGGATGAACTGATGCAGGCAGTGGTATCCGGTGAACAGGAGCCGATCACTCCATTCACGCTTCAGGCGAGAAATTTATATGAGAAGCAGGGAATTTCCATTATTCTGGTAGCCGGAAGCTCAGGATCTTATTTTTATATTGCCGATCATGTGCTGCAGATGGATAATTACCGGACATACGATATCACAGATAAAGTAAAAAAAGTGATTGTCGGTAAATGTGAGACTGATGAAAAGAAGGTTCCGGTTGATGTAGCAGTGTTATTTGATAAGAAAAAGCACAGAAATTTAAGAGCCGGAAAAATGGAAAAGAAAAGAGACCAGGTTAAAATAAAACAGTTTGGAAAAGATTCCTTTTCTATAGGAAGAGAAAATGTGGATCTGAAATATGTGGAGCAGATACTGGATTCAGAGCAGACAACCGCACTAGCATACTGTCTGAAGAATCTGTTGGAAGAAATGGAACGGAAAGAGCAGGATGTGGATATCTGTGTAGAAAAACTCTGGGATCAGATTCAGAAACAGGGACTGGCATCCCTTTGTGGGGGAAGCTATCTTTCTGTATCGATGGCACAAATCCGGAAGCAGGATATATACGCGTGTCTGAACAGATATCGGGGATTTATTGGATAAGAGGAAAGAATTTGGAGGAGAAGATCCGTGAGGAGATGGAAGAAAGTTTTAAGTGCATCATTGGTGGCAATGATGGTTGGAAGCCTTGGAATGAATGCATTTGCAGAAGATACGTCGGCAAATGAGCCGATCGATACAACGGTCAGCAACTATAATCTGACAGAGGAAGAGACTTCCGGTAAAAAGGAAGAAGAAATTGAAGCCCTGCAGAAGCAGAAAATTGAGGAAGTGACACAGCAGGCGCATGATATGAAGATTGCAAGCAATGAACTGGAGAACTGGCCGGAAGGACCGGCAACGTACGGAGAAGCTGCAATCGTTATGGAAGCAAAAAGTGGCGCGATCCTTTATGCCAAAAATATTGATGGGAAAGCTTATCCGGCAAGTATCACGAAAATTCTGACGGCACTGATTGCTCTGGAAAATGGAAATCTGGATGACAAGATCACCATCACACAGAACAGTGTAGACTGTGTGACGGAAGGCGATGCTTATATCGGAATGATCGCAGGGGAGGAAATTTCTTTAAATGACGCGCTCCATGCACTTCTGATGGCATCGGCAAATGAAGTTGCCTATGCGATCGCTGAAAATGTTGGAGGACTTGGATATGACGGATTTATCGCGAAGATGAATGAACGTGCAAAAGAACTTGGCGCGGTAAATTCTGATTTTGAAAATCCGAATGGACTGAATGCGCAGAATCATTATACAACTGCACGGGATATGGCGTTGATCACGCAGGAACTGCTTGAAAATCACGAAGAATTTAAGACCATTGCACAGACATTGCAGTATACGATCGGCGCAACGAATCTGGTGGATCAGGCGAGAACTTTCCAGCAGGGAGATCTGATGTTCTACGACTGGAGTGATTATTATTATCCGAAGACGATCGCCGGAAAGACCGGGTATACAGATGAGGCACTGAATACACTGGTATCCTGTGCGACAGATGACAATCTGGAGCTGATCAGTGTTGTACTTAAAACCCATGGCAAGAATGTATATCCGGATTCCATCAATCTGCTCGATTATGGATTTAATAATTTTGCAAAATATACGATCGCTGATTATGAGGATTCTGGTGATTTTAAAGAGATCGATCCGGATGCATATGTTGTACTCCCGGAAAATGTGAATTTCGAGAACCTGGATTACGAGATTACACAGGATGATACGAACAGCAGCACCGGAACAGTAACTTATACTTATCAGGGCAACCCGGTCGGAAAAGCAGCTGTGACGTTGAGTGATGAATATCTGCAGAAGGATAACACAGAAAATGAAACACAGGTGCCTGGCGATAAGTCAGGCAGTGAAACACAGAAGCAGGCTCAGAGTACAATACCACGAGAGGTAATCCTTGTAATCTGTGCGATTGCTGCAGTGCTTATACTGATTATTGTATGGAGAGCTGTTCTGAAACATATGAGAAAGAAGAAAGTGGAAACAAACAGAAAGCGCAGAAGAGAAGTTGACAAAGATTAACGTCTGGTCAGTTAAATATAAGGAAAGAATCATGAAATACCGCAGAACCCCTTGACGAAGCAAGGGGTTCTTTATTATAATAACCTAGAAATGGTGAAAAAAGATCAAAAGACATTGACGAAGACAGTAAGGTTTATTTGAAAGGTAAAGCGAGCCGGGGATGGTGGAAGACCGGTGCAAGTAGGGTAGATCTGAACATCACTTCCGAGTTGCAGCAACTGAAAGCAGTCTGGCGAGTAAGTTCTGACGGTTATTTCCCCCGTTACAGGAAACTCATATGCTGGTATGCAGTAACAGGTGGTTAACGATGTACAGACTTTCGTCCTTTTACGGGTGAAAGTCTTTTTTATTTCATAGGAAATTCCAAAGGAACTTCCTATGAAATAAAAGGCACTGCGTGCCGGAGATGCGCACTCGCACGAAGATGAAGAATGTCGCAAGCGACCGCGCTCGGCGCGAGAATGTGCCGAGGCACATTCTTTTTTAATTTTACAGGAAATTCCAAAAAACTTCCTGCAAAATTAAGGGCACTACGTGCCGGGACACATTTTTTCTATATACCCAAAAATGCATACAAAGTCATTGATTCAGAAAGGAGCTTATCATGGCTAAGTACAAAAAAGTGGATACAGACCTGAAGTTTGTAGACAGAGAAAAAGAAGTTGAAAAATTCTGGAATGAAGAAGATATTTTCAAGAAAAGTATGGAGAATCGTAAAGAAGGAGAAACTTATACTTTCTACGATGGACCTCCGACAGCAAATGGAAAACCGCATATCGGACACGTTCTTACCCGTGTAATCAAAGATATGATCCCGAGATACCGTACAATGAAGGGCTACATGGTTCCGCGTAAGGCAGGATGGGATACTCACGGACTGCCGGTAGAGCTGGAAGTAGAAAAACTGCTCGGCCTTGACGGAAAAGATCAGATTGAAAAATATGGTGTAGAACCATTTATCAATAAATGTAAAGAAAGTGTCTGGAAATACAAAGGAATGTGGGAAGATTTCTCTTCTACAGTAGGTTTCTGGGCAGATATGGAAAATCCATATGTTACTTATGATAATAACTTTATCGAGTCTGAATGGTGGGCTCTGAAGAAAATCTGGGATAAGGGACTCCTTTACAAAGGATTTAAGATCGTTCCTTACTGTCCACGCTGTGGAACTCCGCTTTCAGCACAGGAAGTTGCACAGGGATATAAGGATGTCAAAGAACGTTCTGCTATCGTTCGTTTCAAAGTCAAAGATGAAGATGCATACATCCTTGCATGGACAACCACACCTTGGACTCTTCCTTCTAATATCGCACTCTGCGTAAACCCGGAAGAAGATTATGCAAAAGTAAAATGCGCAGACGGATATACCTATTACATGGCATGTGCTCTGCTCGACACCATTCTTGGAAAATTTGCAGAAGAAGACAAACCGGCATACGAAGTTCTTGAAACTTACAAAGGGAAAGATCTGGAATACAAAGAATATGAACCGCTTTACCAGTGTGCATATGACTGCGCAGCAAAACAGAAAAAGAAAGCATTCTTTGTTACCTGTGATGATTATGTAACGCTGACAGATGGTACTGGTGTTGTTCATCTGGCACCGGCATTTGGTGAAGACGATGCGAAAGTAGGACGTAAATATGACCTGCCATTCGTACAGCTCGTTGACGAAAAAGGTGATATGGGTGAGACCACTCCATTTGCAGGACTTTTTGTAAAGAAAGCAGATCCGGAAGTATTAAAAGATCTGGATGCACGCGGACTTCTCTTCGATGCTCCGAAGTTTGAACATAGTTATCCACACTGCTGGAGATGTGATACTCCACTGATCTACTATGCAAGAGAATCATGGTTCATCAAGATGACAGAAGTTAAAGATGACCTGATCGCAAATAACAATACCATCAACTGGATTCCGGAAAGCATCGGTAAAGGTCGTTTCGGTGACTGGCTTGAAAATGTTCAGGACTGGGGTATCAGCCGTAACCGTTACTGGGGAACTCCACTGAATATCTGGGAATGCGAATGCGGATGCCAGCACTCCATCGGAAGTATTGAAGAACTGAAATCCATGTCAGACAACTGCCCGGATAATATCGAGCTTCACCGTCCATACATCGATGATGTAACCATCAAGTGTCCGAAGTGTGGAAAACAGATGCACCGTGTACCGGAAGTAATTGATTGCTGGTTCGACAGCGGATCTATGCCGTTTGCACAGCACCATTATCCATTTGAAAATAAAGAATTATTTGAACAGCAGTTCCCGGCTCAGTTTATTTCCGAAGCCGTTGACCAGACAAGAGGATGGTTCTATTCTCTGCTGGCAATTTCAACTCTGATCTTCAACAAAGCACCATACCAGAACGTAATCGTTCTCGGACATGTGCAGGATGAAAATGGTCAGAAGATGAGTAAATCCAAAGGAAATGCAGTTGATCCGTTCGATGCACTGGAGACTTACGGAGCAGATGCAATCCGCTGGTATTTCTATGTAAACAGTGCACCATGGCTGCCGAACCGTTTCCACGGAAAAGCTGTTATGGAAGGACAGAGAAAGTTCATGGGAACACTCTGGAATACCTACGCATTCTTCGTACTGTATGCAAATATTGATGATTTCGATGCAACCAAATATGCACTCGAATATGAGAAGCTGTCTGTAATGGATAAATGGCTGCTATCCAAACTGAACACACTGATCAAGACAGTCGATAACAATCTTGCAAATTACCAGATTCCGGAAGCTGCAAGAGCACTTCAGGATTTCGTAGATGATATGAGTAACTGGTATGTAAGACGCAGCCGTGAACGTTTCTGGGCAAAAGGAATGGAACAGGATAAGATCAATGCTTATATGACTCTGTATACAGCACTTGTTACTGTATCAAAGGTTGCAGCACCGATGATCCCGTTCATGACAGAAGAAATCTACCAGAACCTGGTAAGAAGCGTAGATGAAAGCGCTCCGGAAAGTATCCACCTGTGTGATTATCCGGTTGCAAACGAAGCTTACATCGACAAGACTCTGGAAGAGAACATGGACGAAGTCCTGAAGATCGTTGTAATGGGACGTGCATGCCGTAATACAGCCAATATCAAGAACCGTCAGCCGATCGGAAAGATGTTCGTAAAAGGCGCTTCTGATCTGCCAAAGTTCTATCAGGATATCGTGGCAGACGAGCTGAATGTAAAGGCAATCGAGCTGACTGAGGATGTTCGTGCATTTACTTCTTATACATTTAAACCACAGTTAAAGACAGTTGGACCAAAATATGGTAAAATGTTAGGTGGAATCAAAAATGAACTCAATAATCTGGACGGAAATGCCGCTATGGATGAACTGAATGTGACAGGTGTTCTGAAGCTTCAGGCGAACGGTCAGGAAATCGAACTTGCAAAAGAAGACCTTCTGATCGATATGGCACAGATGGAAGGATATGTATCTGAGAGCGACTATGGTATCACCGTTGTACTGGATACAAACCTGACAGAAGAACTTCTGACAGAAGGATTTGTACGTGAGATCATCAGTAAGATCCAGACCATGCGTAAGGAAGCCGGATTTGAAGTTATGGACAAGATCAGGGTAACTTACGACGGAAGCGAAAAAGCAGAAAAAGTATTTGCAGAGTATGCAGAGCAGATCGGACAGGAGACACTTGCAGTTGCAGTTGAAAAAGCTGAACCTGCAGGCTATGTGAAAGACTGGAAGATCAACGGCGAAGCTGTAAATATGGGCGTAGAAAAGCAGGGAGAATAATCCCTGCCGCTGCGCAAAAATGAGAAGGGAATATAAGTATGTACAGTAAAAGATTTGAAAAAGAAACTTTTAAAAATGATGTGAAAGAAAATGTGCGGACACTGTATCGTAAAGAGATTGAAGAAGCAACTCCGCAGCAGATTTTCCAGGCAGTATCTTATGCAGTAAAAGAAGCAATCGTAGATGACTGGCTTGCAACACAGAAAACATACGAAAAAGAAGATCCAAAGACCGTATATTATATGTCGATGGAATTTCTTATGGGACGTGCACTTGGCAACAACCTGATCAACATGACTGCATATAAAGAAGTAAAAGAAGCCCTTGATGAGATGGGCATTGATCTGAATGTGGTAGAAGATCAGGAACCGGATGCGGCACTTGGTAATGGTGGTCTTGGACGTCTTGCAGCTTGCTTCCTGGATTCGCTTGCATCTCTTGGATACGCAGCTTACGGCTGTGGAATCCGTTACCGCTACGGTATGTTCAAACAGAAGATCAAAGATGGCTATCAGGTAGAAGTACCGGATAACTGGCTCAAAGATGGCAATCCGTTTGAAATCCGTCGTGACGAGTATGCAAAGGAAGTCCGTTTTGGTGGTACGATCCGTGTACAGTATAATGAAGAGACCAAAAAGAATAATTTTATTCAGGAAAATTATGAATCCGTACTTGCTATTCCATATGATATGCCGATCGTAGGATACGGAAACCATGTTGTGAATACACTTCGTATCTGGGATGCACAGGCGATCACAGACTTTAAGCTCGACGCATTTGACCGCGGGGAATACCATAAAGCGATCGAGCAGGAAAACCTTGCAAAAACGATCGTAGAGGTTCTTTATCCAAATGACAATCACTATGCAGGAAAAGAGCTTCGTCTGAAACAGCAGTACTTCTTTGTATCTGCCAGTCTTCAGGTTATGCTTGATAAATATAAAAAGAAACACAAAGATGTGCGCAAACTGTATGAAAAAGTTACGATCCAGATGAACGATACCCACCCGACTGTAGCAGTTGCAGAGCTTATGCGTCTGCTTATTGACCAGGAAGGTCTTGGATGGGATGAAGCATGGGAAGTAACAACAAAGACGGTTGCTTACACCAACCATACGATCATGTCAGAAGCACTTGAAAAATGGCCGATCGACCTGTTCTCAAGACTGCTTCCGCGTGTGTACCAGATCGTACAGGAAATCGACCGGCGTTTTGTAGAACAGGTACGCCGCATGTATCCGGGTAATGAAGATAAAGTCCGTAAGATGGCAATCCTGATGGATGGACAGGTAAGAATGGCTCACATGGCTATTATCGCGGGATACTCTGTAAATGGTGTTGCAAGACTTCATACAGAGATTCTGAAACATCAGGAGTTAAAAGATTTCTACGAAATGATGCCGGAGAAATTTAACAACAAGACCAATGGTATCACACAGAGAAGATTCCTTCTTCATGGTAACCCGCTGCTTGCAGACTGGGTAACAGACCACATCGGAGACGGTTGGATCACAGATCTGTCCCAGATGTCAAAATTAAAACCACTTGCTGATGATCCGAAGGCAAGAGCAGAATTTATGGATATCAAATACAAGAACAAGGAACGTCTTGCAAAATATATTCTGGAACACAATGGAGTAGAGATCGATCCGAGATCTATTTATGATGTACAGGTTAAGCGTCTTCATGAATATAAGAGACAGCTTCTTAACATTCTGCATGTAATGTATCTGTACAACCAGATCAAAGAACACCCGGAGATGTCCTTCTATCCGAGAACATTTATCTTTGGTGCAAAAGCTTCCGCAGGATATGTCCGTGCAAAAGAGATCATCAAACTGATCAACTCTGTAGCAGATGTGGTAAATAATGACCTGAGTATCAATGGAAAGCTGAAAGTCGTATTTATCGAAGATTACCGCGTATCCAATGCAGAATGGATCTTCGCGGCAGCAGATGTCAGCGAACAGATTTCTACCGCTTCCAAAGAAGCTTCCGGAACAGGTAACATGAAGTTCATGCTGAACGGTGCACCGACACTTGGAACTATGGATGGAGCCAATGTAGAGATCGTAGAAGAAGTTGGAATTGAAAATGCATTTATTTTCGGTCTCAGTTCTGACGAAGTTATTAACTATGAGAATAATGGCGGATATAACCCGCAGGAAATCTACTTCAATGACTGGGATATTAAGAGAGTCGTTGACCAGTTGATGGATGGAACTTATTCACATGGTGACCATGAGATGTTCCGCGACCTGTATAATTCACTTCTGAATACACAGGGTGGAGACAGACCGGACAGATACTTTATCCTGAAAGACTTCCGTTCTTATGCAGAAGCACAGAAGAAAGTGGAAGAAGCTTACAAGGATCCGGATCGCTGGGCTAAGATGGCACTCCTGAATACAGCAAGCTGTGGCAAATTTACTTCAGACAGAACCATTCAGGAATATGTTGATAATATCTGGAAACTGGATTATGTTACAGTTAAACCAGAAGCATAATCAGTCAAAACCTCTCATACAGTGGTATGGGAGGTTTTATTTATGCGAAAATACTTCAGACAGGCAGGCTATTTTGCTGCCATTCTTATATTACTTCCGTATATGGTTACGATTCTGCTGAATGGCAGAAGCGGTCTGGCGCAGGACAATGGGACGAGCCCGTATGTGACCGTAAAAAGTGACGAAAAGAACAGAAAAATTTCGCTGGATGAATATGGGATCGGGATTCTGGCTAAAGAAATTGAGGCAGATGCGGGGGCGGAAACGTTAAAGGCACAGGCAGTGCTGATCCGGACCAGCATTTACAAAAGCATCCAGGATGAGGGCACCAATACTGTCCTGACGAAGGAATACTGGACCAGGCAGCAGATGGAGAGCAACTGGGGAGCAGATCATTATGGAGAATATTATGAGAAGATGAAAGCTGCCTGGGATGAGACAAAGGGACAGGTTCTGCTGTATGACGGAAGGCTGATCCTGACTCCGTATCACCGGCTAAGCAACGGGAAAACAAGGTCTGGAAATGAAGTGTTTGGTTCGGAAGAGTATCCGTATCTTCAGAGCAGGGAATGTCCCGAAGATGTGGAGGCAAAAGAGGAGATGACCGTATCCATGATTCAGGGAAGCGACATGGAAGTGACAGGAACAGACAGTGCCGGGTATGTGACAGAGGTCCGTTGTGGCAGTGAAACAGTAAATGGTGAAGAATTCCGGAGAACCTATCATCTTGCCTCGTCATGTTTTACGCTTCAGGATTATGACGGGCAGACAAGGGTTACGGCGAAGGGAATCGGGCACGGTCTTGGGATGAGCCAGTACACGGCAGAGAAGATGGCAGAGGAAGGGAAATCCTGTGAAGAAATCCTGCAATATTTTTTCACTGATGTCAGTCTGGAAGAGGTCACGGATATTGTGATCGAAAAAAACAAAAAGGGAGAATAAGCTGGTCATTTTCTGGCAAAAATATTGTCAGAGGTGATAAAATATGAATAAAAAGCAGCAGTCCTCTAATAAGAGGAGAAAAAGAGCGTCGATCGGTCTTGCGGTCTGCTTTGCCGCTGCTATTGTGCTTACAGGAGCCTATACATGGAGAAATTACCGGGCAAATGTGAAGGATGAGCAGGCAAAGATCGAGGAAGAACAGCAGGCGAAAGAGGAAGAAATCAAAAGAAATGCGGAAGAGACAAGCAGTATTGCAAAGAAAGCGCTGGAAGATGAAGAGCCTGTGACAAAAGAGGACAGCCAGGCTGCAAATACGGCAGCAGATGGAAGTACAGAGAACAGGATGGATACATGGGAGACGGACAGCACGCAGACCGCAGGAACGGCAATGAACCTGAATTTCGGGGAGGACAGCCAGCTTCTGTGGCCGGTGGACGGCAATGTGCTGATGAGCTACAGTATGGATAAAACCGTATATTTTTCTACATTGGACCAGTATCGATATAATCCGGCGATGATCATATCCGGTGCGGTGAACGATAACGTGATCGCAGCAGCACCAGGTATAGTCAAATCCATTGACAACTTTGCGCAGACGGGAATCACGGTGACTCTGGATATGGGAAATGGCTACGAGTGCATGTATGGACAGCTCAAAGAAGTGCAGGTGAAAGTCGGTGATTATCTGGAAACGGCAAATGTGATCGGATATCTGGAGATCCCGACCAAGTATTACAGTCTGGAAGGCTGCAATCTGTATTTCGAGATGTTAAAAGATGGTCAGCCGGTCAATCCGATGGACTATCTGGCTGAAGAATAAGAGCAGGAGAAAGGAAGAGGGGCTTTTTAGTCCCTCTTTGAAGCGATGAATTATACATATATTTTAAAATGCAAGGATGAAACATTATATACCGGGTGGACGAATGATATTGAGAAGCGTCTGGAAGCGCATAATGCCGGGAAAGGCGCAAAATACACCAGATCCAGGAGACCGGTAGAGCTGGTGTATCTGGAGCAGTTTGAGACGAAGGAAGAGGCGATGCGGCGGGAGTATGCGATCAAGCATATGACGCGGAGAGCAAAGCTTGGGCTGGTGATGAACTATAAAGAGACAGGGCAGTAGGACATGAAACAGGAGAAGCAGATTTACTTCTCCTGTCGGCGTGTGCGTAATAAGAAATTGCTTTCTCAGCTTTAGTGGGGTGAGATTTCCGGATTTTTCGAGGATGCAGGGTTTACAATAAAGAATACATTACAACAAAGTGGCATGCACTTCCGCCCATCACGAAGAGGTGGAAGATTTCGTGGCTGCCAAAATTCTTATGCTTATTGTTGAAAATCGGAAGCTTCAGTGCATAGATCACACCGCCGATCGTGTAAATGATTCCGCCGGCGAGAAGCCATCCGAATTCTGCACGTGTCAGATTGTTGAGGATCTGACTGAATGCGAGGACACAGATCCATCCCATACTAATGTAGAGGACGGAGGATACCCATTTCGGGCAGAATACCCAGAACCCTTTGATAATGATTCCGGTGATTGCGATACCCCATACAAGTGCGAGCATGATAAGTCCGGTTCTGCGTTCCAGTACCAGCAGGCAGATCGGTGTGTAGCTTCCGGCGATCAGTACGAAGATCATCATATGGTCGATCTTTTTCAGGATCGTGTTGACACGTTCGGAAAGATCAAAGGTATGATAGGTTGTGCTTGCGGCGTATAAAAGAATCAGGCTGACTGCATAGATTGCAAGCGAGATCAGGTAAATCCGGCTCGGTTCGTGGGCTGCTTTTATTAAAAGTGGAAATGCGGCGAAAATTGCCATCAGCATGCCGATAAAATGTGTGATTGCACTTCCTGGATCTTTAATATGTTTCTTTTTCATCACAAATCCCTCCTTAGAGATGAATAATTAAAACTATCATATGTAGTAATCAATACTACATTAAGTATATGAGTATATTATACCGTTTATGCATAAAATGCAAGTGAAAATTGACTTTTTAAAAATTATTTGTTAGAATATAACGCGAATGTTACGATGCTCTTTACTTGTATTGTCACCAAGTAAGGAGTTTTTTATTGTGCATTGCGACGGATGAGGAAGATGTCGCAAGCGACCGCCGCAGGCGCGAGAATGGGCTCTGGCAGATTTTATATGATGGAGTTTAAGGTCATATTTGTAATTGGTAATGTATTTATAGAAAGGATAATGGATGGAAACAGTTAGATTTGAAGAAATGGGACTTTCGGAAGAGATTCAGAAAGCAGTAAGATACATGGGATTTGAGGAGGCTTCGCCGATTCAGGCAAAGGCAATTCCGGCAATGATTAGCGGGATCGATCTGATCGGGCAGGCACAGACCGGAACCGGTAAGACCGCAGCATTCGGGATCCCGATTCTGGAAAAGGTAGACCCGAAGCTGAAAAAGCTGCAGGCGATCGTTCTCTGCCCGACCAGAGAGCTTGCAATCCAGGTAGCAGACGAGATCCGCAACCTGTCCAGATATATGCATGGAATCAAGGTCCTGCCGATTTACGGAGGACAGGATATCGTAAAGCAGATCCGTTCCTTAAAGAGTGGAACACAGATCGTCATCGGAACTCCGGGGCGTGTGATGGACCACATGCGGAGAAAGACGATGAAGCTGGATTTTGTACACACGGTTGTGCTTGACGAAGCAGATGAAATGCTGAACATGGGATTCCGCGAGGATATCGAATTTGTATTAAGTGGTGTTCCTGAGGAGCGCCAGATTGTGCTTTTTTCAGCCACCATGCCGAAGCCGATCATGGAGATTACGAAGAAATTCCAGGATAACGCAAAAGTGATCAAAGTTACAAAAAAGGAACTGACTGTTCCGAATATTGAGCAGTATTATTATGATGTAAAGCCGAAGAAGAAAGAGGAAGTTCTTTCCAGACTTCTTGATATTTATTCACCAAGGCTTTCGGTGGTATTCTGTAATACGAAGAAGCAGGTGGATCTTCTGGTAAATGCACTTCTCGGACGCGGATATTTTGCAGCAGGACTTCACGGGGATATGAAGCAGGAACAGAGAGACCGCGTGATGCAGGGCTTCCGGACCGGTAAGACAGAGATCCTGGTAGCGACGGATGTGGCGGCCCGTGGAATTGATGTAGATGAAGTGGAAGCAGTATTTAACTATGATCTCCCGCAGGATGATGAATATTATGTACACCGTATCGGGCGTACCGGACGTGCAGGACGCGAGGGAAGAGCATTTTCTTTCGTATCAGGAAAAGAAGTTTACAAACTGAAAGAGATCCAGAGATACTGCAAGACGAAGATCTATGCACAGAAAGTTCCGTCACTGAATGACGTTGCGAATACTAAGATGGAAAATATTCTGGATGATGTGGAGCGTGTGATCGAGCAGGAAGATCTGGACATGATGATCAATGCGATCGAAGAACGTGTCAATAATTCTGAATTTACAGCAATGGATATGGCAGCAGCATTTTTGAAAATCTGCTGTGGAATGACAGAGGATAATAAAAATACAGAGGAAAATGACTGGGAATTTGGAGATACCGGTGCAGGTGAGGACGGAATGGTACGTCTGTTCATCAATATTGGCAAGAAGCAGAGAGTACGTCCGGGAGATATTCTTGGTGCGATCGCCGGGGAAAGCGGAATGGATGGAAAGCTGATCGGAACGATTGATATGTATGATAAATATACATTTGTTGAGGTGCCGAGGGAATATGCCCGTGAGGTACTGAATGCGATGAAGAATGTGAAAATTAAAGGGAAGACGGTGGCTGTGGAGCCGGCGAACCAGAAATAGGAGGTCGAGCCAGCTCGAATGCGCTGCGCTACTTCTCGCTGCAGGCTGTCGCCTAATAGGGATAAATAGAAGAGCCCCTGGAAGAATGAATAAATTCGTTCTTCCAGGGGCTCTTCTATTTATCCCTGCTCGGCTTGTAGCTTAGCCAAAGTAGCGTTTGAGTAATCCTTCGAATGCTTTTCCGTGTCTTGCTTCGTCTCTTGCCATCTCATGAACTGTGTCATGGATTGCATCGAGGTTTGCAGCTTTTGCACGTTTTGCAAGGTCGAATTTGCCTGCTGTTGCGCCGTGTTCTGCTTCTACTCTCATTTCAAGGTTCTTCTTTGTGCTGTCTGTTACAACTTCGCCAAGAAGTTCTGCGAATTTAGCAGCGTGTTCTGCTTCTTCGTAAGCAGCTTTTTCCCAGTAAAGTCCGATTTCCGGATAGCCTTCTCTGTGAGCTACTCTTGCCATTGCAAGATACATTCCTACTTCTGAACATTCACCTTCAAAGTTTGCTCTGAGGTCGGCAAGGATGTCTTCACTTACGCCTTTAGCTACTCCAACTACATGCTCTGCAGCCCATTCTCTTTCGCCTTCTTTTACTTCTGTGAATTTGTCAGCGCCTACGCCACATACTGGACATTTCTCCGGTGCTGCTTCGCCTTCGTATACATAACCACATACTGTACAAACAAATTTCTTCATAATAATAATCTCCTTTTCTTTTTTTGATAGTATATTTGATTTTTATAGTTAGAAATATTAGTAACTGTTACTGATATTAAGATAACATATACATCTGTTTTTGTCAACTATAATTGATAAGTTTTTTCAAAATTTCTGAATTTATACTACATAGTCAGGATTTTCTTAAACAATCACCGCAGATACCGTAGAAAAGCATGGTGTGTGATTCAATCTGACCGTCGAAACTTTCGGATGCGAGCTGGTTGATCTTATCCATGTGATCAAAATCCATATCAATCATTCGCTTGCAGCACTTGCAATAGAAATGATAATGCGGATTGGTACGTGCATCAAAACGATCGCCGCCATCGGGCGTTGTAATTTTAATCGCCTCACCTATGTCGGCAAGCAGATTTAAATTGCGGTAAACGGTTCCGAGACTGATATTTGGAAATTCTTCTTTGATATGCATATATACAGTATCCGCTGTTGGATGTGTTGTAACAGAGGAAAGATAGTCCTTAATTGCCTCACGCTGTCTGCTGTATTTTAAATTTGCCATTGATGTCACCTCCTACAAATAGATAATAATAATAATTACTAAGATTATATTATTATAATATTCTTATAATGTCAATAAAAAATTGTATATTGAATAAAAGAATAAAAAATGGAAATACTGTTAAGCGAGATGTAACAATTTGTAACAAATATGACGAAAAAACAATGTGTATAAAGAACGGTGTAGAACTGTGTAATACGAAATAAATGAGGAAAACTTGACAATGTGAAAATTGATTGATATAATATCACCGTAACAAATGTAACAATTCCGTAACAATTACAAAAGATAAGAATACATGAAGGAGGGAGATTTATGCATTCAAATCTAAAAAAAGGATTGTTCCTGGTTACTTTTCTGGGGATGACAGTATCTCCGGGAATTTCGGTTATGGCAGCAGATGGGGACACCACAGAAGCTGTAAAGATGCCGGGCGTAGGGATAGAAGCGGTATTGAATGATTTTTATTCTCAGAACAGGGAGATTAAAGCTGAGGATTATCTGGTACCGGAAAATAAGGGTGAGTATTTAGATATGGCATTTGCCAATGTAACAAGTTTTCTGTATGTCAGAAGCGAACCGACAAAGGAAAGTGAATATGTCGGAAAGTTGTATCCGGGATACGCGGCGAAGATCACAGGTCCTGTGGGAGAATGGACGGCAGTTGAGTCGGGAGATGTCATCGGATATGTAAAAACAGAATATATACTGACAGGAGCAGAGGCGCAGACGTATGCGGAGAATCTGGTAACGGAAGCGCAGCAGGAAGGAAAAGAAGAAGCAGAAGCATTTACCTATGCAGTGTCCAGGGAATCCGAAGAAGCGCAGATGACGCAGGAAGTCCAGGGAAATGTACAGCAGACGGAGACTACCGAGGTTTCCGCACAGCCGGCGTCAAATGGGCAGGCGATCGTCGATTATGCATGCCAGTTCATTGGGAATCCGTATGTCTGGGGCGGCACAAGTCTGACAGATGGGGCGGACTGTTCCGGATTTGTACAGTCAGTATTTGCACATTTTGGAATCAGTCTTCCACGGACAACGTATGATCAGATTAATGCCGGCGTGGAAGTAAGCTATGATCAGGCGATGCCGGGGGATCTGATCTGTTATGATGGCCACATCGGAATTTATATTGGGAACGGTCAGATCGTCAATGCACAGAACCCGGAACAGGGAATCGGGATTTCACCGGCGACTTATACGACAATTCTTTCAGTAAGAAGAATCGTGTAAAAGCCTGGAGACACCAGTGAAAGCAGGCATTTGGAAAATGCGAAAATGCTGAATATCCGTGGGTTATCCACATTATCCACATAAAAACATACGTTTTTTGTGGAAAACGGGGAAAATATTTTACAAAAGCAAAGAAACCTTAATATCCGAGCAATACAGTCGGATATTAAGGTTGTTTTTTGGGATAAATGGTATTATAATAGGGGATACGAAAAGCAAAGGAGGAAGAAAGATGGCAGTCGAAGTAACAAAAACAATGACAATTGGCGAATTACTTCAGGTAGCTCCACAGACAGCACCGGTTCTTATGGAAGTTGGAATGCATTGTCTTGGATGCCCGGCTTCACAGGGTGAGTCTCTTGAAGAAGCAGCAATGGTTCATGGAATTGATGCAGATCTTCTTATCGCAAAGATCAACGCACTCTTAGCAGCTGAAGCATAGACCGCGAATAAATAAAAGATATAATTTAACGGGGACGACAGATCATTAATCTGCCGTCCCCGTCTTTTTTTGCCAAGTTAAAAATTGTGGATTTGTCTGTTATTTAAATGAAGTCAGAGTCTGTATTGCGTTTTTAGCAAGGATCATATCACAGTGCTCTTCCAGAAATGCAAGTGATATACCACCACCCTGTTCCGGTGAACCATACTCGGAGAGCATATTACAGATTCGGTTAAAATCAGAAGACGGATGCTCCCCCTGTGCAAGTGTCAGAATGTACATGTTCTCTGCTTCATCCTTGTAAAGTGTGTTCGGACCATCATACATCTCAGCTAAAAAATGACTGGCATGAATCACACTGTCAAGTCTTGAGAAAGAGAAAAGCCGGACCGGTGGAACAGAAGGTTCAGCAGGAGCTGCTTCTTTGGCTTCTGAAGCAGGAGCCTGTTCCTGGACCGGAGTATCGGTAAGTGCTTCCGGGTTCTCCGGGAGCTGGGATACAGCCTCTTTCATCTGACGGAGAATGTCGAGAAAATCTTCGGCTCCGTCAAGCTTTTTCAGATGTTCCAGCACGGATTTGTGCTTATCAGCAGCTTCGTCCGCAGGAGCAGGTGTGAATCTGGAAAAACGGGTATCCAGTTCATCCGGATCATCAACTTTGGTTATATTCAGAACGATAGAATCACCGGCAGTCGGGATTGCTTCGATCATCAGTGGCAGATTGTCGCTTTCGAATCCAAATTCAGAAGCGGCCTGCTGCATCATCTCGCGGAATAAAGACTTTGCCTTCTCGGAGCCGTAAGCAAGCTCGCTGAGCTTTAACTGTCTCTGGGCGAGATCATCCCGGGTAAGTGTGCAGCGGATCTGATTATCATTTATCTTTTCTATCTTCATAAAGTATCACTTCCTATTCAATCAAAAATCTATCTGAACAATTACTAATAGTATAAACAAAAAACGGAACGATGTAAACAAAATAAAAAATAAAAAATGCTTGCTTTTTTATAAACTCTTTCTTATAATGGCGTTACAGGAAAATAAGACAGACCAGTCAATCGCACAAATCTTGAATTTATCATACGCATTTCGCACACAGCGTACCGAATCAAGTACATTCAGGTCATATCAGACGATTTATCAACAGAACCTAACAATTGAACCGAAGTATGGACAGTGATCATTTTCTTGTCATCGGAAAAAGCACAGGAGAAGTAATATATCACAAGTGTTGCCTTATGGTCGCTTTTTGCCGTAAAAACTGTCTGACTCAAGGGGGAAATATGGACGAGCAAGAGAAAAAGTATCAGGATTTATTTACGGAACTGACAAATTACGAGCGTAGCGGTGTCCGGATGCAGATGAATGGCTTTCCGGCAAGTCCGCTTCAGATCGTGTCAGCGCATATGGTAAGAGAAGAAAGTAATTATATGCGGGATTATATTCTGGATGAACAGGGAATGATCCGGGAACTGGATTTTAACAGTATAAGAACAGACCATTCACAGGTGGAATGAAAAAGCAGAGCCCCCTCGCCAGGACATGACCTGTGGGGAATGGAAATAGTTCTCAGATGTGTACAAATGGCAGATATATGTGGTATAATAACCTAAAGTATGCGCATATTACAAGCTTAGTTAAGCTGTGAAAATATGCTGCAAACAGGAGGTGTCATGTGGACGAAAGAAGAATGACCAATGAGCAAAGGGAAAGAGAGCGCAGACGCAAAGCTGCGGCAGCAAGAAAAGCTGCTGCAAGATACGAGGATCCGGGCGTAGGTTATCAGAGACGGAGAAGATCAAGAAGAAGACGTCGCCGTGTCAGAAACGTGTGTATTGCATTGCTGGTGATCTTTATAGTTGTCATTGGGCTTGCCGGTGGAACAATATACTGGATAAAGTATGGGCCGACAAAAGAAACCTATGATTTGAATAAATATTTTGGAATTACGGCAAAGTCGCAGATGGGTGTAACGATCAACAATGAGGTACTGGATGCTCAGGCAATTACAGAAGGCGGAACTGCATATCTGTCTTATAACTTTGTACAGGATTATATCAGCGATCGTTTTTACTGGGATTCCAATGAGCATATACTTTTGTATACACTGCCGAGAGATATGGTAAAGGCAGCGGCAGACAGTAAGGACTATTCTGTTTCGGATACTGTGAACAGTGAGGATTATACGATTGTAAAGGCAGAAGGAGATACAGCATATATTGCACTGGATTTCCTGCAGAAATATGCAAATTTTGACTACGAAGTTTATAAGGATCCGGCAAGAGTCGTGATCACCAGTAAGTTTGGAGAGCGTCAGACGGCAAAGGTTAAGGATGATTCCCAGGTAAGGATTCTGGGCGGTGTAAAAAGTCCGGTGCTTGAAGAAGTGAAAAAGGGAGATAAGCTTACGGTTCTTGAAGATGTAAGTGACTGGAAAAAAGTCTGTACAAAGTCCGGAATTGTCGGGTACATTCAGAAGTCAAAGCTGAAAGATGCCAAGAAAGAGACAACCTCAAGAGAATTTGAGGAACCGGACTATACAGGAATTAAGAAAGATTACAAGATCAACCTGGTATGGCATCAGGTCACAAGTGAAGCTGCCAACGAAGGGATTGAAGATGCACTTGCAGATACAAAAGGACTCAATACGATTTCCCCTACGTGGTTCAGTGTAACGGATAATTCCGGAAATATCAGTTCTATTGCAAGTACAGACTATGTGGATTATGCGCATCAGTGTGGACTGGAAGTATGGGCGCTGGTTGATAATTTCGACCAGAATGTAGACGATATGGAGCTGCTCAGTCATACTTCGAGCAGGGAGAATCTGGAGAATCAGCTGGTAAATGCAGCACTTCAGAATGGAATTGATGGAATCAACGTGGATTTTGAACAGATACCGACGGATGTCGGAGATCATTACATTCAGTTTATCCGGGAGCTTTCTGTGCTGTGCCGGGTGAACAATCTGGTCCTTTCAGTGGATAATTATGTGCCGAAGGGTTATAACACACATTATCACAGAGAAGAACAGGGAGTTATGGCAGATTATGTGATCATCATGGGATATGATGAACATTTTGCCGGTTCCTATGAAGCAGGTTCCGTGGCATCTTACAATTATGTAAAAGAGGGAATTGAAGAAACCCTGCGGGATGTACCGGCAGAAAAGGTGATCAATGCAGTGCCATTCTATACAAGGCTGTGGAATGAGACACCGAAGACGGACGAAGAGCGTGCGGAAGAGCAAGGAACCGAGGCTGCGAACTATTCAATGAAAGTTACCAGCGAAGCACTTGGCATGGAAGAAGCGGCACAGCGGGTAAGCGAAGCCGGAGCAACTGTGACATGGGATGATACGGCGAAGCAGAACTATGCAGAGTGGCAGGGAGATAACGATTCAACCTACAGGATCTGGCTGGAGGATGCGTCTTCACTTGAAGTCAAACTCGGACTTATGAAGGACAATAATCTGGCAGGAACGGCGGCATGGAAGCTTGGATTTGAGACTTCCGATATCTGGGATCTGATTCAGAAATATGTAAATTGATTACATAATGAGAAAGGTATAGAAAAGAGCTTTCCGAGCATATATTTGTAAAAATATATGCTGGAGGCTCTTTTTTTGAATAAAAAAATCAGTGAAATGGTAAAAAGGGGGAAAACTATTTTCAAGAGCAAAATAAAGTGGGTTCTGGCTCTTATTTTACTGACGGGATGTATTTATGGCAGCTATACATTAAGCAGGTATACCGAGGCGGATCAGGTGGAGGCAAAGCAGACCCAGGTAATCCTGGATGCCGGACACGGGGGAAGTGATCCTGGAAAAATCGGGCTGAATAACCTTCTGGAAAAGGATATCAATCTGGCAATTACTGAGAAAGTGAAAAAATGTCTGGAAAAGGAAAAGATAGCAGCAGAGCTTACAAGAAAAGAGGATAAAGGGCTTGGAACAACAGGAGACGGAAGTAAAAAGACAGAGGATATGCAGGCAAGAGTGAAGATGATCAACGAGACGAAACCTGTCCTTACAGTGAGTATCCATCAGAACAGCTATGAAGACCCGGAAATTCATGGAGCGCAGGTATTTTATTACAGCCATTCCCGGGAAGGAGAGGCTGTTGCGAAGATCCTGCAGGAGAGTTTGCAGGAGATTGATCCGGAAAATCACAGGCAGGCAAAAGCAAATGAGACCTATTACCTTCTGAGGCGGACAAAAGTACCTACGGTGATCGTGGAATGCGGTTTTCTGACTAATCCGGAAGAGGCAGAAAAATTGTCGGGAGAGGAATATCAGGAGCAGGTTGCAGAAGCTGTTGCAAAAGGAATCGCAAAATGTCTGGAATACCTGAACGGGTATGGAAATTAAAATTGCCATGCCATGTGGATAATGCTATAATGAAACACATGGAAACAATAATAAAAAAAATAGACAGAAACCAAATAGATCAGGAGATTATGGAAGAAGCAGGTTCAATCCTGAAGAAC
This sequence comes from Allocoprococcus comes, assembly GCF_013300725.1. Classification (GTDB taxonomy): domain Bacteria; phylum Bacillota; class Clostridia; order Lachnospirales; family Lachnospiraceae; genus Allocoprococcus; species Allocoprococcus comes_A. Next base: position 22,595 of record NZ_JAAIMM010000025.1, read on the forward strand.
GGCGGTCTGGTGGCATTTCCGACAGAGACAGTCTACGGACTGGGGGCAAATGCGCTTGATGAGGAGGCAGCGAAAAAGACCTATGCAGCAAAAGGACGCCCGTCAGACAACCCGCTTATCGTCCATATTGCGAGACTGGAGGATCTGGGTGCGATCGTTGAATCTGTACCACTTATTGTAGATGAGATCGCGGCACATTTCTGGCCAGGGCCACTTACGATGATTTTCAATAAGAACGAAAAAGTTCCGCTTGGAACAACCGGTGGTCTGGAAACGGTCGCTGTGCGTATGCCGGATGATGAGATTGCCCGCGAGCTGATCCTTGCAGGAGGCGGATATGTATCAGCACCGAGCGCCAACACATCCGGAAGACCGAGCCCGACGACAGCACAGCATGTGGCAGAGGATTTAAGTGGCAAGATCGAGATGATCCTGGATGGAGGAAGTGTAGATATCGGAGTAGAATCTACGATTCTGGATATGACGGTGACACCACCGATGATCCTGAGACCGGGAGCGATCACAAAAGAGATGTTAAGTGAAGTGATCGGTGAGGTGGCTGTGGATGAAACTTTGATTTCAGAGAACAGCACAAAAGCACCGAAAGCACCGGGAATGAAGTACCGTCATTACGCGCCGAAGGCAGAGATGATCATTGTCGATGGAGAGCCTGAAGAGGCTGTTCGTGCGATCAAGCAGATTGCTTACGAGCAGGTAAGACTTGGATATAAGGTGGGGATCATTGCATCTAATGAATCGGTTGATCAGTATACGACCGGTGTAGTAAAATGCATAGGTTCCCGTGTGAATGAAAAGACGGTTGCGAGAAACCTTTATAAAGTCCTGCGTGAATTTGATGAAGAGGAAGTTGATTACATTTACAGTGAAGCATTTCCGGAAGCAGGTATCGGAACTGCGATCATGAACCGGCTGGGCAAAGCAGCAGGACATCATGTACTGCAGGCATCTGAGATCACGAAGCTTCAGGATTACCGCAGGATCGTATTTGTGAGCAACAGCGCGAACTGTCGTGCTCCGATCGCAGCAGCAATTCTGAAAAAGCAGCCGCTTTTCCAGGAATACGAGGTGTGTGCGAGAGGACTTGTGGTTCTATTCCCGGAGCCACTGAATCCGAGAGCAGAAGAACTTCTGGCGAGACATCATATTGAGACAGAAGGATATGAGACTGTTGCGTTATCAGAAGAGGAATTTGGGGAAGATACGCTTGTTCTGGCAATGCAGGACAGTATCAAACAAAAGATACAGAATGATTATCCGGGGAAAGGACAGGTTTATACACTGTGTGAATTTGTAAATGGAAGCAAAGAGATTCCGTCTGTATATGGTCAGACACAGGAACAGTATGAGCAGATGTATGAACTGATCCAGGGGTATGTCAAAAAACTTGCCAATAAGTTAAACGAGGAGGCAAAAAACAAATGTCAAATGTACACATAATGGATCATCCGCTGATCCAGCACAAAATCGGGATTATCAGAAGAGAGGAAACAGGTTCAAAGGATTTCAGAATGATGATCGGTGAGATCGCAATGCTGATGTGCTATGAGGCAACCAGAGATCTGAAATTACAGGATGTCGAGATCCAGACACCGATCTGCAAGATGACAGCAAAAGAGCTTGCAGGAAAGAAGCTTGCTGTTGTTCCGATCCTGAGAGCAGGACTTGGAATGGTAGAAGGTATGCTTGCGATGATTCCGGCTGCAAAGGTAGGTCATATCGGTCTGTTCCGTGATCCGGAAACTCTTGAACCGGTAGAATACTACTGCAAACTTCCGGCTGACTGTGAAGAAAGAGAAGTATTTGTAGTAGATCCGATGCTTGCTACGGGAGGATCCTGTATCGCAGCGATCCAGATGCTGAAGAACAGAGGCGTAAAAAATATCCGTTTTATGTGTATTATTGCAGCACCGGAAGGAGTAAAGAAGCTTCAGGAAGCTCATCCGGATGTTGAAGTGTATATTGGAGCATTGGATGAAAAGTTAAATGAACATGGATATATTGTTCCGGGGCTCGGAGATGCCGGAGACCGTATTTTCGGAACAAAATAGAGGAATCGATCATGAGTGGAAAAAGACAGGATTATATTTCCTGGGATGAATATTTTATGGGAGTTGCCATTCTCTCGGGAAGACGGTCAAAGGATCCGAATACCCAGGTGGGATGCTGTATCGTAAGTGCAGATAACAAAATTCTGTCAATGGGATACAACGGTCTGCCACGAGGCTGTTCGGATGATGAATTTCCGTGGGAACGGGAAGGTGAGGATCCGCTGAAGACAAAGTATGTATACACCGTACACAGTGAACTGAATGCAATCTTGAATTACAGTGGAGGAAGTCTTGAAGGAGCCAAACTTTATGTATCGCTTTTTCCGTGCAATGAATGTGCAAAAGCGATCATTCAGAGTGGAATCAAAGAAGTAATCTATGATTCAGACAAGTATGCAGATACAACTTCTGTAAAAGCATCTAAAATGATGTTTGACTGTGCCGGAGTACGATACCATCAGTATCACCGGACCGGTCGAAAAGTGGAAATTGAATTATAAAAGATATGTGGAAGTGCCATTGGACTGCGAAGTGCAGACAGTGGCACTCTTTTTTATTTCAAAGGAACTTCCTATGAAATAAAAGGCACATTCTTTTTCATCTGACAGGAAATTCTTTTCAGAGGTAAAAAACATATCTGTGTGAAAAAGTTCATAAGATAAAGCAGGAGGTGGCAGAGCATGAAAAGAAGAGGATCGTGGCAGATAAACTTTATTGTCAGGGCTTTGACTGGAATGGGCAGTATTTTTCTGGTCAATCAATGGATGGACTATAGAAACATTCCTGTTTCTGTCGGACTAAATGTCCTGTCATTTTTTGTGTCCGGATGTCTTGGAATTCCGGGAGTTGCCATGCTTTATGGCATTATGTTTTATCAGTTTATGTAGGTGTTGCGCAAAACGTTTTTTTCTGGTTTAAAGCTATGGACAAAGGGAAAAGTGGCGCATATAATACGTCTTACAAGAGAGGCAAAGCAATAAGTTAGAAAATCAAAAAATCAGTTTCGGCAGTATTTATATTCTGATAAATACTGTGTCAAAAAAGGAATGCAAACGTGTTCCGTCATATGCTATTCGGCATTTGATTCAAAGTTTGAAAGAAAAAGGGCGGATATGCCGGAAAGGAGCAGAGCAAAGAATCGACAGAGAAATTTTAATTTGTGATCCAGAAGAAGAGTATGTCAGAAGACTTGCGGAGGCGCTGCTTTTGAAAAAAGAGGTGACAGCAGGAGTGCGAATCTGTTCGTCGCCGGAAATGGTGCAGGAGTTACTGAAGATTGGTCTGATAAAGGTATTGTTGATCAGTGAGGATGTTCCATATGAAAAAAGAAAGCAGATTTTTGCCGGGAAGAGAATTATTCTGACGAGACAGCATTGTGTGGATCTGGGAGAGGAGGAAACGGAGCTTCGGAAATATCAGCCGGTTGACGGACTGATGACCGGGATTTTAAAAGGACTTCAGGAGGAGAAGTTTCCGGGATCGTGTGCGGATAACGGAAATGGAAGAATCCTTGGAGTGTATTCACCGGTTCACAGAATTGGAAAGACAACGTTTTCACTGAAACTTGGGAAAGCACTGGCACAGTCAGAGGACGTGCTGTATCTGAATCTGGAAACCTATGCAGGCATGGGAGGATATTTCCGGGATCAGGATGCTCCTGATCTGGCAAATGTTCTTTACTATGCAAAACAGGAAAGAGATGATATCGGGATACGGATTGCATCCATGGTAAAAAGAATGGGTGATCTGGACTATATCCCGCCAATGAAAGTATGGACAGATCTTCGTGCTGTGCATACAGAGGAATGGAAAACTCTATTTGAAAGATTGATCAGCCAAAGTGTATACAGTGTGATCATTCTGGATATCGGAAATGGGATGGAGGATGTATTTCAGCTATTAAGGCTGTGTGACCAGATTCTCATGCCGTGTGCGGAGGATGTATATGCGATGGCAAAAATTGCGCAGTACCAGCATATGCTGAAGGTACTGCAGTATCAGGAGCTGGAGTCGCGTACCATGTATATCAATATGGGGAAAAATATGCGTCAGACAGTAAAAGAAACAGTTGAGTTATTAAAAGAAAGTACAGAAAAGAGGTTCTTCTATGCGGAGGGCAGAACAACTTCATGAAGAGATTCTGGCGCAGATGGATCTGTCGAAGGAAGCAAGCGATGAAGAGCTGCTGGAACTGATCCACAGGATACTGGAAGAAAAATCGAAAGAAGAGTTCATTCCGCTTGGAGAAAAGGCAATTCTCGGGAGAGAGCTTTTTAACGCGTTCAGGAAGCTGGATATCTTGCAGGAGCTGATCGAGGATGAAGAGATTACGGAAATCATGATCAATGGAACGCAGCCGATTTTCATCGAGCGTAACGGAAGGATTTATGAAACCGATAAAAAGTTTCTTTCAAGGGGAAAGCTTGAAGATGTGGTTCAGCAGATGGTAGCAGGCTGTAACAGGGTTGTCAATGAGGCAACACCGATCGTAGATGCGAGACTGGAGGATGGATCCAGAGTAAATGTTGTACTGCCACCGGTTGCGCTCAATGGACCGATCGTCACGATCAGAAAGTTTCCGAAAAGCAGGATTACGATGGAGACGATGATCGACACAGGCTCTATCGGAAAAGAAGCGGCAGCAATGCTGATCCAGGCCGTGAAGGCAAAGTATAACATTTTTATCAGCGGAGGGACAGGATCAGGAAAGACAACTTTTCTGAATGTATTGTCGGATTTTATTCCGAAAGAAGAACGTATTATTACCATTGAGGACAGCGCGGAACTGCAGATCACAGGGATTCCCAATCTGGTGCGGCTTGAAGCACGGAATGCAAATGTAGAAGGAACAGGGGAGATCAATATCCGTGATCTGATCAGGACAGCGCTCCGGATGCGACCAGAGAGGATTATTGTCGGTGAAGTCAGAGGAGAAGAAGCACTGGATATGTTACAGGCTTTTATATGTACTATATAATAATTATATATATAACGTATATAAGGATGGAAAATATAGATTAGAGGGAGAGACATAGGAACGATATGAACATTAAGTATAGGTTATTGTGTAAAAGGTTAATAGAGGAAAGGAAGAGAGTAGGTGTCATTCAATATTATAATGTACTGTTCATAATGGAGTTAGTGTCAGATAAAGACATATGGTCTTTAGAACAGTGGGTGAATGGTATAAATAACATATATATGAAAGATATACATAATTGGTGTAGAATACATTTTGTTAAATATCACACTGTATTTGTTTACAGGAAAGAGTATCCGGTAAAAGCAAATATTTGGAATGGGTATTCATATATAAGGTGGCGGATGGAGCGGATGATGAATTTGGGATAAGATAAAATAGTGATTGCATGTAAGAGAGCCTTAAAGCAGGGTGTTCTTTTGAAAGTATGGATAGAATAAAGGCTGAAGGCTCTGCGCTATTCGTTTGGCAGAGCCTGAGTATTCTCCTGATCCGTAGAAAATAAATCTAACTGACCTTCTGGAGTGGAACTTTGACCGGATTCATCTTCAGTTGATGGTTCTCTTTTTTTGGGTGTTTTATGAGTGTATAATTTCTCAAAAGGAAGTGAATACTTGGATTTTTTATTGTATTCTAGTAAAAGAGCTTCTGCGAATCCTAATGAACCGGCACGACGTTCTCTGGCAGTACGACTGATTTCTCTGACAGAGACACGCCCAACTTTTTCTTTAAAGGTGTCATCTTTCATTGTTTCTCCATAAGCATTATCCAGACGGGCAATAGCATTAAGCATATTGGAACTAAAGGACATAGGCGCACCTTCCCATGTGGCAACACAAAGGCGTAAAACACGATCAAGAGTGTGAAAACCATATTTTTCATAGATATTAATTAAAGTGGATACAGCACATATACCTCCGGGGCGAGAGGAAGAAGTAATAGTGAGATCATATGATTCAACAAGGTCACGAATAATAAGTTCTCTATCATTACCAGCTTCAATATTAGCCATGAATATTTCATAAGGTAATAACGATTTGACATATTTCATCTGATTTGCAAAAATATCTGCTTCTTGGGTGTAAACAAGATCATCATAAACCATACACCAGACAGGAGTTTCTCTTGATCCAGAGACGAGAGCAACAATCTCTATAGTGTGTTGTCCGTTGAACACATAATTTATCCCATCACGTCTACTTACTTTTACAGGGTTTATCTGATAAAGGTCAAAATTAGCTGCAGCACGCTGAACGTGTTTGATGGAAAGATTACGTTGATAATCTTGATTTGAACATAAATTTTTAATAGGTATTTGCTCAAAATGCACTTGGGGAACAAACTTTTGTAAATCTTCGGTATTTCCATCCATAATTATATTTCCTCCAATTTTTTTAAAATATTATTTGTGGTTGATATTAGGCACATAAGCTGATATTTAAGCTTATATTTTGCTGTATCAGATGCAATTTTAAAATCTGAAACTTTTAATACCCTTTCGATAGAACTGTTCCACGAGGGAATCGTCAATGTAAGACTTGCAATTTCCGCATCTGGATCAAATTGTGGCAGGTTGCGTATTGAAGGAATAGAAACGGAAGATTCTTTCCTTAACATCGGTTTGGCGTAATTATTCCATAGTAATTCCCTTTTCATATCATGATAACTGAGATGTTCTATCTTTTCGGCAAGAAGGTAGTTATTTAGGCTTAAAAGCTGCTCTTTTGATAATCCTGAAAGCTCAATAATATTAGCTTGGGAAATCCAGAGCTGACCAGAACGAACTCGTTTGACAAAATCGGGAACTTTTTCATCAATTATATCTAGTGCACTACTGTAAGCAGAATATTTGTAAACGGTAGCCATTGCTACATTACATTCTTCGGATATTTTTTTCGCTGCGATGCTTGCACCGGAAATATGAGATTTATTCGTAGATGAAAGTTGTCTTGAAACTAAAATTTTTTCAGCATCATATTTTTTCCCAATCAGGTATTTTTTATTGATATTGGTTAAATCCTCTCGTTTAAGTTGGTCAGTACATATCCATGAAATTACATCTTCTTTACTGGAAAAATGGAGTCTTTTTATTCGGAAAGGAATACTGTGTTTACGAAATAATTCATACGCTTCTATACCATTAATGACAATACCATTCCATGTGCAGATTGGGGTGTGATAGGAATGACATAATATCTGTTGTTCAAGTTGTTTATAATCTTTTTCACTGAGATATTGATACAAATTGGTGAATTCTAGTTTTGTTTTTAATGTATATATACTATAATTGCGCATACTCATCTCCCATTATTTCTGATTTGAATTCTGTTTGTGGCAGTTTTGTGATGATGTTATCCATGGAAAATAGAGCTATTTTCTTATCTGGGTAAATATTGCCTTCTAAACGAAAAATGTTAAATTTCTCCCAAGAAAGGTTAAGCTGGGAAAGTGAATATAGTAATTCTCGGCTGTACAATTCATAACTGTTACCATTGATGACAAAATAATCCTTAACTTTATGTGCCAATTTATCCTCTGCACAACTAGCCTTTATACCTATCATTTTTTGATCAGGATTAACAAGAAGTTGAATATATTCTGGGTTACCAATTTGACGGAGTGTATTGCGGTGGATTCGTATACGATTCTTTTTAAAGTCAATACATATTAGTGGATGGGAAGAGTGTTTGTTGTTCATAGGATTTTTCCTCACTTTCTGTTGTTGATGGTTCTTTTGCTTTTTCTATGGATTTATCAGTTGCCTTCTTCTTTTCTTGTATGTCAAATACTGCGTAGCCTTCAAATATATTGACTTGCATTGATTTTTGATGTTCTTCCACTGGAATACCGAACTGATTCTTCCATTCTTCAGGATAAGAAGGTGTCCTAGCAGTGGTTACAGTTCCATTGTCTTTTAGTGTACGAGGAAATATTTCAGGTGAAGTTAAATCGAAAATGAACAGTATTTCATTGCCAGAACGAATTAGTTTGCCGAGAATCTTGTACCGATAATTAGGATTCCAGTCCATGAGAGATATCACTTTAGCAAAGAAAATTCGACAGGTGATTTGTTTTGGCGAACGCTTTTTTCCAGAGGAACACCAACGAAAAGAGTCTTTTTCTTCTTCTCGACAGGGACGGACAGCCAGTTTTTTTTCAATGGGATTGACTAATATTTGCACATATTCGACATCGGGTAGTTTTTTTATGCAGGCGGTATTTACAGATACCTTGTAGTTATTAAACGTAAACGAAGGTTCGTAAATATGAGCGAAGAATTCGCCACGTACAACTTGATAACCGTCATAGCTGAAAGAATCATCGTCAATGACTTCCATTTGATTTGAGGGGCTGGGTGCGACTGTTATTGGCATAGGTGTGTTGATTTTCATCATATCAGAAGGTTCTGTAGTCATATTCCATTGATTTATAGGTTGCTCGCTCATTGGGTGTCTCCTTTAATTTCTGTAATAATATTCTTTATATTTTGTATAATGGTTTCTTTGGGAGTGGTTTGTAGCTCGGGTTCTTTATAAGGTTTACTTTCTGAAGCAGTCTGCCAGTTTTTGTCCGCTGTAAATTCTGTTAATTCTGGCGCTTGAGACTGAGTATAGTAATTATTACCGAAGCTATTCATCCAGTCGGCAGGATAAGCTAACACACTCTTAGAATCAGATATTGTATCAGGCGTGTTATTGTTGAGGGCGGATACGTCGTTGGTATTTGTCGGTATTCGTATTTCTGTATCGTCCATGTTGAAAATAAGGACATTTTCATTGTCTTTTTGGTGGGCAACTCCTAATATTCTATATTTGCATTTTTTGTCCCATTTAAATATCTCGTATAATGTTGGCAAAAATGCAGCGCCGGAAATTGGTTTTGGAATAAGTTGACCATCTTTGAGACGTGACCACTGCACTTTATTTTTTGTTTCAGAGGAACATGGTCGGATAGCAAGTAGTTTTGAGCTTGGGTGTATTAGCAGTTCGACAAATTTTATGTTTGGAAATTTCCGTATAGCATCTTTGTTAAAAGAGATCTGTTTATATGAAAAAGAAACAGAAATCCGACCAACAGAGGAGAAAAATTGTCCTCTGGCAACTTCATAGTCTCTTAAATCGAAGGAACCGGCGGAAGCAGTAATTGTATCAGGTACATTCATATTTGCCGGTTTAAGGACGCTTTGAGATGCTTCAAAGTAGTCTCTGGCTTTAAATCCAGACCATCTTGGATTAATGCTTATAAATCCACTTAGAGAGCCTTCTTGTATCACATGTAATTCTGGTAAAATCTCTTTATTTCCATATTTCGCATTTGTAATTAATTTTTGAACAGCTATGAAATCATCTCGGGAGATAATAGCTTCGTGATGTCCGACTTTTCTGTATTGATTACGGTCTTGATTGTTTTTCCTTGATTTATGGTCAAGATAATTTGGAGTCCATGTTTTTCTCGCCAGAACATCCCCACAATGGCGTTCATTTTGAAGGATTTGTAGTATGGTACTGGATGACCAGACATCATTATTCTTTTTTGTTTTACAACCGAGTTCTGTCAAAGAATCAGCAATTTGTTGAGTACTGCTTCCATTCAGATACATATAAAAAATAAGCTGCACAATTTTAGCTTCATGTGGATTGATTACAAGATCTCCATTTTCGTCTTGGTCATATCCGAGCAGAGGAGGTGTAAGGAATATTCCCCGACGAAAACGCATTTCAATGGAAGAATTCATAATTTCACTTTTGGTATGACTTTCTTCCTGCGCAAGTGTTGACATGAATGACAGAATCATTTCGCTTTTGGGATCAAGAGTATTTAAATGCTCTGTTTCAAAAAATACACCGACGGGTGGACGGAGTGAAGAAAGCTCTCGTACATATCGGATACAGTCAACAACGTTTCTTGCAAATCGGGATACACTTTTTGTTATGATTAAATCAATTTTTCCGGCTTCACAATCTTCAATCATTTTTTTGAATGCATCTCTATGTTGAAGCGAAGTGCCGGAAATGCCTTCGTCGGCATATATTTCTACAAGCATCCAATTCGGATTTTTATTTACTACATCCTGATAATGATTTTTCTGCAATTCATATGAGGATGTTTGGCGTGGATCATCCGTAGATACCCTTGCATATACAGCTACTCGTAGTTTTTTTTCTGTTTTAAAAATATCCTCTGGTGGAAGTGCCGGAATTACTTCCAGTTCTTCTGGATCAATACCTTTGTATCTTTGCCGGATTCTGGCTTTCTGTTCATCAATATTACTGCTTTGTTCTTCACTTTCTTTCATCAATAGCGACATCCTTTATAGTTGATATAACTATCATAGAATTTTTGGATTGAAAAAGACATAAACCATCGGTTAAGTGATTAACGGATGGTTTATGTAGAAATAGATATTTGATTGTTATTGAATGATTTAATAATCATTCAGGTTATCAGCATCGTAATTGTGTTTTGAGGATAGATGCCAATCATTGATTCGTAAAATGTTTTTTATGGCTGAAAGAACCTCGAATATGTAACGTTTTTCAGTGCTGGTACAATCTGCCATTAATAAATCAATGTCAGTTTGATATTCAGTAGGATTGTATAACAAGTTCCCATAGAGTAATTCATCAATAGTAATTTCAAGTGCGTTGCTAATTTTGATTAAAGATTCTAAACTGGGTTTACGCTTGGCATTTTCTATATAGCTTATATAAACAGTAGAAAGATCAGCAATTTCAGCCAGCTCCTCGGCAGATAATCCTCGTTGTTTGCGGGTTTCTCTTATACGTTTGCCTATAAGTGCATAATTTATTTCCATGTCCTCACCTCCTTTCCATCACAACTTGACTTTTTTGTGTTGTAGATAGAAAAAATGGTGAGCTACACAACAGCAATTGGTTGTATAAAGAGAAGTATATCATATGTATATAGCAAAAAGAAGATTGTCGATTGATGGGAGAAAAAGGCGATGAGTTGTAATTGAACAACAGTGAAAAAAGGGTTATCATTTATGTATTAAAAATTATGTCTGGGAGGAAAATACATGGCAGATAAAGAGGAAATCAAAACACTGGAGGATTAGAGGAAAAAGGAAGAATACTGCGGGGAGTACAAAGAAAAATTCCGGCAGATGTGCCAAGAAAATAAAATGATAAAGGGTTCGACAGTGTTGAAACTATATGATAAAATTGAAGAAATACAAAGAGAATATGAGCATTTAGATAATAAGCTGACATTAATGGAATACAACTTTATATAGTTCTATTTTTTTTGTTTTAATACTACTGTTTCCCTTAGTAAATACTTGTAAGATACATCTCTAATATTTTTTCGGATTTCTAGTTACAATTAAGGTAACTACTATCGGAAAGAGGTGTATTTACTTGCGTACAGAGGATTATATTGCGGACAATATTATAGCTTTATGTAAAAAACGTGATATGAGTAAATATCGGCTGTCACAATTGACTGGTATATCTCAATCTTCGATTGGAAAAATTATTGCTAAAGAAAGTTTACCCACTATGCCTACTGTAGAAAAGATATGTGATGCACTGGGAGTAACAATGGCACAATTCTTTGCCGGAATGGATGTTCCAGTAAGCTTATCAGAATCACAACAAGAGGTTCTGAATATTTGGAATAATCTTGATGAAAAAGAACAGAATGTAGTGATACAAATGCTCCGGGGACTTCAAAAATAAAGGAAACAGTTGTAACGAAAATGTTGACTGTTTCTTTTTTTATGGAGTTGGGAGATTATGGTGATTGAAAAGAAATATTATGATATTGCACAGCGTGAATTGGAAGAAATGCAAAGAGAAATTAATGCAGAAAAAGCGCAAATGTCAGAAGAAGAGATACTAGAGGATAAAAAATGGCATGATGAACAATTGGAAACAATTATAAAAAAGGCAGAAGCTCATATGCGTCGTTTTAAGAAAGTTCCAGATCCTCAAAAAGTAGTGAAATTTACTTTTTTACAAAAAGATGCATTGGAAATTGCCCGAAATATGCAGATGAATATAAAAACTGAGCGTAAAGAAGATGATTTATGGGGGACGATAGAAATGTCATTTAATAATATGTGGTTTTTAGATTCGGCTCCTAGTGAATGGAAAGATATTTGGAATAACTTGATGAAAGAAGCTCAGAGAGTGTATATAGAAGCAAAAGATAACATGATCATGTATCAATATTATTATGATTTGGCGGTAGAAGTTCCTTGTGTGTAGACAAAATACAAATAATGATATATGAATGCTGTTCTGTAATAATTTTATGATATACTGTGGATATGATATGTAAAAATAGTCGGAGAAAGATTGGTGAATGCACGATTATTTAGGAGGAAAAAAGCATGACAGATGCAGAACAAAGAGAGGCTGCCCGTCAATTTGTAAACCGATGGATGGGAAAAGGGAAAGAAGATGAAGATGGACGTTCTTATTGGATTGATTTATTGACGAATGTTTTGGGAATGGATAATGTGACAGAACGTTTGAATTTTGAAAAGAAAGTTGTAATTGATGGAAATACAAAACGTATTGATGTATATATTCCTGAAACACGAGTAATCATTGAACAGAAGAGTCTTGGAAAAGCATTGGATCAGAAAATCAGGAATTCAGGAGATGTTGATCTTACTCCATTTGAACAGGCAGACAGATATAATGGGAAACTGACTTTTGATGAAAGAGCTCGATGGATTGTTACGTCAAATTTTGCTGAAATTTGGATTTATGATATGAACCAGAAACAGCCAGAACCGACAAAGATTGCTTTAGATGAATTACAAAGCAAATATCCATTGTTGGACTTCTTGGTGAAAAAGGAAGTAAAGACAATATCGCATGAAATGGAAGTATCAATAAAAGCAGGAGGTATTGTTGGGCTTATTTATGATGCGTTTTTAAAACAATATCGTATACCAGATATTAAGGAAAAGGATGAAACATTTGAGCAGAAAGAAAAAAGAGAGCATAAACTAAAGAGCCTGAATGCTTTATGTGTGCGAATTGTTTTTTGCTTGTATGCAGAAGATGCTGGTATTTTTGGAAAGAGAAATATGTTTCACGATTATTTGGAAACATATGAAGTAAAGGATTGCCGGAGAGCTTTAATAGAATTATTTAAGATATTGGATACACCTGTATCAGAGCGAGACGAGTATTTGGAAGAAGAACTTGCTCAGTTCCCATATGTAAATGGTGGGTTATTTGCTGATGAAACTATTGAGATACCACCTTTTACAGAGGAAATTAAAGAATTACTTCTTACAAAAGCGTCAGAAGATTTTGACTGGAGTGATATTTCTCCAACTATATTTGGAGCGGTATTTGAATCTACATTAAATCCTGAGACCAGACGTTCAGGAGGAATGCATTATACATCTATTGAAAATATTCATAAAGTTATTAGTCCTCTTTTTTTGGAAGATTTGCAAAAGGAATTTGATAGTGTTAGAGCAATTCAAGTGAAGCGTACCAGAGATAAAAAATTGGAAGAATTCCAAAATAAATTGGCATCACTTACATTTTTTGATCCTGCGTGTGGTTCCGGAAATTTCCTTACAGAAACATACCTGTCGCTTCGTCGTTTGGAGAATGAGGTGATAAGGGAAAAAGTTGGCGGACAAATGACATTGGTAGAGGTAAATAATCCAATTAGAGTTTCTATTCAGCAATTTTATGGAATAGAGATTAACGATTTTGCAGTTACAGTTGCAAAAACGGCTTTATGGATTGCAGAATCTCAAATGTTGGAAGAAACGAAAAATATTGTGTATGGATTTAATGATGATTTTCTTCCTTTAAAGACATATGTAAATATCACAGAAGGAAATGCATTAAGAATTGATTGGAATGATGTAATTCCTGCAGAAAAATTATCGTTTATAATGGGAAATCCGCCATTTGTAGGAGCACGTTGGATGGCGTCGGAGCAGAAGGAAGATGTTGAGAAGATATTTGAAGGATGGAAGAGTATAGGAAATCTTGATTATGTTAGTTGCTGGTATAAAAAAGCGGCTGACTATATGGGAAATTATAATATCAGAGCAGCATTGGTATCAACTAATTCAATTACACAGGGAGAAAGTGTTTCGATTCTCTGGAAACCTCTTTTTGAATCAGGTCTACACATTGATTTTGCATACAGAACATTTATATGGGATAGTGAAGCGTCAATAAAAGCGCATGTTCATTGTGTAATTGTTGGCTTTAGTAGAGCTGTAAATAATAAGCAGAAAATAATTTTTTCAGGTGAGAACACAATTCCGGCGAATAATATTAATGGATATTTGCTTGATGCAGAAAATATATTCATTGAAAAAAGAATGAAACCATTGTGTAATGTTCCTGAAATAGCATTAGGTGGGCAAGCAATTGATGGTGGATTTTTAATATTGACGGAAGAGGAAAAGGAAGAGTTTTTGGAAAAAGAACCACAGGCTTCTCCGTTTTTTAGACATTATATGATGGGAAAAGATTTTATTGATCGAAAGCCGAGATATTGTATTTGGCTTGTTGGAGCTGATCCTGGATTATTAAAAAAATGTCCGATGATATTAGAACGAGTGAATAAAGTACGTGAATTTAGACTTAGTAGTACAAGAGCGAACACAAAAAAAGCGGCTGAGAATCCAACTTTATTTGCATCAATACTTGAACATAAAAATCAATATATTGCGATTCCCAAAGTTTCTTCTCAGAATCGTAGATATATTCCAATGGATTATTTAGATGGTGAAATTATTCCGGGAGACAAATTATTCACTATGCCAAATGCATCATTTTATGAATTTGGTGTATTGATGTCGAATGTTCATATGGCATGGATGCGAGCAGTGTGTGGAAGATTAAAAAGTGATTATAGTTATTCAAACACAATAGTGTATAACAATTTCCCGTGGCCTGTAGTAACGGAGAAGAATCGGGAACAAATTGAAAAATCGGCACAGGAAATTTTGAAAGCAAGAACATTATATCCGAATAGTAATCTTGCGGCTTTATATGATCCTTTAACAATGCCAGCCGAGTTACGGCGAGCACATACTGCAAATGATAAAGCTGTTATGGCTGCATATGGCTTTAGTACAAAAATGACGGAAGCAGATTGTGTGGGAGAGTTGATGAAATTATACCAGAAAATGCAATGATAAAAGTTTATAGAGCTGTTTTTTTGCTCAAAGTAAAATATTTGAAAACATAGAATATTCCAAATCCATAAAAGATGAATAAAAACCAATATGGGAATTTTACAGGTGTTACAAAATTTGTAAAATTTTCATATTGGTTTTTTTGTAATATGTAAAAATTATAAATTTGGATATCGAGTAAGGTTTCGGATTTTTGATTTTTATGTATTTTTCAATTTTGGATATGGCTCCGAAATTGGCAATTTTGCGGAAGTGTATCCACACTTCCTGTCCTTGCTGTTTTTATAATCACATGGTGATTTCACAGGGATATAGGGCTGTTTAGCCTATTTTTTCTCCCTGTGCTGTGACCGAAGAAATTCGAGGAACCAATTATATATTTATGCTGAATGTGAGGAACTGGGGAGCACAATCCTCAGCAAGAATCCTACATCCGGAAAATATCATATTGCTAAAATAGCGATATGGTATTACCGGGGTGGATCTTGCTCTAGTGTGTACTGAGACCTCGGCATAAATAGAAAAATGGGTTTGGGGAATCTCCAGCAAGATGAAAACCTGATGAGAGAATATTGTGATGAAAGACAATATTGTTAAACACAGGTGGATCTTGCTCTGGGGTAAGAAAGAAGTATCTTTATATTATCAAAATGATATTTGGAGTTTATGTTGTTGGAAAGTCGTAAGCAGGAAGATAACTTCAAGTTGTTGGTGCAAATATAATGAATAGAAGTGTCCAGTACATTTTTGGTGATGGGTATTTTGGTGGAATCCATTTTTATTTATTTTTGAATAATAAAATTTTGAATCTGCAGCCGATTCTGCCTGCCGGACAATGTTTTTAGATATCTGTAAACGTCACGGACTGAAACTTGATGAAGAACCATCGGATGATGGAAGAAAGTATTTGGAAACACGATAGAAGCAAACGCTGTACTTATCGTCTTGTCTGGCAGGGAAGATTATTAGGCATTAACCAGAGAGATATCGGCAGAGAAAACAGAAGTGATAGACAATGATATTTGTTAGATATGCTTCTTGTCGTTGGCTGCATCATATTAAAACGCTTTTTACGTTAAAAAAGTGCTGTGATCACAAGGCTTTTTGCAAGCAAAAATGAAAAGGCTATATATAGGTAGCCTGTGAAACTGGAAGTGCCCATTTTGGGCCTGATTTAAAGAATAATGTTCTGACAGAGACCAATGGAATGACTCTCTGCTGGGGCTCCAAAAGAAAGGAAAAATGATTATGGAAAAAATGATGAATACAAAAACAGAGGGTAACACATTTACAAAGAAAATCGGGCAGACAGTCTATGTTGTCCGTTATCATTTCAATGAAAATGCAAAGGAAACAATGCAGGAGAAGATTAACCGGATGCTGGTTACAGAAGCAAGTCGACAGGCAGTGTATTAAAATTAGGTGGATGTAATTGAAGAAAAAATATGATATCATGTGAGTAACAAATCGGGATTTGGCAGATGTAAAAGGATTTTGACACGCATAATAAGTGATGTCAAAGCTATTTTGTAGACAATAGTGAGTGTTTTTCCTACAATAAAAGTGCAAGGAGGTATAGTGGCATGGAGCATGATATTGGATGCAAAATCAAGGAAGCCCGAATTGAAAAAAAGCTGACGCAAGAACAGGTTGCCGAATTGTTGGGTGTGAGTCGTCAGACCATCTCAAATTGGGAAAATGAAAAATCCTATCCAGATATTATCAGCGTCATTAAAATGAGCGAATGCTACGATGTCTCTCTTGACTATCTATTGAAAGGAGAACGAAAAATGAAAAGCTATTATGATTATCTTGAAGAAAGTACGAATGTTGTGAAAAGCAATGCCAACAGAAACAAGATTATTACGATTCTCTCCTATCTCTTGATTTGGGCGTTTGCAATGATAGTGTTCTGGTTTTTTACAAGTGGAAGTGACGCTATGGGTTACAGTTTGATGTTTCTTTGGTTTATTCTTCCTATATCCACATTTATTGTATCTATTGTTATTGGTAAAAATAACTTTTGGGGAAAAGGAAAATGGGCATTCACTCTTTTCTTTGGCGTAATGTATATGCTTGCTGAATATGGCACATTCAAAATGGCAAACAACATTGCTTTTAACAAACTGAATACCCCTGACTTGGGAATGATTGTAGCCGGAGCAATAATCTCTGCAATCGGTATGTTGGTAGGTTCACTGTGGAATAAGAAACGCCACAATCAAAAAAATAAGTAACAAGAAAAATTCAAGTTTGTAGAATTCAAAAATTTAATATGAAATGTGAGATAGAGCGTATGGAAATAATCTATACGTTCTATTTTTTTGCCTTTTTTGAAAAAGTGATTAAAAAACTATTGACATTTTGTTACTGGTAGAAGCAGATGGTTATAAAAAGCTTTTGATAACTATGAGTGCAAAAACAGATAGCTGCGAAAATTTATTATGAGCTAATAGCAAAATTTGATATTTTGTGATATTGAGGGTATGGGGAATCGTAATCTCCATTAAGTTCGTCAGAGAATCATAATCCAGAAATGGGATTTTGAGTTACTCTAGGCGATACTTGCTTTAGAAAATGATTTGCCATAATGAGTTAGAACATGGGAGGAGGAAGCGTTAAAAAAAGAGAGAGCCATAAGCAACTCTCTCTGTGATAAAATTAAAAAGTTATAGTATCAGTGATTCGGTAAGATTACAAAAATCCTTAACAGGAATATTTTCTTTAAGTGGTAAAGCTGTCTCTAAAAAGGTTTCGTCTGCAAATCTTTCGAGTTCAGAATCAAAATGTATAATTGAAGCATTTGTATTTAATTGGTATGGTGGAATTGTAACAAAATAATCATAATCTTCGTAAGAAGGAGTGGCGCAAGAAACTTTAATTTTTCCGTCCAATTTCAATTTTGCAAATTCTCCATAAATGGCAGTTAAGGCTTTTTTTCTTTCTTCATCAGAAGTAATTCTATCTACATATCTAATATACCAATAATCTATATTTCCCTCTTTTAATTCAATTAAATAATCGTATGATCTGGGCGTTCCAGATTTTATTGTCCATTCAACTTTATGCAGACTTGTCATCATGGAAAGTCCACGCATTAAAGTAGAAAAAAACTTTTCATGCACCTGAACAGTAGAGAGATCCAGAGAAAATCCATTGTCTGCAATTATCTTTTTTCGTTCCCGTATTTTCTTAGAAGAATATCCCGTTGCATCATATAATTCTTGGATAAGTTCTGGATCATCAATGGCTTTTGCAATTTTATCAATAGTGCTTTTATATGGTCTTCCAGATCGGGCACCGTTGAGCATTCGTGAAATGGTTGCATTATTTAAGCCTGTTTGTTCAGATAATTCTTTTTGTGTTTTTTTCTGTAAAATGATTTGAAGTATATTGATGAATCTTTCCTGATCGTAAACGCTGTCAGGATTTATTAGTGTGCCTGAATTTGATATAAATTCGTTCATTCAAATCTCCTCTTGACTTCTTTGACTTTGTATAAATTGACTTCTTGTATTTTATCTTATCAATTATATCCCTAAAAATCAATTTAAAACATAAAGAAATCAAAAAATGCTTTATTGATATTCTTGCAAAAGTCAAAGAAGTCAAAAACGTAATTGACATTTTGACATCTTTGTGTATAATGTAAATCAAGAAGTCAAAGAAGTCAAATGAATCAAAAAGAAAGGAAGGAGGGCTGTGGATTGAAATATAGGGTTGTTTCGATTTTGAAAGATAATAGACCACGTTTTTTGATTATTTCTGATATTGAAGAAATTGAAATCCTTCCATCAAAGTATTTGAAGCATCTGGATCAGATTAATGCTTCTCCGAATACTGTAAAATCTGCAGCTTTCGCACTTTCATATTATTACAATTTTCTGCAGGAGCAAACGATAGGATTGGATGAGATTATATTGCGATCCTATTCAGAGCAGAATAAACATTTTATTGATTTCTTGTATTGGGTTAAGAGTGGAAAGCATACTGAGCATAACACACAGACGAGCAATAAGACCTGCAATATGTATCTTGGTGCAGTCTTCAGATACTACCAGTTTTTGGCACTGGAAGATGTTTTGCCAATGCTTAAAGTCTTACGAGTAAAAAAAGTATCGTATTTTGACAGTATGGGAGTAAATCATCAAAATGCAGTGAATTCGTTTAAAGGTTTCTTCAAAGAAGAAGAACCTAATCTGGAAGAAATAACATCCGAAGAAATACAGGAACTGATAAATGCCTGTACGAATGATAGAGATCGATTGCTGATAGCAATGATGGCAGAAACCGGTCTTAGATTAGGGGAAATTCTGGGAATCCATTATACCGAAGATATTGATTTTGAAAGAAGGACGGTTCGGGTAAGGTATCGTGAATCCAATACCAACTTGGCAAGAGCAAAAAATGCAGAATATAGAATGGCTTTGTTAAGTAATACAACTTTTGAGTTCTTGGTTAAGTACATTTCTGATAACCGAAAAAGTCTGATGAACTCGGAGTATCTATTTACAAAATTGACAGGAAAAAACAAAGGAGAGCCATTAGATGCGGATTCTGTGTATAGCATGTTGAAAAGGCTATCCAAAAAAACGGATATCAATTCCCATCCGCATCAGCTCCGACACTATTTTGCGGAGGAAAGAAGAAAAGAAGGGTGGGATTTGAATGACATTCGTTTTGCCCTGGGGCATAAGAAAGTCGAAACTACCATTAAATACTTGGGTGAAAATAATGAACGATTGATAGAAGCGACAGATCAATACTACTCAAATAATGAAGATTTATACCAAATTGCAGATTTTCTGTAAAAGGAAGGAGGGATTACCTTGGCAGTATTAAAAATTGTTCCGAAGTTATATCAGGAAAAAATATCTGAGAAATTAAAGGAAGAAATATCTTTAGTTACAAATGGAGAAGCAAAATACTATAACCGGTTATACAAATTTTTTCAGTATACCGATATACAGTGTACTGCAGATATTAACTATGAAACGAGAAAAATGTATATGGATTCTCTTGAAAAAGAGGATATTTCAGAAAAATATAAAGCGGAATTACTGAGCTTATTTGATCGTTTAAAAATAGAAAATATGCCGGATGTCTATTCACAAGGAACCCCCTTCTCTGTAGAACAGGAGTTTTTTAAGCAAGACAAATTGTTTTTGCTGTATGTCCCCAATAAGAAGAAAGCACAATCTTTCCGTCAGGTGGTTGATAAGAATGATTTGTTATGGGACTTAACGAGGATACATTCATCACAGTTGGTGCGACAGACAAAAATATTGCTGTGTGAAATTCTGAATATGGATAAGGTACAAAGACATCGAAGATATTTTTTAGAACCATTAAAAGCACTTATACGGTTTTGCGATAAGTACGGAATAGATGATATTGAAGAAATGGAACAGGCAGACGAAAACAGATTTTATCTGTATTTAAACAAGGAGTCGGAAATTATAAAAAAACAGGCTTCTAAGATTGTTGAGTTTGCGAGAAGAACGTTATTTCTAACAGATTCAGAGACAAATTGGCGAGCGTGTATCTGGTATATGGATAGGTTTCAGTTTGATAAATCGAGAATCAATGCCAGTTCACCTGTTAAAAGCCTTTCATTTATTAATATTTACGAAAAAGAAAATCGTTGGTATTTACAATTATACGCAAAATATTTGGTCGGGATATCTGATCTGTCTTTATCAAATATCCGAAATACAATAAGTTTTATTTCACAATTTTTAAAATATCTGGATGGACAGAGTAAGAAAGTAACTGAACTGGCGATGCAAGATATAGCGGATTATGTGTCTGTTTTGGATGAGTCCGATATTAAGTATTCCACTTTTAACCGATATATCACACATATGCATACATTTCTACAGTTTTTGAAAATGAAAAATATTGAAGTGTTGAAGTTTTATCCGGAACGATTTTTAAAAAAAGGTTTTTCGGAACACAATGAAAGAAGTGTTCCAGAAAAAACAATTGCTCATCTGATTAAGGAGCTGCCGGCATTCCCAGAGCATTTACAGTTGATGTATTTGATTTTGCTTTGCACAGGAATTAGGAAAAGCGAGGTTTGTACAATAAAATCGGGAGCCTTTTATTCACAAGGCAATGAGAATTGGATGCGCATATATCAAAGCAAAATGCGGAGAGAAAAAGTTATTCCTGTTCCCAGTCTATTGGTTGGACTGGTGAATGATTATGAAAAAAAGTACGGAATAAAAAATGGGGAGTATTTATTCAAAAATAAAAAGGGTGGTGCATTTAATGGACAGACATTTTCAAATCAGATGATTCGGGAGTGTAAGGTTCGTGGGATTGCCTGCGGAGATTATATCTTTAGAGCACACGATTACAGACATAACCTTGCAACTTCAATGTACGGAAATGGGGTTTCTATACAAGGGGTACGAGATTATCTAGGACATTCAAGTGAGAATATGACAAAACAGTACATTGATTTCATGCCGAACGTATTGTATCGGCTGAAGATAAATATTTCTCTAAAAATCAGTCATTTAAATTGAAAGGAGCAGAAGATGATGAAAGGTAATATTAATTTGATTTCGTATGACTGTTATCAACAAGCTACAGAAAAACAGTTGGCAGGGCTGAAATGG
The DNA here is from genome assembly GCF_013300725.1 of Allocoprococcus comes. Taxonomy (GTDB): domain Bacteria; phylum Bacillota; class Clostridia; order Lachnospirales; family Lachnospiraceae; genus Allocoprococcus; species Allocoprococcus comes_A. The sequence goes on from NZ_JAAIMM010000025.1 coordinate 44,426, forward strand.
AAGGAAAACAGGGTGTACTACATATCTGAGATTCATAATGAAAAGATACAGGATGAGATTTATGGGTATATCGATGATAGATGTAGACGTTTGTCATTATCAACAGTAGTAAATGATATTTACAGATTTGATCTGTTGAAAGAATTTCTGAATGAGAAGTGTACAAGTTGTAGCAGCATTACTGATAAAAAATGGGAAGAACTGGAGAGAAGTTATAAAGCATTTTTATATAAAAAAGGATTGGCGCTGTACGTTAGAAGAAATAGACCGGATAGGCGGAATGTTGAGCAGCAAAGTAGCGCTCAGGTTTCTTTTCTGAAAATGTATTATGAGTATGTTGTGAAGTGTAAAACAGCAGATATTCCAGAAAATGAAAAAGATGTATGGGATATGAGAAAGTTGGATATTGTGCCAAGGAGTAATCCGATTCGTGGAAGATATAGATTAGATTTTCGTGAGATCAGGCAGAAAGAATTTAAAGAGATAATAAAGAAAATATTGTATAGCCACTGCCAGACAAAAGCAATGGGTAGTATAAAAGGTGAATTGCGTGGATTCCGTCGGTTTGCTAGTTTCATGTATGATCGATTCCCAGAAGTAAAGCACTTTACAGAAATTAGCAGGGATATGATAGAAGATTATCTGGTTTATATAAAAACGGATACCGGTCTTACATCAGTCAGTTACACGACAGAGCTGTCGGTTTTGGATAATCTGTTGGATGAAATAGGGCGTGAACTGGAAATAGAAAATATATGCAACCTTTTTCTGTCCAGTGATTGCAGAGCATATGATAACGCTTTACCAGAAGCGTATTCAGATGCAGAAATCAGGAGATTTAATTGTGCATTAACAAAATTAAAGCCCCAGTTAGGCAGATGTTTAATAATACATCAGATGCTCGGTACAAGAATAGAGGATACGTTGACTTTGCGAAGAGATTGCTTATCTGAGAAATCAGGACATTATTTTATAACTATTATCCAGCAGAAAACAAGGAAATACAAAAGACCAGTTAGCGATCAGCTGGCAGAATTGATTAGAAAAGCAATAGAAGTTTCAGAAAAGGAGCATCCAGATTCAGAATATATTTTTCTGCAAGATAATGGAAAATTGTATACAGATTCAATGCTGAAATATCATGTAAATATCATGATTTATGAAAATGATATCAGGGATGATAAGGGAAATTATTTTGAGTTTCGTACACATCGTTTTAGACATACTTTTGGAGTAAAACTTACAGAAATGAAATTAGATGATGATAGCATTGCAAGGCTGTTGGGGCATAAGGATACACGAACCATACCACATTATCGGCGGTTAAGAAACGAAGCATTAGCGGAGGATACAAAGGCTGTACGAGATGAAATGAATGAATTATTAGCACAATACAGGAGGGAAAAGGAAAATGCAGAAACACGATAAAATGGTAGCACTGGCAAAAGAAAAAAGTGCGGAAATGACGGAAACAGCAATAACAGCTATTGAAACAATGTATAGAAAAAATATAAAAATTTCAGTTGCTGAACTTACAAAACTAACAGGACTTTCCAGAGGTTTTTTCTATAATAATCCGAATGTGAAACAGGTCATGATGGAATTGAAGGAAAAACAACAGGGAATGATATTGCGAAATCCTAAAAGTGATGCTATTGCAAAAGCACAGGAAGCACGGATTAAGAGTTTAGAACAGAAATTATCCGATAGTGTTCCGAAAAACGAATATGAAAGTCTTCAGAAAAAATATGAAGAATTACAGGTGAAATATAGTCAAATGAAAAAGGGAACACTGTTGAAGATGTACGACCAATTATAGGAAGAAAAGGAGAATATTTTATGCAGAACGAAATTTATGATGAGAAAAATGGACTTACTTATATGTTATGTGGTGATTATTATTTGCCAGAATTGGCACTTACAGATATCGAACCAACTTATGGGAAATATGGGATGCTTCGTAAAAGCTATTTACAGGAACACAGAAAGGCAAAATATCAAATATTGTTGTTACAAGGAAAACTTGTCGAGCATTTGAATCAGATTGATGCAGAAGCAAGGGATAGAGAAGAACAATTAGTAAAACAGATGATGGAGAAAGAAGGAATTACAGAGGAATTAAAAAGGCAAGACAACATGGAATGGACAAGGAGGATGAATACCCTTTGTCATGATGCAGAAGAGATGATTTTGACGGAAATGATATACACGAAAGGATAATGAACTGCATTGGATAGCAAGAATTTTGCAGCCCGGATAGCAAAAAAGTGGAAGTCCGGATGGCAAGATTCTTGCTGTCCGGAAAGACAAAAAAGTGAGGGATTAAAAATGTTGGTTAAGTACATAATAAAAGTGTTTTTATATTTAATTCTTGCAGTAATGACATTGATTCGCTGGTTATTAAAAATTCCGATGATGTTGGGAAATATTTTGCTTTACTTTTTATCAATTATATTTATTCTGACAGGTGTTTTGAGTTATGGATTTGCATTGGAATCTGCAAGAGAATGTGGGCGAATGATAATAATTGGGATGGCATTTGGTGCAATACCAGACTTTGTCCCATTTTGGGGAAAAAGTTTAGAGACATTGGTTGCCAAACTGTTAAGTATGACAAATGAATGAGAAAGTCAATATGAAAGAGGGCTGTGAAAGGCTCTCTTTTCTTTTTGCAACTGTGGAATGGCAAGATAATAACGTTATATACAGTGTATATTAAGTACAGATATTGTATTTCTGCATGATGGGAACATAGGGAGTCCATATAAAGGCGATTAATACAGGCCATGATGGGTCGATCAGTACCGGTCATGCGAACAGTCCGGATGATATGATGAGCAGATTGTCTACAATGGTACTGATGGGGATTAAACTTCCGCTGGAAGCAGTTATGCGTCAGATCGCTTCCGGAATCGATATCCTGGTACATCTGGGACGCCTTCGGGATAAGAGCAGGAAAGTATTGGAAATCATGGAGGTATTGGGATATGAAAAAGGAGAAATCAGGCTTCAACCGTTATTTTCCTTTCAGGAGACGGGAAGTAAGGATGGAAAAATCCAGGGGGAGTGGGTGAAAAGATCCACGCTTACACGGACGGAAAAACTTATGGCGGCAGGGTATCAGCCGGAAGGAGTATGCCCTGGCAATAACGGAAAGTACTCTTCTGGTGTTTCTGATCGCCATGCTGTTCTATTCAAGACTGTGGATGATGGCAGTGCTTTTTCCTCTGGGAATGAAGTATTACGAAAGAATGATCCGTCAGGCGGAGGAAAAAGGGAAGAGACGTTTTGAAAGACAGTTCCAGGATGCACTTCAATCACTGGAAGCGCAGCTGAATGTGGGATACTCTATGGAGAACGCAATCAAAGAGGTACAGAGAGACCTGCAGATCATGTATGACAGACATGCACTTATTGTACGGGAATTTACGTATATGGTAAGGCAGCTGAATCTGAACGTAACCGCGGAAACTGCCTGGAAGGATTTTGCTGCAAGGGTAGCACTTCCGGAGGTGGATACATTTGTCACTGTATTTTCTCTGGCAAAGAGAAGCGGAGGCGACAGTATTCTGATCATTAAAAATGTGGTTAGACAACTTGGTGATAAAGCGGAAGTAAAAAGAGAAATCGATACCGTAATTGCAGCGAAGAAAATGGAATTTCAGATCATGTCAGTGATCCCTTTGGGAATTATTGGTTATATGCGTCTGAGCTTTCCGGAATTTATGGCAGGGCTATACGGGAATCTGCCAGGAGCGGCTTTTATGAGTATTTGTCTTGGAGCTTACATTGCTGCCTGGAGACTTGGATGTAAGATTGTGGAAATCGAGGTATAGAAATGTGGTTTTGTATCGGAATGTATTTCTTTCTCGGAGTTTGTGCACGGATGTATTTCAAGAAGAAATCTCTTTTCGGAAAATGGGACAGGCTTCTCAGGCAGATATTTCTTTTGATGATGGCGGTGACAAGCCTGGCATTTTTGTCGGAAATCGTGCAGAAGACAGGGACGGAAAACTCTGAAACCATGCAGATAAAGCGGAACGGGTACGGGGAAGGACAAAAAGAAGCGGCGCTTTCTATGCAGGTTGAAGGAGAAAAAAAGCAGGATATAGAAATTCGGGTGTCACCGAAGATTTACAGTGAAAAACGGCTGGAAAAGGAGTTTCAGAAAGCGAGGGAAGAGCTTGTAAAAGCGATTTCCGGGGAGAATAAGGATCTGTCGCATATAAAGACAGATCTGGATCTGGTAACAGCATTAGACGATTTTCCGTTTTCGGTTTCCTGGGAACTTAGCAGATATGATGTAATGGATTCGCTTGGGAGACTGGATCAGGAAAAAATCCGGGAAGAAGATCCGGAGAATCAGGGGATTGGGATGAATATTACCGGAGTTCTGCATTATGAAGATAAGGTATATCCGTGTGAGATGGATCTGGTTATTTTTGCAGGACAGGAGAAAACGCTTTCCACGAAAGAGCGGGTTCTGGAACTGGTAAGATCACAGGACAGTGCTACGAGGCAGAAAGCATATTTTACATTGCCTTCCAGTCTGGACGGAAGAAAAATTGCCTGGACAGAGGAGAAAGATTCAAAAGTGATTCCGATTCTGATGCTCGGAATGGCGATAAGTATTCTGCTTGTCGGAAGAGAAATACAGAAAGAAAGCAATCGGAAGAAGACGAGAAAAGAGCAGATGATGCTGGATTATCCGGAAATTATCACAGAGTTTACGATGCTGACCGGTGCCGGAATGACAGCAAAAAATGTGTGGAAAAGGATTGCGGAAGACTATGGGATCACCAGGGGAAAAACGGGAAGAAAAAGAGAAGCATATGAAGAAATCTGGAAAACCTGGCAGGAAATGAAAAGTGGGATTCCGGAGATGGAATGTTATGAAAGATTTGCAAGAAGATGTGATCTGATTCCGTATATGAAAATGGGAGCACTTCTTTCACAGAATCTGAAAAAGGGTGCAAAAGGAATTTCTGAAATGCTTCGTATGGAGGCAGTACAGGCACTGGAGGACAGAAAGAGCAGGGCGAGACAGCTGGGAGAAGAGGCAGGAACCAGACTTTTGATCCCAATGCTTTTGATGCTGATCATCGTGATTACGATCGTAGTTGTACCGGCATTTTTGTCGATCCAGGTGTAGGAGGTGAGAGAATGAAGGAGGTAAAAAAGAAGCTGTGGACGGGATGGATCAGAATTCAGAAGATTCTGACGGAAAAAGACGGGATATCAACGGTAGAATTGATCCTTGTACTGGTCGGAATATTAACCCCCTATTATGGGGTGAGTATAAAGTGTATAACGTAAGAATATGTGTATAAATCAAACTCAATATACAGTGAAAGGTGGAAAATGTGTATGAGGTCAAAGGAAAAAATAGCAGAAGAGATTGTGTTGATTAGATATTATAATGTACTGTTTTATTTATTTTTTAAGACAGGGATGGATGATTTTAAGAGACAATGCTTGATAAAGAAAATTGATGACGGGGAGTCCATGAGGATGAAACAAATACAAGACTGGTGTCATTGCCATCAGATTCCATTTAAGACCAAATTTACTTATAGAAAAGATTTTTCTTTCAGAGTTAATTTATGGAATTTGTATTCATATTGTAGGTTTAAGATTGAGCGACAGTAAACTGGATTATGTAGCATAAGAGTGTATAGCGTGTCTGTTGTCTGATTTTTGCCATATATAAGTATAGGATACACAAAGAATAGAAAAGAATGTGTATTCAGTTAGATAAGAAAAAAGAACTGGTTTATATTCGATAAGAACGATATAGACTAGTTCTTTTTTAAGAGATTATTATATACACAGGGAGTAGGTGAATGTCGAGTTACAGCAGACCATCAAAGAATGCATTGATATCTGTATGAAAGATCTTTGCCAGAGCGACTAACTCAGACACTTTGATGTTCATGCGGTTTGTTTCCAGTTTGGCATAAGTGCTTTTGGATATGACAATACCCATGAGATTCAATTTTGCAATGATCTGGTCTTGCGTTAGATTATTTTTGTATCTAAGAGATTGAATATTTTTACCGATATCCATATCTGGTCTGATTTTCTGCATAATACGTTCTCCTTAAAAAATAAAAGTTTCGTTATTTGGAAACATATATATTGATTCTAATGAGTTAAAAATTTATAATGTTTCGTAATAAAGAATTATTTCTGAAAGGGGACAATCTATGACCGAAAGTGAGAAAGAAAAAAAGATTTTCTTGAGTTACTGTGGCAGCAGGGATCAGGAGTTATTGATGGGCAGAAAAAAGATGACATTGGGGGATATGGAGAGATTTTCATTTTTAACAGAATTCTTTGGCTTGGAAAGTTATGGAATAAATCTATGGAAAGAGTTTGGCGATGATGTGGAAGAACCATTGGATGCGCTGATCAAGTTATTAGATGAATGGGAATATGAAAACGATACGTGGATCGATGATGATGGAAGATTAGAAAGATGGCTGGTTGAATTTCAAAAGCATGCGCCAACGAAAGAGAAAAGAGAGAAGCTCCGAAAAATGATTGATTTAAAATATAAGAAGAGAGGATTACCATATCCAACAGAGGCAGACTTCGATTAAGGGGTCTGCTTTTCTTTCGCTATTTTTGAAGGAGGTGATGCAGGTGGAGGTAAGTATCCATGAACTTTTAGCGGCGGCAAGGGAGGCGGTGAAATCGGATTATATCAAAGGCGAAAGCATTTTATGTGAAACCAGATATCGTCCGGATACCCATTACATGGTAGAAATAGAGATGTTAAAAACAGATAACACGCTGGGGAAAAAAGGAGCTTATATCCGGAAATTTTTGACGGAAGATGAGTATTCTGCCATGTTACAAAAGCAGGAAGAACATCTCATAAAAATAAAAAGACAGGCCATTGTTCACAAAGGAACATTGCGATATATCCCTCTCCCGGACAGGCTGGACAGCCGCCGGGAGAGGGATATTTTTTAACCGGCTGGGAAAGAACAGGGAGTGTTCCTCAAGCAGCAGCGGTATGAGAACCCCAGAGTTTCCGCAGGTTTTGGGGCGTGAAAACTTAGAAAAGTGTTCAAAACAGGCACTTTTGCAACGATCCGTTGCAGCAGAAAAAGAGTTCTTGGCTTTATGCCAGACGAAAAAATGAAAGAAGGATGTGATTGTGATGATAGTAGGAATTGATCATGGGTATTATGCGATCAAGACAAAACATGTGTCTTTTCCCAGTGGCATTATCGAGTATGATTATGAGCCGTATACGATGCAGAATGTTCTGCAGTATCGGGGAAAGTATTATGTCTGCGGTACAGGGAGACAGACGCTGGTAAAAAATAAAACGTCCAATGATAATTATTATCTGCTGACGTTGGCTGCGATTGCAGAAGAAATCAAGAACCGGAAAGCGGAACGAAAGACGGAAGTCATTCTGGCTGTTGGACTGCCTTTGTCCAGCTTTGGAAGGGAGAAACAGGGATTTCGGGAGTATCTGTTGCGGAAAGAACAGCCAGTGCGCTTTTTATATGAAAGTGAATGGTATGAGATACAGATCAAAGATGTGAAACTGTTCCCACAGGGGTACTCTGCCCTGGCTCTGCATCCAGAGTACCTGAAGAATGAACCATCTGTTCTTCTGGTGGATGTTGGTGGCTGGACGGTTGATCTGATGAGACTGGATAATAGTGTTCCGAATGCGGCAACCTGCAGGAGTCTGGAGCTGGGTGTGATCCGATGTATTGATGAGACGGCAGAACAGGTGCGGAGAAATACCGGACTGTCTGTAACGGAAACACAGATCGAACGTGTGCTTCGTGGGGAAACCTGCAGCATGGCAGAAGATGCAAGAGTTGTCATACAGGAAAACGGACGGAAATATATCGAAAGAATTCTGTCTGCGGTCACGGAATCCGGGTTTGATCTCAGGGCGGTGCCGAGCGTATTTATGGGTGGAGGTTCTGCGATTTTAAAACGCCACGTGACCGCACAGGACGCGATTTGCCGCCCTGTTTTTATAGAGGACGTCCATGCGAACGCTGCCGGGTATGAACGGATTGTAGAGCAGATGTGGGCGAAATGAAACGTCCGGTATATTCGTTCCGTCCAAACCTGAAAAATCCGGAACATAAGAAAGCATGGGAGAAATTCCAGAGTGTTCCGGAAGGACAGAAAAACCAGTACCTTGTTCAGGCGATTCTGGAAAAAGAGGACCGGAAGTGGATGGAAGAGGTCATCCAAAAGACGATCAAAGAAAGTGTTCGGGAATTAAACATTTGTGGCGGTGCGGAACAAAGTGGAACAAATCCACTGGCTGAGGATATCCCGGATCAGATGATGGATTTCCTATCTCAGATGGAAAATATGTAAAGGGGGTGAGGCCTATGATTGTGCGATACATACATTGTTGGATCTGCTAGGGGCAGGAGCAAAACAGCATCGATATCTTTGGTAGGTATTGTGAATAGCTTTCCATGCATCTTTGGAGTATGTTGTGTGTAGCGAAACGGAAAGGAGAAACGCTATGACAGAGATGAAGAACATATGCGGAAAGATCCCGAAGGACTTACACGAAAAAGTAAGAGAAGAGATTGAACTGACAGAAAGCAGCACACAGAAATTTATACAGCAGGTCATCGAAGAACATTTTGAAAGACTTGCAGGAAAAGGAGAAATGAGCATGGGAACAGCAAGAACAATCGCAGTACAGGTATCAGAGGAATTATTCCAGAGATTAAAAACAGTCATCGCAAAAAAAGGCATGAAACAGAAAGACTTCTTAATTCAGATCATCGAAGAGGCACTGGAAAAGGCAGAAGGCGAATGGCAGAACAAAGACAGCATGGAAGAAACGGAACCTGCAACCGGAGAATCTGGAACAGAGGAGACACAACCGGACGAGGAAACCGAACCGGAAGGAGAAAACGAACCGAGCGAGGAAAGCGAACCGGACGAGGAAACCGAACTGAAAGAAGAAAGTGAGCCGGACGAGGAGACTCAACCGGAAGAAGAAAACAAAGCAGAAGAACCAACAGAATGGTAACAAACAGATACAGAGAAATCAACAGGCGGTATGAGAAAAATCATGCCGCCTGTTTTTATCAGCAAAGGAGGTTGATAACCGCAACCATTCAATTTTTTGATCTCTTTAGCGGAATCGGCGGATTCCGTGAAGGCTTAAGACGTGCAGGGGGATTTACCTGTGTCGGACACTGCGAGGTGGATACTTATGCGGATAAGAACTACCGATTGCTGTTTGACACAGAAGGGGAGTGGTATTGTAGTGATGCACGAACAATTGAACCAGAACGAATGCCGGATTTTGATCTGCTCTGTGCAGGATTTCCTTGCCAGGCATTCTCTATCGCCGGAAAGCGAGAAGGAT
>NZ_JAAIMM010000026.1 GCF_013300725.1 Allocoprococcus comes
ACCTTTCGCATGAACGAATGGTCCTATTTCTTTTAGGGACTTATTTCACAGCCCCTTTTCTTTTACCAATCTGTATACAGATCTATATTTCCGGATCCACTTCCGGTATCATATACTTTTCCGGCGCCAAGTGACGTCTCTACAACTGTCCCTTTTGGGTAATCATCACTTGCCAAAACAATGTATCCATCGGCATCCCGGATTGTTCCGTCACTTGCTATATGGCGTCCCGGGATTGCAAGCCCTCCTCCCGGAAGTACCTTCTGGGAATAGTAAGTCTCAGTGTGTCCATTATACCAGATCCTTCCCTTTGACGGGGTAAGACCGCCTGATGGGATCACATAGCCACCGCTTCCGGAATTGGAAGAATCGGAACTAGTATTATTCGATGAATTGTTGTTGGAAGAATTATTATTGCCAGAAGAACTGTTATTACCGGAATTATTGCCCGCAGATGTATTACTTCCGTTGGAAGCTGACGCCTGCTTTGTCTCTTCCTGTGCCTTTTTTGCCAGCTGCTCATCCGCTTTCCTCTGGACTTCCTCCTCCTGCTTTTTCTGTGCTGCACGTGCAGCCTCAAGCTGTGCATTTACCGTAGCAAGATCGGTTGAAGTCTCTTCTGCCTTCGCCTGCAATTCGGCCTGTTCACTGTCAAGCTGACTTTGCAGGTCAAGCAGCTCCTGCTGCCTGCTTTTCAGTTCGGCCTCCTGCTCTTCAATACCTTCCCGCACTTTCACCATATTCTCCAGCATATCCTTATCATACTTTGTAATATTCTGGATAAAGTCTACCCGGTTCAGAAACTCTCCCATGCTTTTTGCTTCACACACCATAGAAAGCAGCGTATCCGAACCATTTTCATACATGTACTTAATGCGAGTCTTCATGTTTGCATACTGCATTTCCTCGTTGTTGCGGGAAATCTGAAGTGATGCTTCCAATCGGAATACTTCATTATTAGACTCTTCAATTTTCACTTCTGTCTCAGCAATTTCATTGCTGATCGTAACCAAATCCTGGTTGATCCCTTCCAACTGACTCTGTAGATTACTGGTCTTATCTTCGAGGCTGTCCACCTCTTCTGCATGTACCGACATCCCCGACAGCGCGATACCGAATGCACAGATTAATGAAAGTCCGCACTGTACGATTCGTTTTTTCTGCATTTTCATAAATGTAATCCTTTCTTGAATGTTTTGGGGTAACACTAAGATAGTATATACTATTTTAATCAAAAGAACAACCTTCTATTTTCTGGAAAGGCCTGTACACAGCCATTTCTTCCCATTTTCAACATACAAAAAGCTTCTTCAGATGCCATTTTTCTCTAAGTGTATGACAGCAAAAAGGAGCAGGCTTTTTACTGATTTCAATCAGTTAAGCCTGCTCCCTTTTCAGCAGAACCTATGCTGTCGGCTCTGCAACTGTTTTACTTTTATCTTTTTTCACTCTGTATCCGGCGGTTGTTCTGCAGATGACCGGATCAAAGATCAAGAACATTGCCGGAAGGACAGTCAGTACTACGATCACACTGATGATCGCTCCTCTTGAAAGGAGTTCACAGATAGAACCGATCATATCAACCTGTGTATAACAAGTTACACCAAATGTTGCTGCAAAGAAGCTCAGACCGCTTGTGATGATGGATGGCATACTGATTCTGTGTGCAATCGCAACAGATTCTTTCTTACTCTTGCCTTTCATACGTTCTTTCTGATATCTGGTCGTCATAAGGATCGCATAATCAACAGTTGCTCCCAGCTGGATTGCTCCGATAACGATACTTGCAACGAACGGAAGACTCTTGCCCTGATAGAACGGAATCGCCATATTGATCGTAATCGCAAACTCGATAACTGAAACCAGAATGATCGGGAGCGAGATAGATTTAAATATAAGTAAAATGATGATAAAGATTGCTGCGATTGAAATAACGTTAACCCTTGTCAGATCGATATCTGTTACATCCTGCAGGTCTTTCATCAGTGGCGCTTCACCGATTACCATTCCTGACTTGTCATAGGATTTTACAATCTTATCAATCTGTTTGATCTGTCTGTTGACCTGCGGAGTTGCAGACTCATACTTGGTACATACAAACATCAGCTCAGTATCCTTACCCTGAAGCATACTCTTTACATCATCCGGGATCATCGATTCCGGAATAGAAGATCCAACGATGGAGTTAAGTCCAAGTGTCCATTTTACACCTTTGACATCATCAATTTCACTCATCATTGCCTTTTTCTCTTTGGCATCCATGTCTTTGTCTATCATAACGATATGCATTGTACTCATATCAAAATCATCTTTCAGTTCACTGTTTGCCACATTTGATGGAAGTGACTGTGGAAGCGACTGTGCGATATTGTAATAAATTTTTGTATGATTATTGCCATAAATAGCAGGAATAAGCAAGATCAGGAAAGCTAGGATCCATACTTTGTAATGCTTGGTAATAAATGCCGAAGCCTTATCCATGCTCTTGATCAGCGGTTTATGCTTGGTCTTTTCAATCGGTTTATCAAAGATAAGAATCATTGCCGGAAGGATTGTTACACAGCAAAGCACTCCAATGATAACACCTTTTGCCATAACAATACCAAGATCACGACCAAGTGCAAATGTCATAACACAAAGAGCTACAAATCCTGCTACTGTTGTGACAGAACTTCCTACAATGGATTTGAATGTATTAGAAATCGCGTGTCCCATCGCACGGTTCTTATCTCCCGGGAAACGGCGCTTGTTCTCTTCGTAGCTATTCAGCAGGAAAATGGAGTAATCCATCGTGACACCCAGCTGCAATACTGCCGTCAGCGCTTTTGTAATATAACAGATCTCGCCAAGGAAAATGTTACTTCCCAGATTATATACAATCGCTGCACCTATACTGATCAGGAAAAAAATCGGTACCAGGAAGGATTCTCCGGTAATTTCAAGCACCAGGAAAGAAAGAATTGCCGCAATTACAACATAAATCGGAACTTCTTTCATTGCTACATTCTTGATATCGGCTACAACGCCTGTCATACCTGCAATAAAACACTGTTTGCTGGCAATCTTACGCATCTCACCGACTGCATTCATTGCTTCGTCAGATGAAGTCGTATTGTCAAATAATGCGAGCATCAGTGTCGCATCTCCGTTGTAGAAGGCTTTTCTCAGATCGGATGGAATCATCTCTACCGGCAGTGAAAGATCTGCCACATCACCATACCATAATACTTTTTCGACATGATCAACCTTATTAAACTGGTCTGCCAGCTTCTGGATATCTTTCATGTCCGTATCCTCTACAACTACCATGGCGAATGCACCCATACCATATTCATCCACCATAACGTCCTGTCCTTCTACCGTTTCCAGTGATTCCGGAAGGTAACTGAGCAAGTCGTAGTTAATTCTTGTCTTCGCCATTCCAATAAATGACGGAATCAAAAGCAGTACCCCCAGTAACAAAATTATAAATCTGTGTTTTGCTATCCATTTTCCTACTTTGACCACAATAATCATCTCCCTGTCTTTACATTTTTATTCTATAGAATATTATACAAAAAAATGACTGATGGTCAACATTAAATACTCACAATAATTTCATGATTAAAAAATGAATTTTGGTCATTTTTCAAAGAACATAAACTACCCAAAAGCTGCTACTGGCATTTTTTCTTGTATGCCAACATACTAAAAAGGGTGTTTCTCTGTAATATACCAGAAAAACACCCTTTGCTCTTAGCTCTTATTTACGAATCGTAGATACAGAATAGACCAGAATTTTCATACAGATTTCTTTTTCCGGATCAATCTCTACTGTAAGGATTTCACCATCCCGCTCTTTTACTGTTGCGATAATCCCTCCCATTGTAAGAATCTCATCTCCAACCTTGATCGAATCATGGAGTTCCTGCATTTTTTTATTCTTTTTCTTTCCCGGAACTACCATCATAAAATAGATCACTACAAACAATAGTACCGCATACAATAAAATCATCATCTGTGCATTCATACTCTTATCCTGCCTTTTTTGTTTTATTATACTACTTCAGATAAGCTTCTACAATCTTTACAAACATTGCTGATCCTTTGTAGAGCACGTCTTCATCTACATTAAAGCGTGGATTATGATGAGGAACATCAGTATGCTTTACCGGATTAGAAGAACTAAGGAAGAAAAATGCTCCAGGTGCTTTCTGTAAGTAGTATGCAAAATCCTCTCCTGCCATATTTGGTGCCGGAACTTTACTTACAACATCCTCTTCACCTACAACTTCTTTTGCAGCTTCAGTTACAAGTGTTGCCATCTCGTCGTTATTGATTACCGGAGGTGCTCCCCAGTCCATCTCAACTTCTGCTGTTCCTCTGAATGTTGCTGCTGTACTCTTTGCAATCTCTTCAATTCGTTTTGCAAGGTACTGTCTTATTGGCTCTTCCAGTGCACGGATCGTACCTTCGATTTCTACTTCACTTGGAATTGCATTATAAGCAACACCACCATGGAAGTAACCAATTGTTACAACTGCCGCTTTTACTGCGGAAACTTCACGTGCAATGATTTCCTGCAGGTTAATTACAATATGAGACGCCATTGTAATCGGGTCTGTTCCTTTTTCCGGAGTAGAGCCATGACAACCCGTTCCTTTTACATGGATCACAAATCTGTCAAATGACGCCATACAGCATCCAGGAGTAACAATTACCTTTCCTGCCGGGATATCTTTGTTGATGATACTTCCGATATGCTGTCCAAATACAGCGTCTACACCATCCATTGCGCCATCTTTGATCATAATCTCTGCGCCTTTGGATAATTCTTCTGCCGTCTGGAACAAAAGCCTTACATTTCCTTTAATCTCTGCTTTGTGTGCATTCAAAACTTTTGCGGCTCCAAGAAGCATTGCAATATGGTTATCATGTCCACAGGCATGCATCAGACCTTCATGTTTAGACTTATAATCAACATCATTTGCCTCAGTAATCTTAAGTGCATCCATATCTGCACGAAGTGCAACCGTCCTGCCTGGCTTTCCGCCTTTGATTTCTGCAATGATACTGCTGTCTGTACCCGAACATTTGTAAGGAATTCCAAGTTCATCCAGTTTATCTGTTACATATTTCTGCGTTTCCGGAAGATCAAGACCAAATTCCGGAATCTGATGCAGCTCTCTTCGCATTTTTACAAGTTCTCCCTGTAAACCTTCACATTCTTTCCACATACTCATGTTTATTTCCTCTTTTCTCTATGAGTCTTTTACTTTTTATTCATTTTCCCATTAAGCAGCTACTATGCAGCTTTCTTTTCCTTTACATATAACAGTCTTGCAAATCCAAGGCTTCCGAATACAGATACAACGATAAGTACCCATGCCGGAGGAGCAATCGTAAATTTAAGGATAAGCGGAAGTCCCATGCCAAAGATGGCAACTTTAGGATATTTCAATGCATAGGTTCCAAAAGTTCCTCCGAAAATTGCACCTGCTGCATATTTTGTAAGAGCGGATACAATAACATCTGGAAGTACGGATACAACTGCTGATCCTACTAAAACAGCTGCTGTTGTAGCAATCAGGTTTGTAATAATAGAACCACAGATTGCCATTGTAGAAGCCACCTCTGCCTGAAGCGTTCCTGGTTCACTCTCCGTCGTTTCAAGAGCCATTGTTGCACATGGAACTCGCATGTTACCGATATTTCCTGAAAGGAAACTCAAATATGTACCAGTAAGTCCAAGAGCCGCATAATAAGAAATTGGTTCTACAACATAGAATGCACCAAATGATAGTGCAACCATTCCCCATCCTGCAAGTACTACTTTCGGATCCGGCCAGCAGTTATAGGTGATACACAGCCAGATAACCGGTATAAATGATGTAAATGCTGCAAGCAGGTTTGTAGGGGTACCGATTCTAATACTATTCTTTTTCCATTCTGACATTAATTCTTTATTTTCCATAATCATACCCTCCTATGCTCCAACTGCCATATCATAGATGATTGCAAATAACATTCCGATGATCATTGCAATACCAAGATTGTACTCTCTGATCTTTGGAACTTTCTTTGCTACAAATTTTTCAA
Organism: Allocoprococcus comes; assembly: GCF_013300725.1. Classification (GTDB taxonomy): domain Bacteria; phylum Bacillota; class Clostridia; order Lachnospirales; family Lachnospiraceae; genus Allocoprococcus; species Allocoprococcus comes_A. Next base: position 6,079 of record NZ_JAAIMM010000026.1, read on the forward strand.
GGATTGCCATTCCGATAATACCACCGGCAACGGCTGCTGCATTTCCCCATCCTTTACCAATTTCGTTAACATCCAGATAACCGAAGATACCAAGTGAACAGGCACCACTCATTACAACCAGCCATTTTGAATCGCCACCGCTCATCTTTGTTCTTAAGTTTTCAAGTGCAGGTGTAAAAAGACCTGTTACAACCAGCCATCCAGCTCCGTTGAGCGCCATTACGAACCAGCTGACAGCCATAACTTTCAGTGTAAATCCAGCTCCTCCAAGCTCTGCGCCTGCCGCTTCAGCACCAAGCGTTGCTGCAGTAAGCTCTGTCGGTGCAGCACCAATGATAGAAAGTCTCTGCCATGCCATTGGGCCTCCGATCGAAGTCATAAGACCAACCATTACGATAAATACACCAAGCGCAGGTCCGATTGCGGAAATGAGACCGACTCTGAATGCTGTCTTCGGCACTGTTGCCGGAATGTTTGCCTTCACTGTCATTTTCTTTGCCATTCGGATATAAAGAACAGCTTGGACAAATGCAAGTGCTACCGTAATACCACAAAGTAAATACACGATCATTGAATTAGAAATCTCTACATAATCCATAAACTCTCTTCCTTTCTTCTCTCATGTTCCTTTTTTGTTATCCAGTTTCTTCTTGTTGATGATAAGTTTACAACTTAATAACTTTGCTTTCTATGTATATCATGTACAAACTTATCGTGATTTTTTTATATTCAACATCATTTTTTTGTATTTGTGATATAATTATTTTATCAGTTTTTGTATTTGAGATACAATTTTATTACAAGGAGACTAAAAATGACTGTCGAAGAACTATTACAGCTGCCAACCATTAAGGGATTAAAACTTATTTCCGGAAATCTCGGTGTACACAGAGAAATCTCCACAGTAACCGTCGTTGATACTCCGGATGGCTTCCAGTGGTTAAAAGGGAATGAAGTTGTGATTACAACGACCTATGCCCTGGAAAAGACGCCTAATGCTTTTCTTGATTTCATCAGTAAGCTGTTGTCAAGAAATATCAGTGCACTGATTGTCAAGTCGGACCGGTACATGAAAGTTATTCCGGAAAATGCCAAAAAACTTTGTGATGAAAAAGCTTTGCCCCTGATTTACTGTCCGGCGATCTACGCATTTGCCGACATTATAAATCCAACCCTGTCCGAAATTATATCCAAACAGGCGGAGCAGCTGAAAGAATCTTCCAAGATTCACGAGAGTTTTCTGGAACTGGCAATAAATGACCGCTCTATCCATCAAATCTTGCAGACACTGAGTACTCTGATCCAGGAACCGACTGCCTATGTTGATACTGTTTTCCACAAAGTATATTTTTCTGAAAATGTAAGCGAGGATAGTCTTTATCTGAAGGGATTATCATATGATATTATTTTAAATGAATACCGAGAGAAATATCAGTGTATCGACGTTGTCAATAAAGAGCAGAAATTTGGATATATTATGCTTCTTTCTGACCGGACATATCCGGATACTGACTCCAATATTTACAAAACAGCGATCGAATATGCCAGTATCGTAATTATCCTGCGTATGCAGATCCGAATCAGTAACCGGATGATCGAAGAAAAATATTACTCCTCCTTTGTAGGGGACCTGATGCTTAACAACGTCAAAACACGTGAAGAGATCAATACACGTGCCCATTTATACGGCTGGGATCTGGACGGCGGCGGATTTGTTGCGATCATCGATATAAACAATATTAAAAAATATTATCTGCGTGATCTGGATACCGAGACAAATGAAAAGCTTCAAAAATACACAGACCGGATTTTTGATACTTCTATTAAGTATATCAAGCAGGCATTCCCATCTACTATTTATTATTCACAGAGTGACTTTATTGCCTTTCTGATCACTGGAAAACTGCCTGTCAGCGCCCGCAAAACCCTTACAGATACATTCAGTCAAATCCAGCACAGTCTGCTGAACGCCGTTCCTTTTACTATTTCAATGGGAGTTGGAATGTATGTAGACGACATCATCAATATTCACAACAGCTACCAGCAGGCAAAGCAGGTCATCCAGACGGTCTATCAGATTCAGCAATTTAACCGTCTGTTCTTTTATGATCAGATTGGAATCTATCGCTTATTATTTTCTATTTCATCCAATAACGAGGCGATTGAATTCTGCGATAAATATATAAAGCCTCTACAGCAATACGATGACCAGCATCATGCGAACCTGATTGAAACACTACAGTCTATCATCAACTGTGGATGGAATTTAAAGCTGGCATCTGAAAAGCTTTTCTTACATTATAATTCTGTGAAATATCGGTTTCAGAAAATTTGTGATTTACTTGAAATTGATTTGAGAGATAATTCCAGACATACGGAAATAGAACTGGCTCTTAAGATTTATTTGATTCAGAAAAATCAAATATAAAGTGGGATTTTTCGACTGAATCATTCAATCGAGGGCTTTCGCCTTATAAATAAGTAAAAAAATACAGGGAAGAATGCAAGCACTCTTCCCTGATATTATTTACTTATTTGCACGGCTCAATTCAATCACGAATATTATTCGATGATTGTAGCAACACGTCCTGATCCTACAGTACGTCCACCTTCACGATACTTTAATCCCGTTTTACCTTATATTTTTTATGGTTTTCTCTCCAAAATACAGTGAAAAACGGCTGATTTGCACCATTTATTTTTATTTGCCTGATTTCTTGGCACCGTTTTGGCACCGGAGAATACTCAAACTAATTCTCTTCTGTAGCTACCAGATGCTTCTCTGCCAACTTTATATTGCACCGGTAGTTTTTAACTGTTATAATCGAAACATGGGTGCTACCATAACGGTAGGCGGTTAGTCCTTCTCCAGAGGGACTGTGACCCTCTGATTACATAGAAACCAGTAAAGGAATCCAATGGAAAGGAGGGCTAAGCCAATGAGTATTGTTGACTTCATAGCAGTAGTGAGCTTCGGCTTAACCTGCTTTAGTATCGGATATACATTAGGCAAAGATAATCATAAACCACAAAAATAACCGCCCTGTCTGCAAACTAAGCGGTTATCTTTGTAATCAATAAGTATGTGGACTAACCGTCTATCGGTAGCACTCTTTTTCTATAATCATATTAGCACGCATCTGTGGAAATGTCAAAAATTTTCTTCTTTCTCAACTACATCTATTTCCATACATTTTTATAACCTATTTCAAGTGTTCCTCAAAAATTGATTCGAGTTCCTTATTCCCTCTCAAGAATTCATACTCTTTCTTATTTTCAATTTCCGAATACAATTCACGAACAAAATTTTTTCCAAGTCCCGAAAAAGCTTTTCCCTGTGCAGTATCTTCATACCTGTAATACAAAGGGGATTGTGTCATATTCCAAGGCTTCTGTGATTCACTTAATAATCGCTTAATTAACTGGATACATTTTTCTACATCTTTTCGATATCCAGCAATCAGCAGATATGGCACTGTGTTGCCGTAATTCCATAGTCCAAACAATGATATCATGTGATCTGTAATCTCAGCAATTTTCTCTGCTTTATCATGATTTCCTGTCTCTTCTTCCATTTCTATTAACTTATACAAGTAGCTTTGGATATTGATAACTGCCTGTAGCAATTTCCCTTCTAAGAATAATGCAGCAGTATCTGTTCCTTCCTGATGTGCTAATACACTTGTTTTCATAATCGTTGCATCAATTACAGTATCAGGAATTTTTTTCAAAAGGACATTTGCTTCTTCATATTTCTCCATTTGGACATATTTTGTTGCAAGTATAAAAACGCTTGAATTTCTCACTCTTTCAACCTGACTATCTGCTGTTTGTTCCAGCCACTCAATAATAGCTGTATTATATTCCATTCGTTCTTCGTCATTAAGATCTGACAAAGTCAAAGATCCGTTCAGAACGGTTGCGATCGTATAAATTAATAAGTCGCAATGAGGATACTCCTGTATTTTACGAGATGCCATCTCGAAAGCCTTTGTAAAGCTGTCCAATGAAACTTCCGAAAGTTCATTCACAAATTGTCCAATCTCTTTTTCGGTCAATTCTTCACGAAACGAAAACAATTCATTCATATCAATTTTCAATAATCGTGCCAAAGCTGGAAGTAATGAGATATCCGGATATGTATTTCCCTTTTCCCATTTATTTACCGCAGGAGTAGAAACACCCAGATAATTTGCCACCTGTTCTTGTGTTAATCCCTCAGTTTTTCGATAGTTTTTTATCTGCTCACCAATACACATTGTTCACACCTCCTGTCCTTATTTCCATTATAGCGTTCCCAATACATGTTTACAATTGAGCCTTTGTTTACTTATTACTTTCTTTTTTTAACTTTCAATTAATTTTCTCTAATATTTATATCATCAGCAACAAACTGCCCACAAATTTAAGAACGGGCTACTAACCCTCAAACGACAGTGTATTACATTGAATCCGTTAAACCAACCTTGTTATCCTGAATCACCACTCCTTCATCTTCGCATCATGCCTATTTTTCATAATTTGCAACTGGTATATAATGACAGGAATTAGAAAAATCACAGCAATTATGCCTAAAATAACAGACCGATTTACGGTAGCAAATGCTGCGAGCATAAGCATTAATAAAAGCCAGGGATTTCGCAAATTACTGTAATAATTTGCCCTATCTTCATAGGACGTATGAAGTTCAAAAGGTTTTCCATCATTTTCTTTTTCTACAATCAGCAATTCCCTGTTAAATGTTGTAGTGTTTGTTGCAATACAACCGCCAATTTCAGCCCACGGACGCCAGCGAACTTTGCCAACAGAATAATTAAGATTGATATTTTTATAGAATACGGAATATCCCATTTCTTCCAAGAAATCATGGTAATCTTCAGCATTAGCTTTTGATTTTTGTCCTATAAACTCCACGCAATATTGAACTTGACCTGGCTTACATTTTTCAAATTCATAGAGTAATTTTCCCGTTCGAATAAGGCGATAACCTTTTTCAGCCATCTTATTCAGCCAGTTTTTCTGTACCGTCAATAGCCCACCAAAAAAACGATAACACTTTTTACTCATAGTGTACCTCCTACAATTCCGCTTGCAATGCCTACAAGTTCACGAAGTCTGATAAGTTCTTTTTCAGCTATCTCCTTTCCTTTTACAGTGATAAGATACTCTTTTTTTCTACCTTCACTATCTCCGAAAAGCTCAATCCATCCCTTTTCCTGCATTGAATTTAATGCACCATATAAAGTGCCTGCTCCCAATGAAAGCCGCCCACCTGTTTTTTCTTCAATGAATTGCATGACAGCATATCCGTGTTTAGGTGAATAGAGTGAAAGCAAAATATAGAATGTCACTTCTGTGAGTGCACCACTTTTCACATTATCCCTCATAGCATCCCCTCCTTATTACGGTTACTGTAATAATTATATCAGTAACCGTAATAAAAATCAAGAGATGTGAAATTAATCTTAATAAGCAGGATAGTATTGTGCTTTTCCTGTTCAGTCCTTTACAAACAATACTTATATATAAAGTGTTTCTCTCAACACCATTTCTTCTGCACTGGCTTTTATATTATTCATCAGCCTAACCCACTTCATCTGATTCTGTACCTTTAATTCTTCCGTTACACCCTGTTTTTCTGCCATCTGTTCCATAAGCATTTCCACCTGTTCTCTGCTCTCCTGCCTTATTTCTTACATGGACCACTTTATTAAAGATACTCTTCGGGAAGTTATTTTCATACACAAATATTAACCTTCCCGCTTTATCGTGTGATAATTTCTGTTGTAACTTTATTCCATTTTTAATAACTTTTCTTGCTTCTTTCCACACGTCCTTTACTTTATTTACATCTTTTTTCGGAATATACCATATAAGCGCATTATTCAAGATTTCTTGTGCCTCTGCATTCTTTGAAAATATTACAAGTAAAAACTTCGAATCTACCATCTCATCATAAACAAGGGATTCTGTCCAGTTCTTTTCTTTCAGTAATCCGTCAAAATCAAACGCCGAAAATGACATATCCTGCGTTGGTGTTCCTTTTTCGTCAGCTGTAATGGTTCTTAATCTGTAATTAGCTTTTTGGAATTAGAATGGCCTTCAGCAACAACTGAATTTACAAAGACTTTTTTGCCGATCATGCAATCAGTAAAATCATAGAAGGCTACAATTCCGGCAACCGTTTTTCTATCCTGTTCGTTATTCTTTTCTGCTCTTTTTATATATTTCCAGGCAACAGAAAAACCCGTAGAACCAAAGTTCTACGGGCATCTTACGTTTGGACACAACGTTATCTTGCGATAACAAATCTATATTCAGATTGTATTACTCGATGATTGTAGCAACACGTCCTGATCCTACAGTACGTCCACCTTCACGTTTGTGAGGTTCTTAAAATCTCATTATTTTCTGTGATTTTCGTGTCTTTATTGTCCTGTGTTATAGGATTTCTACGCTATATTTCTGTTCTCTTCATTTTTTAGTATCAAAACGGTATCACAGCCAGATTTTCATGAGCTGTCAACTTTCCGGTTGCAGATTCCCACCTTGACTGTTATAATCGAAACATGGGTGCTATCATAACGGTAGGCGGTTAGTCCTTCAGCAGAGGGACTGTGACCCTCTGATTACATAGAAACTCGAAAGAGAATCCACTGGAAAGGAGGGCTAAGCCATGAGTATTGTTGATTTTATAGCAGTAGTGAGCTTCGGCTTAACCTGCTTTGGTCTTGGATATACCTTTGGCAAGGATAATAATAAACCACAAAAATAGCCGCCCTGGTCTGGTAAACTAAGCGGCAATTTTTGTCAAAACATATATCGGACTAACCGTCTATCGGTAGCACTCTTTTTCTATAATCATATTAGCACGCATGTGTGAAAATGTCAAAAATTTTCTTCATTCTCTTGGTTATTAATCTCCTTAATCAGCTGTACTGCCTTCTCTGCATCATCGGTTTTCACGAATATATCCACACCATATATTCCAAATCCAGGTGCCCCATGCATTGCAACATTCGCACCTGCTTCCTGTGAAAAAGCTGCTATTCCATTTTGCTTTAACATTTCTACAAGTTGTTCTGTCTCTACTATATTCTGTGCATTATAAATTTTTATCCATTCTACCTTAGATAGGGAAGTTTCCTTTTTCTCCTGAACATTTAACGAATTCTGGTTTCTTTTTCGATTAATAAATGCCAAGAGCCTAAGAATAATAAATGCCACAATAATAATACCAATCAGAAATCCCAATGCTAATCGTGTTATCTGTGTTTCTGTAGCTCCCATTCTAAATAAGCATACACCATAGATGACGGTAAAAATTCCTGCAAATATCACACTGGTGAAAAAATCTCGCCATATAGTAGCACTTTTTGGCAAACATTTATCCCATATTCCATTGTACACCATAATAGAGGCGTACAGGATTCCTCCTACCAAAGCAGTTGCTGTCTCTCCTAAAACCAAGCGAATATCCACAGTTAATAACATCTGAATAATAATCGCTAACACGCTAATCACAAACATTGATGCAAATGCAAGATTTCCAGCCTTTAATGCTTTTTGTTTCACCCATCCTTCATACACCACAACTTTGTCCAGTGTTTCTTTCATCTCTTTATTCATAGTCTGGCTCCTTTCTCCATCCAGGAGCTCTCTCATCTCAACATCGTAATATTCAGCAAGTTGAACAAGTATACTGAGATCTGGCATATTTATTCCTGTTTCCCATCTGGAAACTGTTCTTGCAGATACCTCAAACTTCTCGGCAAGCTGCTCTTGCGTAAGATTCTTTTCTTTACGACATTGCTTTAAAAAAGCTCCAATCTTTTTTGTGTCCATGTCTCTACCTCTCTTCCACTTACAGCTTACCAATATGTATCAAAATTACCACGACATAAAACGAGAATCCGCTAATTTTCAACCGGACATCGTATGTCTAAAACAAATAAACGGTATTTTCACCCCAAAAGCATTCTATTCCTCTATAAATTAACCTTCTCTTTTATGTCTATCCATAAGTAGCAGAATAAACATAACAAACCATATCACCCATGCAATTAAACAACCGATTCCTATATGCCAAATATCTATAATCATTCCAGCAATAAAAGGAATTGACATAAACATCATTCTCTTCCCATATGCCTTACACATAGCATTTTCATCATATTTTTTTCGTTCTTCTGCTGCTTTCATATTATAACCAGACAAGAATTTGGATGCTTGTCCTTTTGACCTATAAAACCATATTCCAAATAAAAGCATAATCACTGCCATTGCAAAGTCAAAAATAATATAAATATAGAACATATAATGCCTTCCTTTCAGTCAATTCCTCAAACCAGAAGTTATTACTTTTTGCATAGTGTGTTTTCTAAAATGATAATAACCACGACATCAACTACAATGATTCCCAATGCAATATATACAAAAAATGCAGGCAAAATATTTTCAAGCAAGCCCATAATTAATGCAAGAATTGCTATAATAGACATTCCAACTCCCATTGTCCTGCATAACTTCTTTTCATCATATTTTTTCTTTTCTTCTTTTGAAGCTGTATTATATCCAGAAATAAACCAGCTTCCGTGTCCAGAAAGTAAAACTATAGAAAGTACAGCAAATATTACAAAGACAATCCACACTATCCAATCAGAACCTGTTGCTAAATCTGCTAATTTCAATTATAGACCCTCCCTAAATTTCGTTTTTCTTAATTCTAAAAATCTGAAAGTTGTCTTTTAAGATTTCAATTTCGTTAAATCCTCTAAATACATTTCTGTATAACCACATTCTGGGCAGACTGCAACTCTAACATCATCTATAGTTGTCGCCTTTTGTTTTTCATCTACACGAACAACCATCCCATAGCCACCGCCATTAACTTTAAGTCTTAAATCTAATTTCATACTTGCTCCACACTTTTCACATTTCCTCATTGTTTATACCTCCAAATCCCGAATTTGAGAAAAAGCTCAAAGGACTTTTAATGTCCCTTATGCTTTTCTCTTTTCTTTCGCTGTTTTAGTTCAAACATTCGCTGTTCTTCCGCCTCTTTTTTCTTTCGTTTTTTTTCTTTACGCTCCTGTTTGTTCTGTTCCTGTTGTAATTTCAACGCCTGTTGCGATTTTGTGCCAATGCCAGTTTCCAGCATCTGCTTTTTTGCTGAACGCTGCATCCGTTTCGGATTTCTTTTTATATCCTTTACAATAGCTTCAACAGCCGGACTGAATTTCAAACCGAAATAGTATTTTTGAATATATTCCTGCACTTCATATTCTTTTGGTTCTACGCCAAATGTTACCTTTGCCACAGATAATTTACCATCTTCAATATGCTCAAATATGCCTACCCAAAATGGTTCTTCAAAATATACCGTCAATCTTCCATTTACTTTGTCCATAAAAATCCCTCCTAAAATTTATTGAACAAAGAATGGACAACCCGGAGGGGCAGGTTACTTACCCTATTTATATAGGACGGCCGGGCTACCTACCGGCTCTGGCACATCAAAGATGCACGTTGCGTTTTTATCTTTGTTTTGATAACTTTCAATTTACCTTCACTTTATTTTACCATAGTGCTTTCTAAAGTTCTATTCTAATATACAAAAATGTAAAAAAGCGATCTTATCCCCCTCGCAATCACACATATATCATGTTTTTCAATACAATTTCTTCTGCACTAGCTTTTATATTATTCATCAGCCTGACCCTCTCCATCTGATCCTGTGCCTTTAATTCTTCAGTTACACCCTGTTTTTCTGTCATCTGTTCCATAAGCGTTTCCACCTGTTCTCTAGCTTCCTGATCAGTCTGATTCAGATGTTCATTCAGCTTTCCAGTCAATAACAAATACTGATACCTTGCTGATCTGTGTTCTTTTAAGAACTGCTTTCGTAACATTCCATATTTTCCATATGTCGGTTCTTCTTCTCTTAAAACCAGATCCGGCAAATAGTAATCTCCATGCAACGTATAGCTCATTCCATTTTTCTCATCATAAATCTGTTTTTTCATAGTCTAAATCTCCAATCCTTTGTATTTTGTTTTATTTTTCTTACGTTGTTGGTTTTCAATCTGGCTCTTTTGAGTTGCCCATTCCAACTGTTTCAGAACGCTTCCCTTTGGCATTTGCTCCATTCGCCGTTTTTCTTCCAGTGCCCTTTGTTCTTTAATGTCCTGCTGCACCACATCCTCTACAGTTTCCATTCCCAGAATACGCACCACTCTGTCATATCTGTCCGAAGTCTCCTGTAAACGTTGATTATCATTTGATAATTTTCCATTTTCCTTACGTACATCGTCTAACTGTTTCTGGATATTATCACATTCCTCAACAGATTTTTGATATTTATTTTTCCAGCTTTCTACCATTTTGTTAAGCTCTACAACCTTTCCAGCTAATGCAGCAATCTGATTCTTCATCTTGATAAACAATGGCTTGATTTTATTCTCCCTGTAAGGTACTGCACGTTCAAATGTTCCTGCCTCCGGTAAAAACGTCTTAATCATTCCATATTCTTTTATTTCCTTACTGGCATTATCCATGATTGGTTGTAGCACATTCCGACGATCTTCCAGACTTTTTAGTTCTTTTTCTGCGTCCTCTGCCCTTTGTTCTGCTTCTTGCTTCTCCCTAATTGCCTGTTCCTTATCGTCTTTTAAAATCTGGATATCTGCTCTGGATTCCGCAATTTGTGCTGTCAGTTCTTCGTTTTCTGCAGTTAGATACTCTTTCTCCTGCTCTAATTTCTGTACTTCCTTTTTCCGTTCTTTTTTCTTGAAGTTATAGACATCCAGATGTTCCTCATGACTGCCTTTCTGTTCCCATTCAATACCATGCTCTTTTGCAATCCCTGCCAGAACTTCTTTTTCATGGTTCATCCACTGGTTTAACTCAGTATCATGCTTATTCCCACCTTGAAATCCAAGACTTTTTAATGCCTGTTTCAGCGAAACTCTGGTGTCCATTCCTTTTCCTTTCCAATCAGTTACATAAGGAATAAAATCAATATGTAGATGTGGCGTAGCTTCATCCTGATGTAGATAACAACCAAATACCCGTAGCGTTGGATTCCGTTTCTGGAAGTCCTTTACATACTCATCCAGTACTTTTACAGCCTGACCTCCTTCTGCTGTTCCGACAGCCATATCTTCTCGATTTCCAATCTGGAAAATCACTTCATGGAACAATTTTTCCTGTTTGCCCTGCCGGATTTTTTCATAGTAATTTGTAATCTGTCGATCTTTTCTTTTCCCGATATTATATCGTTCTACAGCTTCATCAAACAGTTCTTTATAAACTTCTTTTAAATTCTCATTCTGATAGCAAATATTTAATTGCACTCTGTCTGAATCAACATTTTCTGCTATAAATTCCCTTCTGTTATGAGCCAGAGAACCTGTCCCGATCATACCACTAATTGTTCGTTTCAGCGTCATGTTCGTCACCCCACTTTCTAAAACCAGTGCCAGACATGGCACATAAATTTGTATCTTTACCAGCTATAGTATAAAAAGAAATCTTCGCCGGATACGGCGGTTTTGTTACTTTTGTCAAAAGTAACGCAAAAGCACTTTCGACAGCCGTTCCGTCCATCAAAAGTACCCTTGCGCCCTGCCGGGGGCTATTTTATCTCTTTCGTTACTCTCTCGATTAAATTATTCCGTTATTCTTGCCTGCACATATTCCAGATCTCCACAGTATGGCGTTCCAACCAGATACCATTCTCTTGCTGGATTCATCTCCATTCTTGTCCTTACCCACTTATCATCGACCAGCACCTCAAGACCTTCTCCACAGTGAAATCCCGTATCAATCCATAAGTCTGATGCCAACAACCCATATCTGTTATTGCTACTGTTATATCCTAATCTTCCCTGTTTCATTGTATCTTTCTCCCTTCTTCACAACTATCAAATTTACAGCCGTCTCACATTCCAGCCACAGTTTTCCGTCTGCACCTTACCAACTTTCTCCTTGTTTACTTCTCACAGGTGCGTGACACGCTCCTGTAAAAAGATAATCAATAAGAACTGTTACCATCGAAAGCTCTCTTGCATTCCTTTTCTGTCCAGATACTCCTGCCGGAACTTTTCCCGTTCTTCTTCTGTTGGTGCAGTTTTGAATTTACTGTATACCTCACGATTTACCATTGCATCCAGCTTTTTCTCCAGACCTTTTCTTATATCATCTGCTTCCTGTTCCTGATCCAGTAAATGATATTTTATAATCTTTCCAAATAACTCCTCTGGAATCATAACGTTTTTCAAGCTCTCACCTTCTTACAATTTATGTAAGGACGCAACACTGCAATGTCTTTACAGATTGCAACCTTGCATTTTAATTCCGCATTTTCTATATACTCTGCAATGTTGCACCCTTAATTTATTCCGGCTTAACTTTATCTAAATCCCAATACCATGAATTGCCGATTCGTCTTGCCTTAATTTCAAGTTCCTTTTTTGCATTTTCCAGTGTTCTTTTAGAAATATTCAAATCTTCTGCCATATCAAAGATTTCACTGCTTTGCACAGAAGTTGATGTTTCTGCCAGTTCCCTCAGCATCTTCTTTGCCTGTTCCAGTTTATTTACCTTTGGCGCAATTCCACCAAGCACCTCATCTGCTGTGATTTCATAGTCACCTATCCACTCAAATCCTGTTTCTGTCAGGCGAAATGCTTTGGAATGCCCAAATGCAGCCAGATTATTTTTAATCTGAACCACTGCTCTTAAATCCGGTTCTCCCTCTATTCTTCCTACCAGTAATACGCTTCTGGCTACTGCAAAAAAGTCAATCGAACCCATTCCTCTATATGCAGCTTTGTTTCCACCAGCTTTATTCATGTGTCCGATTAATAAAATTGCACATTTGTATTTTTCTGCCAACAAACTCAATCTTTTCGTCATATCCCTTGCTTCATTTGCACGGTTCATATCCATTGTTCCTCCAAGGTATGCCTGAATCGGATCTAAAATAAGCACTCTCGCACCAGTCTGTTTGATAGCAGTTTCCAGTCTTTCATCAATCATGGAAAGTGATTTTTCTGTTTCATCTATAACCATAATTCTTTCACAGACCGCTTCTGCCAGCTCCAGTCTGGGTTTTACTGTATCTGCCAGTCCATCTTCCGCTGTCTGATAGATAATATTCACGGGTTCTGTTACTTTCATATCGTTATCCAGACCTTCTCCTTTAGACAATCTTGCAGCAATATTTAATACCAGCGTAGTTTTTCCATCACCGGGATCTCCCTGAATAATCGTTAATTTTCCATAAGGGATAAACGGATACCAGAGCCAGTCCACTGTCTGAGACTGGACATCTGACATCTTTATCATTTTCAATTCTGTTTTATTCTCATTTCTCTGTTCCATAAATTCCTCCATTTTCCCAACTGTTCTCGCCAGTTATCTGTTGTTCTCTGGAAGAATCTCTGCTATAATCAACTTGTCTAGGGTTGACATTTGTGGATTCGTCCTCATTTGTCACATTGCTCCGGTTGTTCGTACTTCCGGAGCTTTTTATATTTTCATCATCCAACATATCTGCCACTACTTTCTGCTGATCTGGATATAAGTGCCCATAAGTATTCAATGTAATGCGAATGTCCGTATGTCCAAACCTTTCTTTAATCATCAATGGTTGCACTCCCTTATTGATCAGAAATGCCGCATGACTGTGACGAATGTCGTGTACTCTTATCTTTTTTACTCCGGTCTTTTGAACCACCTGTTTTAACTTATGCTGTACCGCTTCATGAACCATTGGAAAAATCCGTTCATCTTCGGGCAACTCATACAGTCTGCTAATATAGTCCTGAATCTCTTTTTTCAGAAATTCCGGTATGGAAATCGTACGGTTCGATTCTTCTGTTTTGGGAGATGTAATCACGTCCTCTCCATGCATACGGTAGTAAGTTTTATTGATATGAAGTAGATTCCTTTCAAAATCAATGTCAGCAGGTGTAATGCTGAGTGCTTCGCCTTCTCTCGCTCCTGTCCAGAATAATAATTCAAACAGCACATAATATTTGCTTCCCGGTTCTATTCCGGTCATAAACTGCCGATATTCTTCAATTGTCCAAAACTTCATTTTCTTTTTTGAAGTCTTTCCCATACGTTTTACTTTGTCACAGGGATTATCTGCCAGATTGTAGATATTCTTCGCATGATTGAATAATGCCGTCATCTGATTCTGTATTGTTTTCAGATAATCATCTGAATATCCTTTTTCAATAATCGTATTCTGCCACTGGATAATCTCTGCTGGTGTAATACTGTTCATTGGTCTGTCCTTAAAATACGGTAACAGTTGAGCCTTCATCGTATCTCTTTTATTCTTGATACTCCTGTCCTTCAATGACTGAGACTTGTCTCGGAAGTAGACTTCTACAAACTCTCCCATTGTCATATCCATGTCTGCTTTCGCTGTTCTTTTATACTCCGCTTCAAAATTTAATGCTTCTTTCTTAGTGCGGAATCCTCTTTTTACTTTTCGCTTTTTGGCTCCTGTCCAGTCCTCATAATAAAATGAAACATACCAGGTTCCTCTTTCTTCATCTTTGTATGCTGCCATACTTTCTCCCCCCCTTTACATTGCAATCTGGGAATATCCATAAAATTTCTTTTCCCAGAATGCTCTCGGTATCTTGCCCGCAACGGTCACATATCCCTGATCTGCAAGCTCTTTGTTCAGTTTGCGAAGTAGCTTGTAAGCATATCCAAGTGAAATCCCCATGCTCTCTGCAACTTCTTCCGCTGTAATCATATAGTTTTGTCTCTGCATATCATTTCCTCCTTGTCTATAATTATCATTTTCACTGATACTATATCATTTAAAGTAATCATTGTCAATGGTTTTTATCTGTGTGAATGATATTTTTCTATATTGTTGATTTTTATCATTTGTGATATACTAATCATAGCTTTTAAGGAGGTGGATAATATGCAGGAATCATCTATTTCAGAAAAAATAAAAGAGCTACGAACTGATCTGAAGATGAATCAAAAAAACTTTTCCGCAGCTATTGGTATACGTCAGTCAACTTTATCCAGTTATGAAAATGGTGTGGTTACTCCCTCCAATGATGTGTTATTGACTATTGCTCAGAAATTTCATGTCTCACTGGACTGGTTATTTGGATTATCTGAAAATAAAGTACAGATTTCTACTCTCAGCGATATTCTTTGGGTTTTACTGCAGATGAATGAATCCAATGAACTCCGGTATGAACTGGATATAAATAATAAACTTCCCGGTGATATAGAAACAGAAACACAGAAATGGTATGCCGGACTTCGCTTTTATGGAAATGATCCGGAACATTCTTTAAACGCAGATATGTGTAATTTTCTTGCTGATCTGCAGGAGAACAGAGAAAGCCTGGAATCTTATTTCACAGGCAAAGATATGTTTGATATGTGGAAAAAGCAGACGTTGGAATACTACACTTCCAAACCTGTCACCCATAAAGAAATTGAAGAACTGGATTTTGAGACACGAATCCGTAAACGAGATGAACTTTTAACACAGAAATTTTCCAATAACGAACAGAAATAGTATCATAACAGTATCACAGGCAGATATGCGAAGGTTTTCATTTTCTTCCCATACCTGCCTGTTTTTAATTTATTCGCTATTCTTTACAGCCTTTTTTTAATCTTCTGTTCAACAGAAAAACCCCGGAAACCTTACGGTCCCGGGGTATCTTACGTTTGGACACAATGTACCTTGCGGTACTCAATATATATTAGTCAGTGATTACTCGATGATTGTAGCAACACGTCCTGATCCTACAGTACGTCCACCTTCACGGATAGCGAAACGAAGTCCCTGTTCCATAGCTACTGGATGGATCAGTTCGATTGTCATTTCTACGTTATCACCAGGCATGCACATTTCTGTTCCTTCTGGAAGTTCGCAAACACCTGTTACGTCTGTTGTACGGAAGTAGAACTGTGGTCTGTAGTTGTTGAAGAATGGAGTATGACGTCCACCTTCATCTTTTGTAAGAACGTATACCTGTGCAGTAAACTTGTGGTGGCAAGTTACTGAACCTGGTTTACAAAGAACCTGTCCTCTTTCGATTTCGTCTCTCTGAACACCACGAAGAAGAGCACCGATGTTGTCACCAGCCTGAGCTTCATCAAGAAGTTTACGGAACATTTCAACACCTGTTACAACTACTTTACGTGTTTCTTCTTTGATACCAACGATTTCTACTTCATCAGATACGTGAAGTACACCACGTTCTACTCTACCAGTAGCAACTGTACCACGTCCTGTGATAGAGAATACGTCTTCTACAGGCATAAGGAATGGTTTGTCTGTGTCACGTTCTGGATCCGGAATGTATGAATCAACAGCATCCATAAGTTCCATGATCTTGTCTCCCCATTCTCCGTTCGGATCTTCAAGAGCTTTAAGAGCTGATCCCTGGATGATCGGAGTGTCATCTCCTGGGAATTCGTATTCATCAAGAAGTTCACGAATTTCCATTTCAACGAGTTCAAGAAGTTCTTCGTCGTCTACCATATCACATTTGTTCATGAATACAACGATGTACGGTACACCTACCTGACGAGAAAGCAGGATGTGCTCTCTTGTCTGAGCCATAACACCATCAGTAGCAGCTACAACAAGGATAGCACCATCCATCTGAGCAGCACCTGTGATCATGTTCTTAACGTAGTCAGCATGTCCTGGGCAGTCTACGTGAGCGTAGTGACGTTTTTCTGTTTCATACTCAACGTGAGCTGTAGAGATTGTGATACCACGTTCTCTTTCTTCTGGAGCTTTGTCGATGTTTTCGAAATCTACAGCTGCGTTACCAGCAACTCTTGCTGCAAGAGTTTTTGTGATAGCTGCTGTAAGAGTTGTTTTACCATGGTCAACGTGTCCGATGGTACCGATATTACAATGCGGTTTTGTTCTTTCAAATTTAGCCTTTGCCATTTTGAATATCCTCCTTAAATATACCACCCAATAGGGCATTTTAGTTTACGATGTTTTAACTCGGCTAATACTGATTATATTTCATAAAGTACAGTTTTTCAAGCCTTTTTCGTATTTTTTATGCGTTTTTGTTAGATAAAATCTTTTCCTGTACAGACTTCGGAACTGGCTCATATTTTTCGAAGAACATTGAGTAGTTTCCACGTCCCTGAGTTCTGGAACGAAGGTCTGTAGAGTATCCGAACATTTCTGAAAGCGGAACATATCCTCTAACGATCTTTCCACCGCCGAGGTCATCCATACCTTCGATACGTCCACGACGAGAGTTGATATCACCGATAACATCTCCCATGTACTCTTCTGGCATAGTAACTTCAACTTTCATGATAGGCTCAAGGAGTACCGGATCAGATTTCTTCATAGCATCTTTGAATGCAAGAGAACCTGCAATGTGGAATGCCATTTCTGAAGAATCGACTTCATGGTAAGAACCATCATATACTGTTGCATGAATACCTACTACAGGGAATCCACCAAGGATACCAGCTTTCATGGCTTCTTCAATACCTTCGCCTACAGCCGGAATGTATTCCTTCGGAATTGCACCACCGACAACAGTAGATTCGAATTTGTATGTTTCTTCACCATTGACATCCATTGGTTCAAATTTAACTTTACAGTGTCCGTACTGTCCACGTCCACCTGACTGTTTAGCATATTTGCTGTCAACATCAACTGCTTTTGTGAAGGACTCTTTGTATGCAACCTGCGGAGCACCTACGTTAGCTTCTACCTTGAACTCACGAAGAAGTCTGTCTACGATGATTTCAAGATGAAGTTCTCCCATTCCGGCGATGATTGTCTGACCTGTTTCCTGATCAGTATGAGCACGGAATGTCGGGTCTTCTTCTGCAAGTTTTGCAAGAGATTCACCAAGTTTACCCTGAGAAGCTTTTGTCTTAGGCTCGATAGCGAGCTCGATAACTGGTTCTGGGAATTCCATAGATTCAAGGATTACCGGATGCTGTTCATCACAGATTGTATCACCTGTAGTTGTGAACTTGAATCCGATCGCTGCTGCGATGTCTCCTGAATATACTTTATCCAGTTCCTGTCTCTTGTTGGCATGCATCTGAAGGATACGTCCAACACGTTCTTTTTTATTCTTTGTAGCGTTCAGTACGTAAGAACCTGAATTCATGCTTCCTGAATATACACGGAAATATGCAAGCTTACCTACGAACGGGTCTGTCATGATCTTGAATGCAAGTGCAGAGAAAGGTTCTTCATCTGAAGAATGTCTTACTACTTCATTACCATCTTCATCAACACCCTGAATTGGCGGGATATCTGTCGGAGCTGGCATGTATTCAACGATTGCATCCAGAAGCTTCTGAACACCCTTGTTTCTGTAAGCAGATCCACAGCAAACCGGTACTGCTGTACATTCACAAGTAGCTTTTCTAAGAACTGCTTTGAGCTGATCTACTGTCGGGATTTCGTCCTCAAGATACATCATCATAAGTTCGTCATCCAGTTCGCAGATCTTTTCGATCAGTTCTGTATGGTAAAGCTCAGCATCTTCTTTCATGTCATCCGGGATTTCACATACTGTGATATCATCACCCTTGTCATCATTGTAGATGTAAGCTTCCATTTCCATAAGGTCGATGATTCCCTTGAAATCATCTTCTTTACCGATTGGTAACTGAAGAACGATAGCGTTCTTGCCCAATCTTGTCTTAATCTGTTCTACAGCGTTGTAGAAGTTTGCACCTAAGATGTCCATCTTGTTGATGAAGGCCATTCTTGGTACGTTGTATGTGTCTGCCTGACGCCATACGTTTTCTGACTGAGGTTCAACACCACCCTTAGCACAGAATACACCTACAGCACCATCCAGTACACGAAGTGAACGTTCAACCTCTACAGTGAAGTCAACGTGTCCCGGAGTATCAATGATATTGATACGATGCTCAAGAGCACCTTTTTTCGGTTTTGTATGATCTTCAAGTGTCCAATGACATGTTGTAGCTGCTGAAGTGATTGTGATACCTCTTTCCTGCTCCTGTTCCATCCAGTCCATGGTAGCAGTTCCTTCATGAGTATCACCAATCTTATAGTTAACACCGGTATAGTATAAGATACGCTCTGTAAGAGTAGTCTTACCAGCATCAATATGCGCCATAATACCGATATTTCTGGTTCTCTCTAATGGATATTCTCTTCCAGCCAAGATTTTTTCCTCCTATAATTAGAAACGATAGTGAGCAAATGCTTTGTTTGCTTCTGCCATCTTGTGCATGTCTTCTTTCTTCTTTACTGATGCGCCAGTGTTGTTAGCTGCATCAAGAATTTCATTTGCAAGTCTTTCTTCCATTGTCTTCTCGCCTCTGTTACGAGAGTACAGTGTAAGCCAGCGAAGTGCAAGAGCCTGTCTTCTGTCTGCTCTTACCTCGATCGGTACCTGATAAGTAGCTCCACCGATACGTCTTGCCTTTACTTCAAGTACAGGCATGATGTTGTTCATTGCTTCTTCAAATACTTCGATAGCTGGTTTTTCAGCTTTCTCTGCGACTTTGTCAAATGCTCCGTATACAATTTTCTGAGCTACACCTTTCTTACCGTCAAGCATGATGTTGTTGATAAGCTTTGTAACTACCTTGTTGTTGTATAACGGATCCGCTAATACGTCTCTTTTCTGAGTATGTCCTTTACGTGCCACGGTTCTTCCCTCCTTATACATATTGGCAAAGCTTTGCTTTGCGTGAATAATTCATCGGTACTCACATGTGTCTTTCTATGTGTATCGTTGGCGGGACAATCTCCGATGCCTGCCGCGTGGCAGGCGATATCTGAATTAAACCCGCAACCAACTATTCTCATAGTTCTGTTTGTGATACGATTTAGTTTCGTTTTACACTAAAATCAAGTGCTTATTTCTTTGCGTCTTTTGGTCTCTTTGCTCCGTATTTAGAACGAGCCTGACGTCTCTTTGCAACACCTGCTGTATCAAGTGTTCCACGAACGATATGGTATCTTGTACCCGGAAGGTCCTTTACTCTTCCTCCACGGATAAGAACAACGCTATGTTCCTGAAGGTTGTGACCTTCTCCTGGGATGTAGCTTGTTACTTCGATTCCGTTTGAAAGACGTACTCTGGCGATCTTTCTGAGAGCTGAGTTCGGTTTCTTCGGTGTAGCTGTCTTAACTGCTGTACAAACACCTCTCTTCTGCGGTGCAGATGTGTCTGTAGCTCTTTTCTTCAAAGAATTGTATCCTTTCTGGAGAGCCGGTGCAGTAGATTTCTTTACAGCTGTCTGACGACCTTTTCTTACTAACTGGTTAAATGTTGGCATCTCTTTCACCTCCTATGAAGTAATAATTGGTTACGATTTTAAACAAGTTCTGTTTAAAATGCGCAGAAAAACAGTGCATCGTTTTTCGCACGCTTGTTTATTGTAGTATATCGCAAAAAAAAAGTCAAGGCATTCTGAAAAATATTTTCCAAATCATGCCCTGACTTTTTCTTCATTTTTATTCTGTACTTACGGATCCTTCTATTGTTTCTCCGTCTTTTACTTTTTTGATCAGTTCACTGATCTCAGCCACTGAATTTTCATCCGGATACGTTACATAAAGCTCTTCAGCTCCTGAAGAATAGCAGATATCTGTCCCTCCGGTTCCATCCGCTGCCACGGAATAAATATTCCATTTTGCATTGGTTCTGAGCTGAGTCTTGATCAGCGACTGGATCTGGCTGGAAGTAAAGTTCGTATCCACTCCATCGCTGACACTGTCAATAATATCACTTGCCCCACGGAGCATTGCCGGTGACATCATCTTTTTAATGATTGCAGTGATAACCGTCTGCTGATGGACTCCTCTTCCGTTGTCCCCGTCTGGCAGTGCCTGACGTTCACGGCAGAATGCAAGTGCACTAATACCATCAAAATGATTCATTCCTTCATTTACATGAATCTCTGCACCCGACTCCCATCCTGTATCAAATTCGAGATCTGATTCAACATCCAGTCCGCCAAGTGCATCAACCACACTGATCATAGATGTAAAATTAACTCTTCCGAAAAATTCGATATCTGTATCATAAAGTGCTTCCAGCGTCTGCATAGACACATCTACACCATAGATTCCTGCATGTGTCAGTTTGTCGTCCTGCCCTCCTGATACTCCCGGGATTGGTACATAATAATCTCTAGGTGTCGTAATCAGTAATACCTGGTGACTTGTCGGATTAACAACTGCTACGATATTAACATCACTTCTGCCCTGCTCTGTGATATCTCCATCCGTATCAATACCACTCAAATAAACCGCAAATGGCTTTGTAACGCTTTCATCGGATGTATCACTTTCAATTTCAACAACAATGTTGTGTTTATAAATAACCTTTGTATCCTTTGTAAAGGTTGAATACTGTTCCTGGATAATATTACTGTAAGCTGAGTTGTAGATAATCGCATCTACTTCTCCGTCATATAATGCCTGTGCTTCTTCTCCCAGATTACTGTATTCCTGAAGAGTAATGTTCTGTCCCAGTTCCTTTTCAATCTGTTTGACTGCCGACTTCGTCTGGTCTCCACCAGTCGCATACTGAACACCAAATGTATATCCGGCTGCCGCTGATAAAGTATCTGCATTATCATCCGCTTTTACCGCAACTACCATAGAACTGGTTTTCTTATTGCTTCCGGTAATCTTCTGGAATGCATTATTTACTTTTCCTATATAAAAAGAACCCACTCCCAGAATGATACAGATCAGTATACAGAATATCTTTCCGCCAATTCCTTTTCCTTTTGCCGCTATCTGTGTCAGCAAGGTAATTCCAAGCAGGATCAGCAGCACTCCGATCAGTACCAGGAAATAAGTAGAAGTAAGTACATTGAACAGTATCACATTCACTGCAAGTACTACAGACAGGATAAACTGGATAATAGCAAGTATAATTCCAATCGTTCTGCTCACCCGATTTTTCTTTCTTCCTCTGCGCCGTTTATTTTTACGGTTCTTATTATTCTCCGGATCAGATGTCTTTCTTATATTCTGATAGTCTTCTTCCGGTCTTCTTTTCTTCTTATCAATCGAAGATGATTTCTTTTTCGGTCGTTCTCTGTAGTAATCTTCTTCATCATAATATCGGGCAGCTCTTCGATCTTCATCATAAGCATACCGGTTCTTCCCCTTAGCCCGTCTGCTTACTTCTCTGCTGTTATTGATACTTCGCATATTTCTATTAGAAGTTCCATCAGACGATCTTCTCCTTGCTGATTTTCTCTGTTCCATATACACTCACTTTCATTTGTTACATAACTATTACACGATATGACGCTTTAATTACAATTACATCTCTATATAATATCGTTTTTGCCTTATGTTGTCAATATTTTCGTGTCAATCCGTATTTTGTGATTTTGCACAATGTTACTGTTCACAGTACCTGTGGCCAGCAACGCATCTTGCCTTTTTTCATAGAAAGTCCCATCGGAATTTCTCATAAAGCAAAAGAAAACGAAGAACTCTTCATAAGCCCTTCGCCTTCTTTATTATATTACTACTTTTTATTTATCTTCTACAAGATGGCATGCCACCTTATGTCCAGGAGCAATCTCTTTCATCTGAGGCATTTCCTTAAAGCAACGTTCTGTCGCATACTGACATCTTTCAGCAAAACGACAGCAGTTCTTCGGATTGATTGGGCTCGGAATTTCACCCTTGATCGGAATACGCTGATTTGCTTTTGCTTTATGCGGATCTGCTTCCGGAATTGCGGAAAGCAGTGCCTGTGTATATGGATGCATCGGATGATCATAAAGTTCATCTGTTTCAGCAGTCTCAACCATAGTTCCGAGGTACATAACAACTACACGGTCAGAAATATATTTTACGACACTAAGGTCATGCGCGATAAACAGGTAAGTCAGTCCTCTTTCTTCCTGCAGTTCTTTCAGCATATTGATAACCTGTGCCTGGATAGACACATCAAGAGCTGAAATCGGCTCATCACAGATGATGAACTCCGGATCAACAGAAAGAGCACGTGCGATACCGATACGCTGTCTCTGTCCACCTGAGAATTCATGTGGAAAACGTGACATATGATCTTTGTTAAGACCAACTGTAGCAAGCAGCTGCTCTACTTTTGCATCTGCATCCTTTGTTGACATTCCATGCTGTTTCAGACCTTCTCCAACGATATCCTTAACAGTCATACGTGGGTTCAGTGATGAGTACGGATTCTGGAAGATCATCTGTACTTTCTTGCAGAATTCTTTCTGCTCTGCATGATTATATTTGAAAATGTCTTTTCCGTCATAATATACATTTCCTGAAGTCGGATTGTATAACTTGATCATGGTACGTCCTGTTGTAGATTTACCACATCCGGACTCACCTACCAGACTGACTGTCTCACCTTTATAAATATCAAATGTAAGATCATCAACCGCTTTTAAGGTTTCTTTACGGCTGATTTCAAAATATTTACATAAGTTTTTCACCTGTACGAGAGGCTGTTTTTTTTCTGTATTTTCCATTTTACACCTCTCCTTTCTCAGTTACTTTTTTTCTCATGTCTGTATCCGGTGCATATTCATGCTGCAGCCAGCAACAGGTTTCATGTTCTTTTGAAAGCTCATAAGTCTGTGGTGGCATATCTTTACAGATTTCCATGCAGTATTCACATCTTGCTGCGAACGGACATCCTTTCGGAGGTGCAAACAGATCCGGAGGTGTTCCTTCGATTGGCTGCAATTTCTGACCTTTTGCTGTATCCAGTTTGGCAATTGAATGCATAAGTCCTTTTGTGTAAGGATGTGCTGTATCATAGAAAATCTCATCTACAGATCCACGTTCTACGATCTTTCCCCCATACATAACCAGTACACGGTCGCAAAGCTTTGCGATAACACCAAGGTCATGTGTGATAAGGATGATAGATGTTCCAAGTGTTTTCTGAAGATTTTTCAGTACATCAAGGATCTGTGCTTCAATTGTAACATCCAAAGAAGTAGTCGGCTCATCGGCAATAACGATGCTCGGGCTTCCTACCAGAGCAATCGCGATCATAACACGCTGTTTCATACCACCTGAAAGTTCATGTGGATACTGTTTGTAACGGCGTTCTCCATCAGAGATACCTACCATTTTAAGGATTTCAAGTGCTTTTGCTTTTTTCTCAGCTGCACTCATACCTTTTCTTCCAACGAATACTTCTTCAATCTGTTTTCCGATACGCATTGTCGGGTTCAATGAGGTCATAGGATCCTGGAAAATATAACTGATCTCTTTTCCACGGAACTGACGAAGTTCTTTTTTGTTCATTTTCAGAACATCTTTTCCTTTATAAAGGATCTCTCCACCTTCAAAGAATCCAGGCGGTTCTGGATTCAGTCTCATCAGACACTGAGAGGTAACGCTCTTTCCACATCCGGATTCTCCAACGATACCAAGAATTTCTCCCGGACGTACTTCAAAGCTGACATCACGTACAGCCTTAACAACTCCACCGTATGTACGGAAAGAGAATTGCAGATTTTTTACTTCCAATAAATTTTCCATCTTCTATACTCCTTCCTACTCGGTTCCTCTAAGTTTCGGGTCAAATGCATCACGAAGTCCATCACCAAGAAGGTTCAGTGCAAGCATGGTTGTACAGATAAGGAATGCCGGTACAAATACCTGGTACGGATGAATTCTCAGCTGTGCGATTCCGTCTTTTGCAAGTACACCCCAGCTACAGTTCGGTGGTTTGATACCCAGACCGATATAGCTCAGGAATGCCTCCTGGAAGATTGCGCCCGGAATAGCCATTGTCAGGTTTGTAATAATAAGACCCATGATATTCGGTAAAATATGTTTAACAATGATTACGATATCCGGTACGCCAAGGATCTTGGCTGCAGATACGAAATCAGATTCTCTCAGTTTTAATACTTCACCACGAACGAAACGACATCCACCGATCCATCCGACACAACACATAGCAAGAATCAAACAGTGTACACCGTTACCAACAACTACCATAAGAAGAATGGTAACGATCAGACTTGGGATTCCGTATAATACGTCAACGACACGCTGGATAACCATATCGATCTTGCCACCGTAGAATCCTGAGATACCACCCATGATAGATCCAACGATTGCATTGATGATGCTGGCTGCAAAACCAATTGTCAGAGATACTCTCGCACCAGACCATGCACGAACCCAGAGATCACGTCCAAGAGAATCTGTTCCAAACCAATGTGCTTTTGAAAAGCTCTGGTTCATCTCTGCCACACTCTGTGTTGCAATGTCATATTTGCTGAACATTGGAACAAAGATCGCCATAAGTACATAAAGTCCAATCAGGCACAATGAGAAGAATGCAATCTTATTCTTGCGGATTCGTCTCCATGCATCCTGCCAGTAACCAATATTCGGACGGGAAATAGACTCCATTGTCTTTGTATTTTTTCCTACAACTTTAAACTGTTCTTTTGTAATTTCTGCCATTTCTCGTCACCTACCTTTTTTTACCACTCAGACGGATTCTCGGATCTACAATACCGTATAAGATATCTACAATCAGGATTGACACGATCAGGAATGCTCCGTAGAAGATCGTCATACCAAGAACCAGTGTATAATCTGCCATGTTAATACTGTCTACATAATGTTTTCCCATTCCAGGGATTGCGAAAAGGGCTTCGATTACGAATGTTCCTGTTAATACAGATGCAACTGTCGGTCCCATAATGGTAATGATCGGTGTGATCGCATTACGGATCTGATGTTTAAATGTAATTCGGAAATCCGATAAACCTTTCGCACGTGCTGTCTTTGTATAATCTGAAGATACAACTTCCAGCATACTGGAACGCATCAGACGGGAAATGGATGCCAGTGTATAGAATCCAACCGCGATTGACGGTAAAATTGTGTGCTTAAAGCTTGTGTACTGCGCAACCGGAAGAATCTGCCATTTGATTCCGAAGAAATACTGAAGTACAGATCCCATGATGAAGTCAGGAATCGATGTACCAATGATCGCAATCAAAATACAGACGAAATCCAGTTTCTTTCCTCGATTCAGTGCTGCTACAATTCCAAGGATCAGTCCGAAGAACAGTGCAAAGCACAGTGAACGGATTCCCAGGTCTGCTGAGTATGGGAATGAGTCAGCAATAATACGGTTAACTGTCTGACTTTCATACTTCATAGAATACCCCAGATCACCATGAAGCACATTCTTCATATAAGTTATATACTGCTCTGCAAGCGGTTTATCCAGACCATAGTAAGCTTCCAGATTCGCTTTGATCTCCGGTGTCATCTTATCACTTGAGAACGGATCTCCCGGCATCAGACGAACCAGGACGAATACAACACTTGTAAGTACCAAAAGTGTTACGATGGCTAATGCAACTCGTTTAGCTATATATTTTGCCATTCTTTTGTCTCCCTTCATTTTTCTTTATTTGATGGCTTTGATTATTTCACATACTTTCTATTGGCTGATACATACCAAATCTACCCCTCAAAATAATCAAAACCCTCAAATAAGCAGCCGGTGCGGACCAGTAAGTCCGCGCCGACCGCAAGGTATGTTACCATCCAACTGTATTATTCGCTGATATCTGCATATACCAGATCGAAGTCATATCCAACGAAGTATACGTTGAAGTTAGAAATCTTCGGATTGATCAGATACTGGTCTCTACGTAACTGAAGCGGTACCAGAGCGGAATCTTCTTCAAGGAAGATCTTTTCTGCCTGGAACAGCATATCCTGTCTTGTCTTAGCATCTGTCTCTGTCTGAGAATCTTTAAGAAGCTTGTCGTATTCAGCATTCGCATATCCAGAGTGGTTATACTGACCATCGCTGATCCACAGTTCCAGATAAGAGTATGCGTCAGAGTAGTCCGGAACCCATCCTGTTACTACCATATCGTAATCTTTCTTAGTTTCCAGCTCCAGTCTCTGTTTGTAAGTTACCTGGTTGATTTCTACTGTAATACCAAGGTTTTTCTGATACTGTTCCTGAAGAACTTCAGCCTGCTTCTTAGCACCATCTGTATCTGTTGTAAGAAGAGTGATCTTGATGTCTGATGCATTTGATACACCCATTTCTTTCATAGCAGCATCCAGATATTCTTTTGCTTTATCATTGTCATTCTCTGCCGGGAATGGTGTATATGGATAAGCTTCTCCGTATGTCTGGTCATCTGCCGCCTGCACGTTTGGAAGTACAAGTCTCTGTGCAACGTCATATACGTCATTGTTAACCAGCTTGTTGTATTCTGTTCTGTTAATTGCATAGTTCAGAGCAAATCTCAGGTTCTTGTTAGCAAGCGGTCTGTCTTCTGACATATTGAGCATGATGTAATCATCTGCACCTGTATAGTAGAATTCAGTATTTTCTGTATACTGATCTGTCATTTCAGTAGGTACAACTGTGATATCAACTTCACCCTGTTCCCACATAGCAACTGCTGTCTTAGCATCTGCAACTGTCTTTACGCAGATTTCATCAAGCTTGATACTGTCTGCATCCCAGTAATTTTCATTCTTAGAAAGGATCATTTCATCGCCGTGTTTCCACTCTGTCATCTTGAACGGTCCGTTATAAACAGATTTTTCCGGATCTGCTGCGTATTCTTTTCCGTATTTTTCTACATAATCCTGTCTTGTAGGACCAAATGTAGCCATGGCTGCCATGCTCAGGAAGTATGTAGCCGGATGTGCCAGTTCGATTACAACTGTCTTATCATCTGGTGCAGATACACCGAGCTGATCAACCGGTACAGAACCATTGTTTACTTCTTCACCGTTTTTGAGGATGTATCCGATGAATGCGTAATCGCTTGCCATTTCTGGATCCATAAGTCTCTGGATACCATAAACATAATCGCCTGCTTTTACGTCTTCTCCGTCAGACCATTTCAGTCCGTCACGAAGGTGGAATGTGTAAGTAAGTCCATCATCTGAGATATCCCAGCTTTCAGCTGCATCTGGTTTGATTTCGCCTTCCACGTTACGTGTCAGCATCGCATAGGTGCAGATTTCTGCTGTTGCACATGAGATAGAGTTACTGTTCTGTGGATCCATAGAAGGAAGGTCTTCACGAAGTGTGTAAGTAATTCTCTTCTTTCCTGATGAAGCACTGCTGTCATCTTTCTTGGCATCTTTGGATCCCGGTGTACCACAGCCAGCAAACATGGTTACTGTCATTGCTGTAGCAAGTAAAGCCGCTAATAATTTCTTTTTCATAAATGTTGTCCTCCTTTTTCATTTATAATTCTATTAGCTCATGTGTAGCACTGATCAGGTTTTCATATCCGTCTTTTGTGATGATGCCCTGATCCTCAAGTCTGACACCACCCCAACCCGGAATATAAAGTCCTGGTTCTACTGTCATTATGCTGTTCTCCTGTAAGATATTCTCACAGTTTAGTCCGATATTCGGAAGTTCATGGACGAACAGCCCAACTCCATGACCGATTCCTGTATAATTATACGGAAGGTATTCTGTATCTTTGATTGCTTCAAGTGAAGCTTCATAGCAGGAAGTTCCTGTCACACCGGCTCTTACAGATGCTTCTGTATCTTCTGTCATACGACGGCAGAGATCATAAACTTCTCTCTGTTTGGCGTCTGCCTTGCCGACAACTACCGTTCTTGTCATATCTGAAAGATAACCTTTGTACTGGCATCCATAATCCATCAATACGAAATCACCGTATTCGATTGGCTTACTGTCCGGAATTCCGTGAAGCAGAGAGCTCTTTGCTCCTGAAATAACGATTCCACCGTAAGGTTTGGTATCTGCACCTTCCATAACCATGTAATGTGCAAGTCTGGACGCGATTTCTTTTTCTGTAACACCCGGACGGATGTCTTTTATAATTTTTTCAAATGCTCTGGATGCGATATCGCAGGCAACGGTAAGGTTCTTGATCTCTTCCGGCGTCTTGATCGCGCGGAAGCCTTCGATTACGTTCAGCGTCGGAACCATCTCAGCACTGAGTTCAGCCTGCATAGAGTTCCATTTTTCAAATGTCAGATGATCCTGTTCAAATCCAATTGTTTTAACTCCATCTTTGTCTGCGCAATATGCAACAGCTTTCCCCATGCTGTAGCCAAAATCGATTCGCCAGTTTACAAGCTCATAATCCGGGCATTCATAAGATGCCTGCTCTGTGTATCTTGCATCAGTGATAAAATACTGATTCGCCTTTGTGATAAAAAGGAACGAGTCTTCCCCCGTAAATCCGCTGATACAACGTACATTCGCCGGCTTTGCAATATAAAACGCATCCAGTCTTTCTTTTTCCATGTACTCTCGCAATTGTGTTAATCTGTCCATTTTTGTTCTCCTCTCATGCACTTTTGTTCTTCCGAGACGGTATATTTACCAGATATGTCCGTCCCTCTGCGACAATGTAATACTTTACTAGACCGCAGTCTAGTGGTGTAAACAAAAGAACGCCATGATTTGCATCATGACGTCCTTGTCTTCTTTCAAAGGTCATAGTTTCACGCTATGACGTCTATGTTTAATTATTAGATTGTCCGTATTGTATGTATAAAAATGTAATCTTTATACACTTTCGTAAATAACACTGTCTTCAGAGTTGCGTGAATTTCGAAGAAACCCCGTTTCAACAGTTCAATTTTTACAAATTCACTCAGATGAATATTTATTCATATGTGTAACTTTTTCTTATTATAGAACCATACTCTAAGATTGTCAAGAGGAATGCTATTTATTTCACAATTTTATTTTCATTCCTTCCAAACAGTCTTGGTACATCCCGGTGATATACCCATATACTCACACAAGGTTCTTTTCCAGGATTGGAAATACTATGACGCTCTCTGCTCTTTATATATACACTGTCTCCCGGATGTAAACTGCAAATTTCTCCTTCCACCTCTACATTCAGAGTTCCTTTTATCACCATACACATTTCCGAAAAGGCATGACGATATTCTTCTTTTTTCGCAGATTCTCCCGGTCCAATCGTAATATATTCAAAAATTGATTCTCCCTGACCAAAGTCTGCAACCTCAACTGTTATATTTTCTTCCGGATAAAGATGCTTACTCATTTCTTCTCTGCGTATAACCGTCTTTCCCGGTATCTCGCCTTCCAGTGCATACTGGATATCAATATCCAGTGCTTCACAAATTCGCGCAAGACTGTCCACATTCGGAGATGTTTTATTCTGTTCCAGCATACTCAGATAGCCCGCTGAAAGTCCTGTATATTCTCCCAAAACCCGGATTGTCATCATTTTCTTTTTTCTGCATTCTCTGATCCGTTCACCAATATGAGCTAAATCCAGCATATCACACCCCCCTGATTTTCGACTGATTATCTATATGCTACTGTATTTTTTCATATTTTGCAACCCTTTATTTTTGTAAAGTGTTAAAGAATTGGAAATATTTTTGTTTTTCATGTCTTTAAAGCAAGAAAAGCAGACACGCCTTTCAACGTATCTGCCTCTCTTAGCATATAAAGCCTATTCTTCAACTGTAACTGTTTCGTCAGCATTTTCTTCGGTTTCAACAGTTTCTGCTGTCTCTGCCGGTGCTTCAGGCTCAGCATCATCATCCATATCAAAATCATCAAAACTGATTTCGTCGTCCATATCCATACCAAGACCTGTATCAAGCTTAACGTCACGGTATTTTCTCATACCTGTTCCTGCCGGAATCAGTTTACCGATAATGACGTTCTCTTTCAGACCGATCAGGTGGTCAACCTTACCTTTGATAGCAGCCTCAGTCAGAACCTTGGTTGTCTCCTGGAAGGATGCAGCTGACAGGAAGGAATCTGTTGCCAGGGATGCCTTGGTAATACCAAGCATGATCTGTTCTCCTGTTGCAGGCTCTTTACCTTCTGCTACCATCTGTTCATTTACATCGTTGAACTCAAGGACATCTACCATTGTTCCCGGAAGGAATTCCGTATCTCCTCTTTCTTCGATGCGGATTTTCTTCAGCATCTGACGAACGATAACTTCGATATGCTTATCGTTGATTTCTACACCCTGCAGACGGTATACTCTCTGTACTTCCTGAAGCATATAGTCCTGTGCAGCACGAAGACCTTTGATCTTAAGAAGGTCATGCGGGTTCACGCTACCTTCTGTAAGCTCGTCACCGGCTTCCAGAACAGCTCCATCCTGTACTTTAATACGTGATCCATAAGGAATCAGATAAGTCTTTGTCTCACCTGTCTGCTGATTGGTAACGATGATTTCACGCTTCTTCTTTGTATCGTTCAGGTTTGCAACACCTGCGATTTCTGTGATAATAGCAAGACCTTTCGGCTTTCTTGCTTCAAAAAGTTCTTCGACACGAGGAAGACCCTGTGTGATATCTCCACCGGCTACACCACCACTATGGAAAGTACGCATGGTCAGCTGTGTACCAGGTTCACCGATTGACTGAGCTGCGATAATACCGACAGCTTCACCAACCTGTACAGGTTCACCTGTTGCCATGTTGGCACCATAACATTTCGCACAAATACCGATGTGTGATTTACAGGTCAGGATTGTACGGACTTTCACTTTCTTAAGCGGTGAATTTCCATTTTCATCCACACCGTATTTCATGATCTTTTCTGCACGTTTTGGTGTGATCATGTGGTTTGCTTTTACAAGCACATTGCCATCTTTGTCACAGATTGTATAGCATGAATATCTTCCTGTAATACGTTCCTGAAGACTTTCGATTTCTTCATTTCCATCCATGAATGCATGCAGATACATTCCCGGAATTTCAGCATCCTTGCTTACACAGTCAACCTCACGGATGATCAGATCCTGTGATACGTCAACAAGACGTCTTGTCAGGTATCCTGAATCGGCTGTACGAAGGGCAGTATCTGACATACCTTTTCGAGCTCCATGCGCAGACATGAAGTATTCCAGTACGTCCAGACCTTCACGGAAGTTTGACTTGATAGGCAGCTCGATCGTGTGACCGGTTGTATCCGCCATAAGTCCACGCATACCTGCAAGCTGTTTGATCTGTTTATCAGATCCACGGGCTCCGGAATCCGCCATCATGAAGATATTGTTGTATTTATCAAGTCCGGTAAGAAGGGCTTCTGTAAGCTCATCATCTGTTTCTTTCCAGGTTTCTACAACCTCTTTGTAACGCTCTTCTTCTGTAATAAGACCACGCTTGAAGTTACGTGTGATCTTATCAACCGTTGACTGTGCTCTTGCGATCAGTTCCGGTTTCTGTGGCGGTACAGTCATATCTGAAATAGATACAGTCATAGCTGCTCTTGTAGAGAGCTTGTATCCCATTGATTTTACATGGTCAAGTACTTCAGCTGTAGCTGATGCACCATGTGTGTTAATAACTTTTTCAAGAATCTGTTTCAGCTGTTTCTTTCCTACATGGAAATCCACTTCAAGAACCAGTTCATTTCCTTCTTTTTCACGATCAACAAAGCCAAGATCCTGCGGAATGATTTCGTTGAAGATGAAACGTCCAAGTGTAGACTCTACTGTACCGGTCTTCTTTGTTCCATCCGGCATTGTCTTTGTCACACGTACTTTGATTCTTGAGTGAAGAGTAACAACTCCGTTCTCATAAGCAAGAATTGCTTCATTGACACTCTTGAATACTTTGCCTTCTCCCTTTGCACCAGGTCTTTCCTGTGTCAGATAGTAGATACCAAGGACCATATCCTGTGAAGGTACAGCTACCGGACCACCATCAGACGGTTTCAGAAGGTTGTTTGGTGAAAGCAGAAGGAAACGGCATTCTGCCTGTGCTTCTACAGAAAGCGGAAGATGAACCGCCATCTGGTCACCATCGAAATCGGCGTTGAACGCTGTACATACCAGTGGATGAAGCTTGATTGCTTTACCCTCTACCAGGATCGGTTCAAATGCCTGGATACCAAGACGGTGAAGTGTAGGGGCACGGTTCAGCATAACCGGATGCTCTTTGATTACATCTTCAAGCACATCCCATACTTCCGGCTGAAGACGTTCTACCATTTTCTTAGCATTCTTAATGTTGTGAGCAGCTCCGCTCTCAACAAGTTCTTTCATAACAAACGGCTTGAACAGCTCGATTGCCATTTCTTTCGGAAGACCGCACTGATAGATCTTCAGTTCCGGTCCTACAACGATAACGGAACGTCCTGAGTAGTCAACACGTTTTCCGAGCAGGTTCTGACGGAAACGTCCTGATTTACCTTTCAGCATATCAGAAAGGGATTTCAGTGCTCTGTTTCCAGGACCTGTTACCGGACGTCCACGACGTCCATTGTCGATCAGAGCATCTACAGCTTCCTGCAGCATTCTCTTTTCGTTTCTAACGATAATGTCCGGAGCTCCCAGTTCAAGGAGTCTTCTTAGACGGTTATTTCTGTTGATAATTCTTCTGTACAGATCATTCAGGTCAGATGTTGCAAAACGTCCACCATCCAACTGTACCATCGGACGCAGATCCGGCGGAATTACCGGGATTGCAGTCATGATCATCCATTCCGGTTTGTTTCCTGATTCACGGAAAGCTTCTACTACTTCAAGTCTCTTAACGATTCTTGCTCTCTTCTGTCCGGTAGCACCCTCAAGTCCTGCCTGCAGTTCAGCATAATCTTTTTCAAGATCGATTGCTTCGAGAAGTTCTTTGATCGCTTCTGCTCCCATTCCTACGCGGAAACCATTGCCCCAGTTTTCTCTTGCTTCCTGGTATTCTGCTTCTGAAAGAACCTGCTTGTAAGAGAGATCTGTCTCTCCCTTATCAAGTACGATATAAGAAGCGAAATACAGTACTTTTTCCAGAGTTCTCGGTGAAAGATCCAGGATCAGTCCCATACGGCTCGGAATACCTTTGAAATACCAGATATGAGAAACCGGTGCCGCAAGTGCGATGTGACCCATACGTTCACGTCGCACAGTTGCTTTTGTTACTTCTACACCACAGCGGTCGCATACAACACCTTTATAACGGATCTTTTTGTATTTACCACAGTGGCATTCCCAGTCTTTGCTAGGTCCGAAGATTTTCTCACAGAACAGACCGTCTCTTTCCGGCTTGAGTGTTCTGTAGTTGATTGTCTCCGGTTTTGTAACTTCACCTCTTGACCATTCCAGAATCTTTTCCGGAGATGCCAGACCTATTTTAATCGCATCAAATGAAATCGGTTGATACGTTGGTTCTTTTTTTGTTTCTGTCATTCTCGGCATCCTCCTATTCTAAATCCATGTCGTCATCAAAATCATCGTTCATATCGCCATCAAAATCGTCGAAGCTGTCATCTTCCTCCGGCTCATCTTCTACATCAACCAGCTCTCCTTCTGAGAATTCCTGCTTGCTGTATCCGTGTTTGCCGTAGTCTTCGTCGTTATTGTAGCGTCTGTCTCCTTCAATAATGTGATTCAGGTTTGTATCACCGTAATCTACACTTTCCATGATCTGAACCTCTTCATTGTTCTCATCCAGGACACGTACATCCAGACCGAGTGACTGAAGTTCTTTAAGAAGTACCTTGAAGGATTCCGGAATTCCCGGTTCAGGAATATTTTCACCTTTGATGATTGCTTCGTATGTCTTCACACGTCCAACCACATCATCGGATTTAACTGTCAGGATTTCCTGCAGAGTATAAGATGCACCGTAAGCTTCCAGTGCCCAAACCTCCATCTCTCCGAAACGCTGTCCACCGAACTGTGCTTTACCACCAAGTGGCTGCTGTGTTACCAGTGAGTAAGGACCGGTTGAACGTGCATGGATCTTATCATCAACCAGGTGATGCAGTTTCAGATAATGCATGTGTCCGATTGTTACCGGGCTGTCGAAATATTCTCCAGTACGACCGTCTCTCAGTCTTACTTTACCGTCTCTTGAAAGCGGAACGCCTTTCCACAGTGCTCTGTGGTCTCTGTTCTCATACAGATAATCCATAACTTCCGGAAGAAGTTCTTCTTTATGTCTTGCTTCAAATTCTTCCCAGGACAGGTTAACATAATCGTTCGCCAGATCCAGGGTATCCATAATATCAACCTCGTTTGCACCATCAAATACTGGTGTTGCGATGTTGAATCCAAGTGCTTTGGCAGCCAGAGAAAGGTGGATCTCCAGTACCTGTCCGATGTTCATACGTGATGGTACACCCAGTGGGTTCAGCACGATGTCAAGCGGACGTCCGTTCGGAAGGAACGGCATATCTTCTACAGGAAGTACACGGGAAACAACACCCTTGTTACCATGACGTCCGGCCATCTTATCACCTACAGAGATCTTTCTCTTCTGTGCGATGTAGATACGGACTGCCTGGTTAACTCCCGGTGAAAGTTCATCTCCATTTTCTCTTGTAAATACTTTCGCATCTACAACGATACCGTATTCACCATGAGGTACTTTCAGAGAAGTATCTCTTACTTCACGAGCTTTTTCTCCAAAGATTGCACGAAGAAGTCTTTCCTCTGCTGTCAGTTCTGTCTCTCCCTTCGGAGTAACCTTGCCGACAAGAATATCTCCTGCACGAACCTCAGCACCGATACGGATAATACCTCTCTCATCCAGATCTTTCAGTGCATCATCACCTACGCCTGGAATATCACGTGTAATTTCTTCTGGTCCGAGCTTTGTATCACGGGCTTCTGCTTCATATTCTTCGATATGAACAGATGTGTAAACATCATTCTGTACAAGACGTTCACTAAGAAGTACAGCATCCTCGTAGTTGTAACCTTCCCAGGTCATGAATCCGATCAACGGGTTCTTACCAAGAGCCATCTCACCATTAGATGTAGACGGTCCGTCTGCGATTACCTGTCCCTTTTCAACTCTCTCACCTTTGACAACGATCGGTCTCTGGTTGTAGCAGTTGCTCTGGTTGCTTCGCAGGAATTTGGTCAGCTTGTAAGTCTTTCTTGTCTTGTCATCCTGTTTGATTGTGATTTCGGTAGATGTTGATCTCTCAACAATACCACCTTCTTCTGCAACGACACATACACCTGAGTCGACAGCAGATTTTACTTCCATACCTGTTCCGACTACCGGAGCTTCTGTAGTAAGAAGCGGTACTGCCTGACGCTGCATGTTGGATCCCATCAGCGCACGGTTCGCATCATCGTTCTGCAGGAACGGAATCAGTGCTGTAGCAACAGAGAATACCATCTTCGGAGATACGTCCATGTAATCGAACATTCTTCTCTCGTATTCCTGAGTCTCATCACGATAACGTCCGGATACATTCTTATGAACGAAATGTCCTTCTTCATCCAGAGGCTCATTCGCCTGTGCTACATGATAATTATCTTCTTCATCCGCAGTCATATATACAACTTCTTCGGTTACAACCGGATTCTGCGGATCTGTCTTGTCAATCTTACGGTACGGAGCTTCTACAAATCCGTACTCATTGATTCTTGCATAACATGCAAGAGAGTTGATCAGACCGATGTTCGGTCCTTCAGGTGTCTCGATTGGACACATTCTTCCGTAATGTGAGTAGTGAACGTCACGGACCTCGAATCCGGCACGGTCACGGGAAAGTCCACCAGGACCAAGTGCGGAAAGACGTCTCTTGTGAGTCAGTTCACCAAGTGGGTTATTCTGATCCATGAACTGTGACAGCTGTGATGATCCGAAGAACTCTTTAACAGCAGCAGTTACAGGCTTGATATTGATCAGTGACTGTGGCGAAATGCCTTCCAGATCCTGTGTTGTCATTCTTTCACGAACAACTCTTTCCAGTCTTGAAAGACCGATTCTGTACTGATTCTGGAGAAGTTCTCCAACCGCACGGATACGTCTGTTACCCAAGTGGTCAATATCATCATCTTTACCAATTCCATATTCAAGATGCATATTGTAGTTGATAGACGCCATAATGTCTTCTTTTGTAATATGCTTCGGAATCAGTTCATGAATATTCTTATGAATTGCTTCTTTCAGCTCATCGATATCTCCGGCTGTCTCTTCCAGGAGTTCAGCAAGTACCGGATAGTATACCAGTTCAGTTACGCCAACTTCTTCCGGATCAATTCCACATACAGCCTTGAGATCTACCATCATATTAGAAAGTACTTTGATATTACGGTCACTTTCTTCTCTTGCGATCCACACATACGGAACAGCTGCATTCTGGATAGCATCTGCAAGTTCTCTGTCAACGACAGCTCCTGCTTCTGCAATTACTTCACCTGTCATCGGGCTTACTACGTCTTCAGCCAGCGTGTGACCTGTGATACGGTTCTTGAGCATAAGCTTCTTATTAAATTTATAACGTCCAACCTTTGCAAGGTCATAACGTCTCGGGTCAAAGAACATGCTGGTGATCAGACTTTCTGCACTGTCTACAGCAAGTGGTTCACCCGGACGGATCTTCTTATATAATTCAAGAAGACCTTCCTGATAGTTCTCTGAAGTATCTTTTGTGAAACTTGCAAGGATCTTTGGCTCTTCGCCAAAAAGATCGATAATCTCAGCATTCGTTCCAATACCAAGTGCACGGATCAGGACTGTGATCGGCACCTTACGGGTTCTGTCCACACGGACATAGAAAACGTCATTGGAGTCCGTCTCATATTCAAGCCATGCACCCCTGTTCGGGATAACGGTGCAAGAGTATAATTCTTTACCAAGTTTATCATGCGCAATTCCATAATAAATACCAGGTGAACGCACCAACTGGCTGACAATAACACGTTCCGCACCATTGATTACAAAGGTACCGGTTCTTGTCATGATCGGTAAATCACCCATAAAGATCTCATGTTCATTGATCTCATCTGTCTCTTTGTTGTGAAGTCTTACCTTCACTTTAAGCGGTGCAGCATAAGTAGCATCGCGTTCTTTACATTCCTCGATTGTGTACTTGGTTTCATCTGTGCACAATGTAAAGTCGACAAATTCCAGGCTCAGATGTCCGCTGTAATCGGTAATCGGAGAAATATCATCAAATACTTCTTTTAATCCTTCATCCAGGAACCATTTGTAAGAGTCGGTCTGAACTTCGATCAAATTAGGCATTTGGAGTACTTCTTTTTGCCGGGAATAGCTCATGCGCATACTTTTTCCGTTTGTGATGGGACGAATTCTGTTTTTCTCCATTTGACGTTTCACTCCTTATATGATAAATTTTCGGGTTATTTCCGCCTTATTCAGGGCGCACTTATGGCATACGTTTCCACAATAGCGCATTTTTTACTTTACCACAGGTTTTTCTTGATTGTCAAGTCTAACTTTCTAAAGAATTGTATTTTTATTGTATTTTATAATGTAAGTGGCAAAATTTACTTTCGCCCCCTTTGATACCGGATTGGTACGTGCTTTGTGCTCTCACAAGCAAGCTCGCATCGGCTTTCTGACCTTTTGATCCTGGTATCATCATTTTATGCATACCGCAGAAACGTACAAAAAATCAAAAGAGCGTATCACTGCAGGAAATCCTGCGCGATACGCTCTTGTCATTCACAGTGTGATAACCAAAATTACTTAAGGTTAACTTCTGCTCCTTCAGCTTCAAGTTTAGCTTTGATTTCTTCAGCTTCAGCTTTAGAAGCGCCTTCTTTAACTACCTTCGGTGCTCCGTCAACTAATTCTTTAGCTTCTTTAAGTCCAAGACCTGTTACTTCACGAACAACCTTGATAACTTTAACTTTAGATGCTCCAGCAGATACAAGTTCTACATCGAACTCATCTTTTTCTTCTGCTGCTGCTCCGCCTTCTGCTCCAGCTGCTGCTACTACAACACCTGCTGCTGCGGATACACCAAATTCTTCTTCACATGCTTTAACTAAGTCATTTAATTCAAGTACAGATAATTCTTTGATAGCTTCAATAAATTCTGCTGTTGTTAATTTTGCCATTTTATTTTCCTCCATTTGATTTTAATGTTTGGCTCTTTCGCCTCTTACTGTTCCCACACTCGGATGGGATTCCGGTACAGATTACTCTGCTGCCGGTGCTTCTGCTTCAGCTTCTGCCGGAGCATCACCCTGTTCTGCGATCTGATTAAGAACACGGGCAAGGTTTGTAATAGGTGACTGTAAGCTTCCAAGTAATTTGGACAGCAGTACTTCTCTTGACGGAATCTTAGAAAGTTCCTGAATACCAGCTGCGTCATATACTGAGCCTTCAACTACACCTGCTTTTACCTCAAGAGCTTCTGCTTTCTTAGCGAAATTGCAGATGATTCTTGCCGGTGCTGTTGCATCTTCTTTAGAAATTGCAATAGCGTTCGGTCCTTCCAGATATTCGTCAAGCTGTGCGAAATCTGTTCCTTCAAAAGCTCTCTTCATCATTGTGTTCTTGCAAACTTTGTAGATAACACCTGCTTCTCTCAGCTGTTTACGAAGTTCAGTGTCCTGAGCTACTGTAAGTCCACAGTAGTTAACGATGACTGCTGACTGAGCATCTGTGAGATCTTCAACGATTGCCTGTACGATAGGTTGTTTTAATTCAACTTTTGCCACGAATGGTGCACCTCCTTGTAGTATTTTCAACTGCCAGAAAGTCTCGGTCCCAGCGGGGACTTTCATATCACGCAATCATGCGCTAAAAAACCTCCGCGCCAAAGCACAGAGGTTTACAAATTCAAATCTAATGAATCTTGTCTTCCTCGGTAGGCGTTTTGACCCTTATGCCTTACGGCACCTACTGTCTTCGGCAGTTACTTCGTAAATATAGCATACGTTTACCAGAAAGTCAAGTGTAATTTTTATTTTTTTAATTTTTATATTTTTATTTTTTTAATTTTTATTTTTTCAATTTTATCCAGTTTCTTCTATTATAAGTCCAGACCATCCAGCACTTCCTTCAATTCTTTTGCAGATGAAAGCAATTTTTCTTTTTCTTCATCGCTCAGTGGAATCTCAAGAACTTTTTCTGCACCTTTCTGCGAAACTATGGTCGGAACACTGATACAGAGTCCTTCCAGTCCGTATTCTCCCTCCATCAGACTCGTGACAGGAAGAACCGCATTTTCATTCATAACAATGCTTTCTGCAATTCTCGCAACTGCCATTGCCACACCATAATAGGTTGCACCTTTTTTCTGGATAATATCATAAGCGCTGTCCCGCACAGTCTTATAAATTCTTTCCATAGATTCCTGATGTTGATAATGTCCGCGAAGTTCACAGAAATCATTGATTGGAATTCCCGCTACATTTGCCCCGCTCCATACAGCAAGCTCACTGTCTCCATGCTCTCCGATGATATTGGCATGTACGCTCCGGCTCGCAACCTGAAGATGTTCACTTAACAGATAACGAAATCTCGCAGTATCCAGAACAGTTCCGCTTCCGAATACTCTTTCCTTCGGATATCCGGAAATCTTAAGTGCCGCATAAGTCAGAATATCCACCGGATTTGCTACAACAAGCAGGATTCCTTCAAATCCGCGTTTTGTGATTTCCGGAATAATCGATTTGAAAATTGCTACATTTTTGTGTACCAGATCCAGTCTTGTCTCTCCCGGTTTCTGATTTGCTCCAGCTGTAATGATGATCAATGAACAATCACTGATATCATCATAAGATCCCGCATATATTTTCATCGGGTGTGCATATGGTCTACCATGGCTGATGTCCATTGCCTCCCCTTCTGCTTTTTCTTTATTCGCATCGATCAGTACCAGTTCGGAAAAAATCCCTTTCTGAAGTAAACTGAACGCAGAGGACGCTCCTACAAACCCACATCCGATAATTGCTGCCTTTTGAATATTAACCATGACAAAGTGCCTCCTTTTAATTACTTGATATTTTTTTCACAGGCATAGGTTATCATTATTTTCCCCTGTTTTCAATGTTTTCATGCATTGTTCGTCAAAAAATGCACAATGTATACAGAATACTGTTTGTTAGGTTTCTTGCTGCGCAAAAAGACACCGTACCGGATCACTCCGCATACGGTGTCTCTATTATTTACATTTATTCAATACTGATTAAGCAAGCTTCATTGGGTTGATCTTTACACCAGGTCCCATTGTAGAAGTAAGTGTCACACTCTTAAGATACTGACCCTTTACTGCTGCCGGTTTAGCTTTGTTAATCGCATCGATAAGCGTCTGGAAGTTGTCAGCAAGCTGTTCTTCAGTGAAAGAAGCTTTTCCTACTGGTACATGGATGATATTTGTCTTGTCCAATCTGTACTCAATCTTACCAGCTTTGATTTCGTTGATAGCTTTTGTAACGTCCATTGTTACTGTACCAGCCTTCGGGTTTGGCATTAAACCTTTTGGTCCAAGTACACGTCCGAGACGTCCAACAACACCCATCATATCCGGTGTAGCTACAACTACATCGAATTCGAACCAGTTTTCATTCTGGATCTTCGGAATGAGTTCATCTCCACCTACGTAATCTGCTCCGGCTGCTTTAGCTTCTTCAGCTTTAGCGTCCTTAGCAAATACAAGGATACGAACCTTTTTACCAGTTCCGTGCGGAAGAACTACAGCGCCACGGATCTGCTGATCTGCATGACGTCCGTCACATCCTGTTCTGATATGAGCTTCGATTGTTTCATCAAATTTAGCTGTCGCGCTCTTCTTAACAAGTGCGATCGCTTCATCTCTATCATAGAGAGTTGCTCTGTCGATTAACTTTGCAGCTTCTACGTATTTCTTTCCTCTTTTCATTCTAAATACCTCCTAGTGGTGATTACGGGAATTCCCTCCCACGTATTTTTTCAGTTTCCTTACATTCTGCTTATGCAGTCTGAATTAGTCCTCTACTACAGTTACACCCATGCTGCGGCATGTTCCTTCGATCATGCTCATAGCTGATTCTACGGATGCAGCGTTCAGGTCTGGCATCTTAAGTTCTGCGATTTCCTTTACCTGAGCTTTTGTAATCTTAGCAACTTTTGTCTTGTTCGGAACACCTGAACCAGATTTAAGGTTGCAGGCTTTCTTAATAAGAACTGCTGCCGGAGGAGTCTTTGTAACGAAGCTGAAACTTCTGTCACTGTAAACTGTAATTACTACAGGAATGATCAGATCTCCCTGATCAGCTGTCTTTGCGTTGAACTGTTTTGTAAATTCAACGATATTTACACCGTGCTGTCCAAGAGCAGGACCAACCGGTGGAGCCGGAGTAGCCTTTCCAGCTGGAATCTGTAATTTGATATAACCTGAAACTTTTTTTGCCATTTTAAAGTACCTCCTTGTGGTATTTGCGGGGATTTCCCTCCCACGTGTTCATTATGCACTGCGCATAAAGTTACATTTTTTTGACTTCTGCGAAACTGATTTCTACCGGCGTTTCGCGGCCGAATAAATCAACATTGATCGTCAGGCTCTGCTTAGCCATATTGATAGTCTGAATCATGCCGACTGTTCCTTCCCAGGCTCCGCCTGTTACTGTCACAGTATCTCCTTCTTCAAAATCTACCACGATGTCTTCTTTCTGGATACCAAGTGGTGCCATCTCTTCATCTGTAAGCGGAACCGGTTTGGATCCAGGACCTACAAATCCTGTAACACCTCTTGTGTTTCGTACTACATACCAGGTATCATCGTTCATGATCATGTGGATCAGAACATATCCCGGAAACATCTTTTTCTGAGACGCTTTCTGTACGCCGTTCTTCAATTCGACAACTTCCTGCATCGGAACACGGACCTCAAGGATCTCATCTTCCAGATGACGGTTCTCGATCGTCTTGTCAATGTTGGCCTTTACCTTGTTCTCATACCCTGAATAGGTATGCACAACATACCATTTTGCTTCTGCCATAAACTCACCTTTCCTGCATTACCATTTATCAGTATCTTATCTAACTAATAAATCTACCCCGAATTTTACCAGGATATCACAGATCGTGATAATCGCTCCTAAGATAACGGAAACAACTACGACCGCAGCTGTCTGTTTGGTAAGTGTGGTTTTGTCTGGCCAGATAATCTTATTAAACTCAGCTTTCAGACCTTTGAAGAAAGGAGTTTTCTTCTCTTTTGCCTTCGCTTTGTCTTTAGATTCGCCCATAACATTCACTTCCCTTCAACGACTATTTCGTCTCTTTGTGTAATGTGTGTGATTTGCAGAATCTACAGTATTTCTTTGTTTCCATGCGTTCCGGATGAGACTTCTTATCCTTTGTCATGTTGTAGTTACGATGCTTGCATTCTGTACATTCCAGTGTAATTCTTGTACGCACAACTTCCACCTCGCTTTTTATGTTCTAATTTTTAGTTGCATGACAGCTTGCGAGGCTGTCGTGAAAGCTTCACGCCTGAAACTTTCTTTGTTAAAAATAGGCATAAAAAAAAAGACCTATACTTCCATTCGCTAGGTTAGTGTACCATACCGAAAGTATAAAGTCAAGAAATTAAATAATTTTTTGTGAAAGCCTTCGGACTCCGGAATCCGCTCTCATCCAGGCATATTCCCGGCACACAGGCTAAAATTTCAGCCGCAGAATGAAATCCGCGGCTGAAACTTCTTATTTACCTGTCACTTTTTCCAATGTGATATTCTACCTTCATACCACGCATGATAGTTCTTGATGCGATATCTACAAAGTTAAATCCAAATGCAATTGCAACGCAGGTTGCAAAAAGTGTGATCGTCTGTTCCAGGAGCATATGCATATTCCCGCTTACGCATGCATACATTACATAGTACAGATTCGGTCCAGGAATCAGCGGGAATACAGATGCTGTCAGGAAAATTGTTGATGGTGCTTTATTTATCCGCGACATAATAAATGCATAGAATGCAACGAATGTCGCCGCAATTGTAGTTGCAAGGAAGTTACTTGGACGCGCCTCATAAACAAGTGCATAAATCAGCCATGTAAAAAATGCTCCGATTCCACAGTAAACCACCTGCATTCCCCGGATCTTAAACCACAGTGCAAATCCCACGCAGGCTGCGGTACAGGAAATCAGCTGTACGATCAGATTCGGAGTAAGGATAAATCCTTCCGCCTCTACACCGCCAAAAAGAATCATCGGTATCGCCGTACCAAATGCGATTCCGGAAGCACCAAGCATGGAATTCATGATATTGATTGATCCGGAGATAAAGTCTTTCTGAAGCAGATCACGGATTCCGTTCGTCGTACTCAGTCCACTGATCAGGAGCATGACAATTCCGATCATGATCCGCTCCTCATGATCCGCAAATCCAAATTTAACAGACAACAGAATGATCATCTCTGCAATAAACGATAAGATCAGGTTATATGCCAGCAGGTTCTTCTCACGTTCAGCCAGCCAGTTCCCTGCTGCAACGATCACAATTGATACGATCACCGCAATGATCGCATCCCTTATATTACATCCAAAGAATACCGCGAATCCGGTACCACCTAAAATACCGGCCGCATAATGGGTGTACCACTTCTGTTCCGGTCTTCCCATCACCTCTTCAAACTGTCTTCTCATTTCTTTTGCATCCGGCTTTTCTTTACAGACTTTACGGCACAGATTATTCAGATAATCCAGCTTGTCAAAGTCACATTCCCCTATTTCTACCAGCCGGATCTGTGTAATAATCTGCCCT
Organism: Allocoprococcus comes; assembly: GCF_013300725.1. Lineage (GTDB taxonomy): Bacteria > Bacillota > Clostridia > Lachnospirales > Lachnospiraceae > Allocoprococcus > Allocoprococcus comes_A. The sequence continues at coordinate 50,554 of NZ_JAAIMM010000026.1, forward strand.
TCCGGTGTCTCTGCCGTAATCTGGATATTGCTTGGTATAACAAAAATATCATACTTTACAAATCCATAACTTCTGCAAATACGGTACAGACTGTCCTGCAGACGAAAGTTCTCCGCTCCACATCTAATCATAGCCTCCCCAATGTCCAGGATCCCCTGTACAATTCTCTCGTAATCGTATTTCACATTCATTTTCCTTTTCCCAAAACCTCTCTCTTTTGTTCTTCTTACAAAGCCAGTTGTTCCGCCCTCCCGAACACTTCAGCCATACGAAGTAATGATATCATGATGTATCAAAAAGTCAACTAAATTCGGAGAATTTCTTCTAATATGTTATTTTTCTCCAGCCTTTTTCAGTCCTTCTTCTTCCCGGAATGCTCCTGGTGTCATCCCATACATTTTCTTAAATATTCTTACAAAATAACTTGTATTATCTATTCCCACATCTGCGGCAACCCGAATAACCGTATCATTCGTCTTACACAATAATTCTTTTGCCCTCTCCAGCCTGTAATCGATCAAATATTTCACCGGAGTCGTCCCTATTCCACGCTTAAAGCATCGAAGGGCTTCACTTTTACTAATGTTCGCTTCCGCTGCCAGCCTTTCCAAAGAAATTCGTTCTTTATAATGGTTTTCTATAAACTGCATCATCTCTCTGAGCCGCGACTGTAAAAGGAGATTCTTATTCCGGGACTCTCTCTGTACAATATCCGGAACTTCTTCAAACAATTCATCCCATAATCTGCTGATCTTGTTCTGTATAATCAGTTCTTTTCTAAGCATTTCCTTTCCGGCATCTTTGTATATCTCATCCAGCAGACTTAATATACCACTATTTTTTTCTTTTTCCAAAATCACATATTCTTTACCATATGTAATTACAGGACTAACATATTTTTGATAAATTGCACTTTCCCGCGCAGCAAGCAGCTCTGGAGCGTGCAGGATATTTGGCATAAGCGCACCACCCGGTGTTTCAAAGCGGTGGATCACTCTGCTGTTTATAAAAATCCCCTCCCCCGCTTCAAGGATAATCTTTTCATTTCCAATCCTGCAGATTACTTTTCCAGATTCAACCCATGCCCATTCAATCTCATTATGCCAGTGCCATTCAACATAACCCTGACCAATTTCATCGATATCATCCAGATAATATTCAAAAGGAAACTCCGGCGTTCCGTGTTCACGTATTTCCCTCAGTGTTTCATCTGTTATTATCTCTGTTATTTGCATTTTCATTATACCTTTTGTGTTTTGAAGATATTGTACTATATTTTTGCGATATTCGTCAAGACATCCACCCCTCCAATATGATATAGTGCTATTTTGAAAGGAGCTTTTAAGAAATGAAAAAAAACACAAATTGTATGCAGACCATCTACGCTTGTTTTATTGGTTACATCGTTCAGGCTATCGTAAATAATTTTGTTCCTCTTCTTTTTGTCACTTTCCAAAATAATTACCATATTTCACTAGAACGAATTACCTTTTTGATCACACTCAACTTTATCATTCAGCTGTTTGTCGATCTTCTATCTGCATTCTTCATCGACAGGATCGGATACCGCATTTCGATTTTAATTGCGCATATCCTTTCTGCGGCAGGACTGATATTACTCACCGTTCTTCCGGAAGTTTTTCCCTCCCCTTATACCGGACTTGTAATCGCAGTTATCATTTATGCGATCGGCGGTGGACTTCTCGAAGTACTGGTAAGCCCGATCATTGAAGCCTGCCCTACTGATAACAAAGAAAAAGCAATGAGTCTCCTGCATTCCTTTTACTGTTGGGGGCATGTGGGCGTTGTTCTGTTATCAACCGCATTTTTCTGGTTTTTCGGAATATCGCACTGGAAAATCCTCGCACTTATGTGGGCTGTCATCCCAATATTTAACACTTTCCTCTTCAGAAGTGCACCAATCTACTCCCTTCACGAAGAAGGTGAACAGGGACTTTCTCTCAGAGAATTGTGCACCTCTAAAATCTTCTGGATGTTAATGCTTATGATGACCTGTGCCGGTGCCAGCGAACAGGCAGTCAGCCAATGGGCATCCACTTTTGCCGAGACAAGCCTGCACATTTCCAAAACACTCGGCGATCTTGCCGGTCCTCTTACCTTTGCAGCCTGCATGGGGGCTTCCCGGCTGCTTTATGGGAAATATGGAGACAGGATCCGGCTGGATCTGTTCATGAGAGGAAGCTGCATTCTTTGCATCCTTTCCTATTTATGTATTTCCATCCTTCCATTTCCTGCGCTGAACCTTTTTGGATGTGCGCTTTGCGGATTCTCCGTTGGAATTATGTGGCCGGGACTTTTCAGCACCGCATCCGTCTCTATTCCACGTGGCGGCACAACAATGTTTGCCCTCCTTGCACTTGCCGGAGATCTGGGATGTTCCGGTGGCCCGACGCTTGCAGGTCTGGTATCTTCCTACGCCGGCGGCAGTCTGAAAACCGGGATTTTCGCAGCCATTATTTTTCCGGCCGTCCTGCTCCTTGGTCTGATAAAATGTAAGTAGGTAATCATCTGTACCTTGATTTTTCAAAAAGAGCCACCTGTTGATCA
>NZ_JAAIMM010000027.1 GCF_013300725.1 Allocoprococcus comes
GGATAATTCCTTACTGGCTGTAAGGGATATTAACCATAAATATATTGTAGTAGGAGGTAATAAAATAAATAGGAGGAGTTTGTTGACAGTCTGTCCTTCTTGTTCTATAGTGAAAGTTGCTATTTAAAACATGTTATTTAAAAGAGAGGACTTTTACTATGGAACTAATAAAATCAGTCATTATCCTTGTCATAGGATTTGTACTTTTGTTAAAAGGAGCGGACTACTTCGTAGAGGGCAGCTCTTCCGTTGCCAGGCAGCTTCGGATTCCATCGATGATCATCGGTATGACGATCGTTGCGATGGGAACCAGTCTTCCGGAATGTGCGGTCAGTGTAACGGCATCACTGACTGGCAATAATACTCTTGCGGTAAGTAATGTTGTCGGATCAAACATCTTTAACCTGATGGTTGTCTGTGGCGCCTGTGCTTTATTTGCACCGCTTACGATTGAAAAAGATACACTGAAAAAAGAATTTCCACTGTCTATTTTTTGTGCGGCACTGTTGATGGTACTTGGGTACATCGGAATGATTCTTGGACATGTAGATGGCTTTATCTTTTTGATTCTTTTTGTATGTTATCTTCTGTGGATGATCAATTCTGCAAAGAAGGCGAGAGCAGCACATAAAGAAGACAAACTGATGCAAGAAGAGGGAGAATTTGTTGACGAAGAGATCAAAATTCTTCCGATGTGGAAATGTGTAATCTTTATTGTTGGAGGAATGATCGCAATCAAATTTGGCGGCGATTTTGTTGTAGACAGTGCTTCAGCGATAGCGCTGGCATTTGGCTTCAGCCAGACACTGATCGGACTTACGATCGTTGCGATGGGAACAAGCCTTCCGGAGCTGATGACATCCATCGTTGCGGCAAGGAAGAACGAAGTGGATATGGCACTTGGAAATGTAATTGGTTCCAATATTTTCAATATTCTTCTGGTACTTGGTGTCGCAGGTGCAATCAGTCCGGTTGTGTTCCTTATGGACAACATCATTGATACGGTTGTATTGATCATGATGAGTCTGGTCGTTCTGGTATTTGCATGGACATCTAAGGTGATTAATCGCAAAGAAGGAATTGCAATGCTTTGCATGTATGCCGTGTATATGGTATATATCTGCATCCGATGACAGAGAATCGGCTGTTTGTTATGGGAGTCGGTTTTTTCACGCATTACGTGTTGGAGATGAGGTAAAAGAATATTTATAATGGAAAAATAACTGTGGATACTTTGTTCGCAGTTATTTTTATTATATAATAGAAGAAGCTGACTATTGTAATAAAGTGGAGAAACACTACTGCTCAAAGCGCGTTCTGTGAGCAGTGATGAACAGCATACTTTATAAGTAGGAAAATATTGACATACCATAGAAAATGCGGTATAAGAGACGGAGAAGGAATACAAAGGAGTACACAGATGGGAAAATACAATTTTGATGAAGTGATCGACAGACATGGAACGGACTGCCTGAAATATGATTTCGGAATGAAGAGAAAGGGAAGGGATGACCTGCTTCCGCTCTGGGTGGCAGACATGGATTTCCGTCTTCCGGATGAAATTCTGGATGAATTCCACAAGAGAATTGACCATGGGATTTTTGGTTATACAGATCCGCTTGATGAATATTTTGCGGCGATGAACCATTGGTTCTCAACACGCTATGGCTACACGATCGAACCGGAATGGGTAACGCTTGGCGCGGGAATCGTCTATGCGCTGGGAACCAGTGTAAGAGCATTTACCGAAGAGGGAGATGCCATGATGGTGATGCAGCCGGTATACTATCCGTTCAGTGAAGTTATCAAGAATGACGGAAGAAGACTGGTGAACTGCCAGCTGCGTTATGAGAACAATCATTATTCAATCGACTTTGAGAAGATGGAGAGAACGATCCTGGAAGAGGGCGTAAAAGCACTGATCTTCTGTAATCCGCACAATCCGGTCGGAAGAGTCTGGACAAGAGAAGAACTGGAAAGAGTTGCAGAGATTTGCCTGAAATACAACGTGACCTGGATGGTGGACGAGATGCACTGTGATTTCATTTTCCCGGGACATACCTTCACAAGCTGTATGAATCTGGATGAAAAATACCGTCAGATTCTTGCGCTCTACAGCTCACCGGGAAAGACATTCAACGTGGCAGGACTTCAGCCGGCAAATATCATCATTCCAAACGAAGAGCTGCGAAAAAAATACCAGTGGGCGAATACCCAGGCAGCTTACAGTCAGGGAAGCCTGATGGGACAGCTTGCTGTCAAGGTATGTTATACAAAAGGTGCCGAATGGGTAGATGAACTGGTACAGTATATTTACGAAAATGTACAGTATATGAGCAAGTTCGTGAAAGAGAATTTCCCGAAGGCGAAGATGGTAGAGCCGGAAGGAACCTATCTGGTATGGGTTGATTTCTCCGGGTACGGATTCAGCAATGAAGAGCTGGAACATCTGATGCTGGAGGAAGCGAAATTGTGGCTGGATTCCGGAATTATCTTCGGACCGGAGACTGCACAGTTTGAAAGATTTAATGTAGCGTGTCCGCGTGCAACGGTAGAGCAGGCACTGACACAGCTGAAAGACGCACTGGATAAGCATCTGGCAGCAAAATAATATAAAAAAAGGATTGAGAGGAAAAAAAGATGGACAGACAAAAGAAAAATATGGGGGCAGTGGCATTTCTCCCATTGATCGTATTTCTGGTATGTTATGTAGGGTGTGGGATTACATTTACACTGCTTGGAGCAGACGAACCGTTCGGAAAGTTTCCGCGTCACGTCGCACTTCTTGCAGGTTGTGCGGTAGCACTTCTCCTTAACCGTGGCATGGGTGTACAGGATAAGCTGAATATTATGACAACGAACATGGGAAATTCAGGAGTTATGATGATCGTTCTGATCTACCTGATGGCTGGTGGATTCCAGGGAGCAGCAGCGGCAATGGGCGGAAAAGATTCGGTTGTGAATCTCTGTCTGCATTTTATTCCGGTGAAGCTTTTAGTTCCGGGTGTATTTTTGATGTGCTGTTTTATTTCTACATCGATCGGAACATCCATGGGAACGATTGCAGCGATGGCTCCGATTGCGATCAATGTGGCACAGGGAGCGCATTTAAATGTTGCGGTAGTCGGTGCGGCAGTGATCGGAGGATCTTATTTTGGAGATAACCTTTCCATGATTTCAGATACAACCATTTCGGCAGCAGAAGGATGTGGTTCTGAGATGAAAGACAAATTTAAAATGAACTTTTTCATTGCTCTTCCGGCGGCAATTGTGGCAATAATCCTGTACTCGATTTTTGGCGGAGTCGGAAGCGGAGCAATCGAAGCAGGAAGCTATAGTATCATCGAAGTCCTTCCTTATTTCATTGTTCTGATTGCGGCACTTATGGGAGTTAATGTTGCGGTAGTCCTTTTTGTAGGAATACTTGCATCCGGTATCATTGGACTTTGTGTTGGAAGCTGTGGACTTTTTGAATGGATCCAGGCAATTGGAAGTGGTATGAGCGATATGTTCAGCATCAGTATCGTTGCGATTTTAGTATCTGGTATTATCGGTCTTGTACGTGAATATGGCGGTGTTGAATGGCTGGTGGGCGCGATTAGCGGCAAGATCAAGAGCAGACGTGGTGCGGAATATGGAATCGGACTGATGTCAGGTATCCTTTCCGCAGCTATGGTAAATAATACGATCGCGATCATTGTTACCTGTCCGATCGCAAAAGAAATCGGGGAAAAATATAAGATCGCACCGAAGAGACTTGCCAGTCTGGTGGATATCTTTGCCTGCGCATTTATTGCACTGATGCCACATGATGGTGGTATGCTGATGATTACGGCACTTGCTGATGTATCACCACTTAATGTACTGAAATATTCGTTCTATATGTTTGGACTGATCATTGCGACCTGCGTTACGATACAGTTCGGATTGATGGACAAGAAGAATTAGACAGGATGAAATTTAGAATATGAAAGATCTTACAAAGGGAAAACCGTCCACACTGATACTGGCTTTTGCGCTGCCGATCTTTTTCGCAAATCTTCTGCAGCTTACATACAGTCTTGTGGATACCAGAATTGTCGGAACTTTCCTGGGAGAGGACGCGCTGGCAGCTGTCGGCGCGACCACAACCCTGAGCAATCTGATCATAGGATTTCTGCAGGGACTTTCTGGTGGGTTCGCCATTATTATCGCACAGAAATTCGGTGCAAAGGATTATAAAAGTGTTAAGAAATCATTCGCAATGTCGCTGACCATGGGTACAGGAATTGCGTTATTTTTTACAGTATTCGGGCTGCTTTTTTTACAGCCGATTTTGAACATACTGAATGTTCCGGTAAATCTGATGGGAACAGCAAAAAGCTATATTTTCGTAATCATCGCAGGACTTGTGGCGACCTTTCTCTATGATGCCTGTGCAGCTGCGCTCCGCTCACTGGGTGACACGGTAACACCGCTGGTGATCCTGGCAATTTCAGTTGCACTGAATATTATCGGAGATTTGTTTTTTGTTGTAGTACTGAAAAGCGGCGTACAGGGAGCTGCAATCGCAACGGTACTTGCACAGGCGATTGCATTTGTTGTCTGCTGGATCTACATGGTAAAGAGATATGAATTATTAAGACTTGGCCGGGAGGATTTTAGAGATCCAAATCCAACAATGGTGAAAAATATGCTTGGTGCGGGAATGTCTATGGGATTTATGAGTTCTCTGATCAATATTGGATCTCTGACACTTCAGACTGCGATCAATAAGCTGGGAACCGATTATATTGTGGCACAGACAGCAGCAAGAAAACTGACCGAAATGTTCATGATCATGTTTACCGTATTTGGAAATACCATGGCGACCTACTGTGGACAGAATCTGGGTGCCGGAAAGATTGACCGGATCAAAAAAGGGATCTGGCTTGCGATTTTTTATACCTGTATCTGGTGTACCCTTGTGATCGTGGCAAGTTACACGATCGGAGACAAGCTGGTCTATCTGGTAACAGGGACACATAATGAGAATGTGATCTTAAATGCGACCAGATATCTGAAATTTGATACGTTATTTTATTATGTAACAGCCGTGATCTGTGTGGTGAGAAATGCCATGCAGGGATTGGATGACCATATTACACCGATCGTATCCAGTACACTGGAGATGCTTGGGAAAATTGTGATCGCATTTACACTGGTCCCGCATCTTGGATATACGGGTGTTATCATTGCAGAGCCGATCGTGTGGTTTATTATGGTAATCCCGTTGATCGTGCAGATTTTCCGGATGCCGGTGCTGAAGAAGGCAAACGGATAGATTTTTTTTGATAGCGGAGCAGAGTGAGTTTTCTTGACACTACTTACAAGCCTGTGCTAGAATATGCTTGTTTCAAAAATATATACAGATGCGTAAGGTGTCAATCAGATGGAATCTATCGGGATTGGTGAAAAGGGAAACAGGTGTAAGTCCTGTGCGAACTCGTCACCGTAATTTGCAAGCTTTGGCTGTTGTACCACTGGGAAACCGGGAAGGAAAGCCACAAGCGTCTGAGCAATTAGTCGGGAGACCTGCCTTTCGCAGTACAGGAACGGAAAGTTCATGCCACGAGTAACTGGCAGTACGAAAGACAGAGACTTCGGACTGATTCTGCACAGAGCAGAAGGTCGGTTTCTTTTTTGTACGCCCTCGGTAAATTTACATACGAGGGATTTTTTTTGCTTGAAAAAAATATGCTGTAAAGTGCGATGAATATAATTCTGTTTCCTGAAAGTATGACAAAAATCAGGGAGGATCAAGATGAAGAAACGATTATTAGTGGCATTACTGGCAACGGCACTTACTGTATCCATGATGGCTGGATGCGGAAACAAAAAGACCGAAGATACTTCTTCTGCAAAAACAGAGGAAACTTCAAAGGACAGCGATCAGGAGGCGGCAGACAAAGTGGCAAAGCTGATCGATGACATTTATGTACAGGAAAGAACAGATAAGACAGATGAACAGTGCAAAGCTGCAAAAGAAGCATGGGATAAGCTTACCGATGCACAGAAAGAGCTGGTAGAAGGCGAGAACGCTGACCCGGATTATTTCGGAAGAGATACAGGTGATGCATCGAAAGATGATCCGCTGAACGAAGATAATATTGGAGAAAATGAAATTCTGGTTGTAAGCTTTGGTACATCCTTCAATGACAGCCGTGCAAAGGATATCGGCGGTATCGAAAAAGCACTTCAGGCAGCATATCCGGACTGGTCTGTAAGAAGAGCATTTACAGCACAGATCATCATCAATCATGTACAGGCCCGTGATGATGAAAAGATCGATAACATGGATCAGGCACTGGAAAGAGCAATCGACAACGGGGTTAAGAACCTGGTCGTACAGCCGACACATCTGATGCATGGCGCAGAGTATGATGAGCTGACAGAAGCAGTTGAGAGTTACAAAGATAAATTTGAATCTGTAAAAATTGCAGAACCGCTTCTTGGTGAAGTAGGAACAGATGAGACAGCAGTTAATGAAGATAAAGCAGAAGTTGCAGAAGCAATCACTTCAGAAGCTGTTAAGACAGCTGGATTTGACAGCCTCGATGCAGCTAAGGAAGATGGAACAGCTTTTGTATTCATGGGACATGGAACTTCTCATACAGCAAAGATCAGTTACTCTCAGATGCAGACCCAGATGAATGATCTTGGTTATGACAATGTATTTATCGGAACTGTAGAAGGTGAACCGGAAGATACATCTTGTGAAGCAGTCATCGGAAAGCTTAAAGCTGCAGGATACAAGAAAGTAATCCTTCGTCCTCTGATGGTTGTAGCAGGAGACCATGCAAACAACGATATGGCAGGCGATGATGACGATTCCTGGAAGAGCCAGTTTGAAGCATCGGGAGCATTTAACAGCATTGATACACAGATCGCAGGTCTTGGTGGAATCGATGCAATCCAGCAGATCTATGTAGCACATACACAGGCTGCAATTGATGCAGAATAATATAAAAGAGGGAATTAGAATATGAAGAAAAAACTGTTAGTATTGGTACTTTCTGCTGTAATGGCAGTGGGAATGATGAGTGGATGCGGTGCGAAGTCAGACACATCGGATGGGGAAGCAAAGGTGGAACAGGAAGCTTCTTCAAAGGAAGACAAAAAGGAAGAGACACCAAAGTGTGAACTGGAAGATGGAACTTACACAGCAGAGTTCAAGACTGACAGTGGAATGTTTCATGTAAATGAAGCGAATGACGGAAAAGGAACACTTACGGTAAAAGACGGTAAAATGACGATTCATGTCAGTCTTCATTCCAAACATATCGTAAATCTGTTTGTTGGAAAAGCAAAGGATGCGAAAAAAGACGGAGCAGAGCTGCTGGAACCTACCACAGATACGGTGACATACAGTAATGGTGATACCGAAGAGGTCTATGGATTTGATATTCCGGTTCCGGAGTTGGACAAAGAGTTTGATGTTGCTCTTATCGGAACCAAAGGTGTCTGGTATGATCACAAAGTAAGTGTGACAGATCCGGTGAAAGTTGAAGAATAAATGGATGAGTGAAAGGACTGTTTTCCTGAAATGGAAAATAGTTCTTTCTTTTTATTTTTATAAGGTATTTTTCACGGAAATCAGGAATGTGCCAGAGAACATTATGAGTTTGTATATGAATCAGGACAAATCTATACTTTTATATGTCAAATAGTGTATACTAAGCGGTGAAGGGGAATGCGAAAGAGGCAAAACATTTTGTATATCGTAAAGGAAATAAGACACAGAAAGGAAGTTAAAATACAATGTACTATGTACCAGACGGCACGAAAGAGTGCGGATTTTATGAATGTAAGAAATGTGGCAATCGTTTTTTGTCTTTACAGACAATGAAAAGAATCCCTTGTCCGGAATGTGAGGCAGAGATCGACTATGAAATCGGACCGGACGAATCCATGGAAGATGTTTTTGATACGGCAGAATTACTGGAAAAGATCGTTGGTGAAGAAGAGGTTGAGAAGATGGACGGACTTCTCAGTCTTGCGATTACCGATGGAGATTGCAACTGGATTTAATTTTTTAGGTAAAATTGTTGAATGGTGGTCAGGATGAATAGTAAAAGAGGAAGAAAATAGATGGATATTCATGATTTGAAAATATTTCTGACGATCGCGCAGGAAGGCAGTGTTTCCAAAGCATCCAAACTTCTTTATATGACACCGCAGGGAACAAGTAAGGTACTGAAAAACCTTGAAACAGAAATGGGATGCCAGCTGTTTATCCGGGATAAGTCAGGGATGAAGCTTACAGAGAGCGGAGAAAGATTTCGCGAGTATGCGCTGAAGGATGTAGACGATTACTATCAGGTAAAGAAAGATATCCTGCATATCGAGCAGAGGCAGAAGAAGGTTGTTGATCTTCTGTCAGCATATGGAATCTTGCGTCTGCTTACGCCGGACTGTCTTGTGGCATTTAGGGAAAAGTATTCGGATATCGAATTCCATTACCGGGAATATCCGGATCTTCCAGTCGAACAGCTTTTTGCCGGTAATGAAGGAAATGTGGCATTTTCCATCGGAGATTTTGATGAGCATTTATATCAGGTTGTGCCGCTGGAAACATTTCCAATCAAGCTTCTGGTTAATGAAAAGCATCCTCTTGCACAGCGAGAAAGTGTCACAATTGAAGATCTGCAGGGAGAGCCGATGTTTATTGAGAGCAGTCAGTTCCATATCTATCACTTGATCACGGAAAGATGTGAGGAGGCAGGATTTGAACCGGATATTATTTTCCAGACCAGCGGTTTCAGTCTGTGCCACAAGATGGTAAAGGCAAATAAAGGGATTTCTGTGACAGTAGATTTTATTTATGATGACATGCGGGAAGACGGAATGAAGCTGATCCCGTTTTCTGATGGAAGATATGAATGGAAAGCCTGCATGATCACAAGACAAGATGAAGAAGAGAATGAAGGCGTGCAGTGTTTCCGGAAACACGTACAGGAATGGCTGCAAAAGATCCGCTCAGGAGAGATTACACGATAAGAAAAAAGTTGCTAAGAAGTAACGAAAAGTTGCAGGCGAGTCACAAACTATACAGAATGCATGAAAAAGCAGAGTATAGTTTGTGATTTTTTTGTCGACATTTTCGCTTAAATAGAAAGTAACTATAATAATGGAATATTTATAGAAAAAATGAATTTGAATAAAATACACAAAAGAATATAATAATAATACATGGATGCTGGCAGAATATACAAATAATCGCGCCGGCACAAATATAATTTTACAGGAGGTTTTGAAAATGAATATTGGGGTAACAGAAATCAGTCCAAGAGAGGTGCAGAGAAAGGCAGAGAAATGTTTTAAAGATGGATATTACTGCTGTGAAGCTCTGGTCAGCACAATTCGTGATGAATTCAAACTGGATGTGCCGAAAGAAGTTGTAGCTATGGCATCCGGAATGGCAGTAGGAGCAGGAAAATCCGGATGTGCCTGCGGTGCATTTAACGGAGGAATTCTTGCACTTGGAATGTTCTTTGGACGTACCGAGCAGGATGGACCGACTAACCCGAAGAGTATCAAATGTATGGAGCTTACACACGAACTTCATGACTGGTTCAAGAAGGCAAATGGTAAAAATGCGATCTGCTGCAGAGTTCTTACAAAGGAATTCAATATGGGACAGGGCGAACACAAAGAACAGTGCATTTATTTCACAGGACTTTGTGCATGGAAGGTAGCACAGATCGTCTGTCGTGAGCTCGGCATCAAGAATCTGGATGAAATTGATGAACCGTGCGAAAGAAGAAAAATTGCAGATATCTAAATGAAGTGGTAACGACAGCCGCTTGATGAGAGAAAGGGAAAGAAACAATGAAAGACGTAATTAAGAAAGTACCGATTCCGCTTTGTGGAGTCATGCTTGGCGCGGCAGCACTTGGAAATTTACTTCAGAGCTATTCAGAAGGAATCCGTTATGTATGCGGTATATTCGCAGCATTTCTTCTGATACTGGTGCTTTTGAAGCTGATCATGTTCCCGGGAGCAGTGAAAGAAGATATGGGAAATCCGATCATGGCAAGCGTATCCGGAACATTTCCGATGGCACTTATGATTCTCAGTACTTATGTAAAACCGTTTATCGGAAAGGCAGCTTATTACATATGGCTTCTGGCAATCATTCTTCACATCATTCTGATCATATACTTTACGGTGAAGTTTGTTCTGAAACTTCAGATGCCGAAAGTATTTGCAAGCTATTATATTGTATATGTAGGAATCGCTGTAGCGGCTGTTACAGCACCGGCTTATGAGCAGCTTGGAATCGGAACCGCAGCATTCTGGTTTGGATTTGTAACACTGATCGTACTTCTTGTACTTGTAACCTATCGTTATGTGAAGTTTAAAGAAGTGCCGGATCCGGCAAAACCGCTGATCTGTATCTACGCAGCACCGACCAGCCTGTGTATTGCAGGTTATGTACAGTCCGTAACACCGAAATCATACGGATTTTTGATGGCAATGTTTGTAGTGGCAACTGTTATTTACATTTTCGCACTGGTAAAAGCAGTTGGCTATCTGAAGATGCCATTCTTCCCAAGCTATGCAGCATTCACATTCCCATTTGTTATCAGCGCAATCGCAAGTAAACAGACGATGGCATGCGCAGCAAATATGGGACATCCAATGCCGTTCCTTCAGTATGTAGTTCTGATCGAGACGATCATTGCGGTAGCACTTGTTGTTTACACATATATCCGTTTCATGGGAGCTATTTTCGGAGGAAAGAAATAAAAGATTTGACCGGATGGACAAAAAAGGGTAAACTTAAGTTTATCAAGAATATGTCGGATGAGGGACGTCCTAGACACCGCAAGGGGCCGAAGAAGCAAAGCGTAAGGTAAACATCTTCCTTTCGTGGAAACTGACAGGCAAAAAGGAAGGCGACCTGACGAATCTTTGGAGAGTGTGCAAAGAAAGCACCACCTACGAGGCTAGAACCAACTGGTAAAAGGACAGAGAAAACAGATGAACGATTTTTTCGTGCATCTGTTTTTTTCTGTCCTTTTTATATGGGCACTTATATGAGATGAGACTGTTAGCAGGCGGTATGTGGTGGTATACAAAAGTATTATCTGAGGAAGAAAGGAAAGGGCATTTTTTGAAAAAAATTTGACAGAAGAAAAGGAAAAGCAGGAGGAAAAAAGATGAGAATGATGCTTGTAGGAGCCGGTGCTGTCGGTGAAAGTATTTTAAAAGTAATGCAGTGGAGAGATCCGAAGGGAGAATGGCTGGAATATGTCCTGGTCTGTGATTATGATCTAAAAAGGGCAGAAGAAGTTGTTACTATGATGAAGGGGGATACCCGTTTTGAAGCCTCTAAGATCGATGCGACAAATACAGAGGAAATGGCAGAAATGATCCGGGAGCATAAAATTGATTTTGTGATGGATGCGGCGCCGCCCTTTGCAAGTAATATGATTTTTGACGCTGCGTTTAAAACAGGTGCAGACTACGGAAGTATGGGAACCTGGTCTGTTCCGATGGAACATCCTGCGTATGGTCTCGGAATCGAGAACAGCTATACAGAACCAATGACAAAATATAATTTTGACCGCCATGAAGCCTGGAAGAAGCAGGGAAATATGGCTGTGATCTGTATGGGGATCGATCCGGGTGTTGTAAATGTATTTGCAAAATACGCAGCGACAGAACTTTTGGATGAGATTACAGAGGTTCATGTAAAAGACGGCGGAAATCTGTCTGTTCCGGGCGCAGATCCGGATGATATCATGTTTGGATTCAACGTGTGGACTGTGCTGGATGAGGTAATGAACCCGAATGTTGAGTATGATGAGGAAAAGGGCGGATTTATCGTAGAAAAAGCGTTTGCCGGACAGGAAGTATATGAGATGCCGGAAGGAGTTGGCGCAAATACGCTGGTCAAAGTTGAGCATGAGGAAGTCGTGACGATGGCACGCTACTTAAGCCAGTATGGATTGAAAAAGGCAACCTTCAAGATCAGTCTTGATGAGAATCTGATCACGGCACTTAAGGTGCTGGATAAGCTGGGACTTCGCAGTATCAAGCCGATGCAGGTAGGGGATGTGAAAGTAGTTCCACGAGATGTGGTTGCAGCGTGTGCGCCGCAGCCAAAAGATATCGGAGATGAGATGACTGGAAAAATGCTGGTCGGAGTACAGTGTATCGGAAAGAAAGATGGAAAGGAAAAAGAATATTTCCTGTATCAGCCATTTGATAATCAGGAGTCTATCGAAAGATGGGGAACCCAGGCTGTTACCGCCCAGACAGGATTTGGAGCAGCACTTGCACTGGAGCTGATCGGAAGAGGAATCTGGAAAGAAGCTGGGGTCTATGCACCGGAATATTTTGATCCGAAACCATACCTTGAATTAATGAAAGAAAGTGGTTATAAATACGGAATTATAGAGAAATAATCTGGATGCGCTCAGAGATGGTCTGAGAAAATAAACAAAATAAAGTTACGCGCAAAACGGCACAAAGTCATAGCAGAACTTTGTGCCGTTTTGCGTGTGACAGGAAATCAGATCAGCTTACATTCTTTGGCCCATTTAGTAACAAAGGTAAGAAACTTATCAAGTGCAGGAGAGAGTTCAGGTGTATCCAGATAGGCCACGGACAGATTCCTGCGGAAGTGTTCGGTAAAGGAACGGACACAGACATTGAATGGAATATTATGGAGCAGAAGTTTGGGAAGTACAGTGATGCCAAAGCCCTGTTCCACCATTTTAATCGCAGTATAGTCCTCATTGATCCGGAATCTTACGTTAGGGGTGATATGGTTTAAGCGGAATAATTTTCCGGTTTCATAATCAAAATCATCGGCGGAGAGAACAAAATCCTGTCCGTCAATATCGGCAAAAGATACCGTCAGCTGATCGGCAAGAGGATGGTCCAGGGAAGTAACCAGAACCAGTTCATCGGTGCCGACAGGCAGATTTGGAAAATCCTTTGCAACATATTGCGAAACAAAAATACAGTCCAGTTCTTTTTTTCGAAGTTTTTCCGTCAGGTTCTGAAATCCGTCAACATAGAGCCGAAAGGTGATATTCGGGTATTCGGCGGAAAAATTTTTCAGTACTCCGGGGAGCCAGTTATAGGCAATGCTTTGCACCGTTCCGATGCGGATAAAGCCACTGTCCAGATTGTTGATATTTGAGACAATCTGATCGATCCGTGTATTGGCGGAGCGGATATGCATAAGTTCTTCAAAGATGGGTTCTGTCCCGGGAAGTGCTTCCATTCCGTTTTTTGAACGCTTGAACAGCTTGAGACCAATCTCTTTTTCATAATTGCGAATGGTCTGGCTGACAGCTGACTGTGTGTAGTTGTGTTTTTGAGCAGCTTTTGAGATGCTCTGATTCTCATAGACATCAAGAATCACATCGTATTTAGACATGATGTAACCTCCCGTGGTGTTGATAAACAATGCTCTTTTACTATCTTACTTAATATAAGGAAGATAATCAATATCCGCGGGATTTTATTATAAATTTTTTTAAAATCAAACATAAGAAAAAGTGAAAATATAAGCGCAAATCAAAGAGTTAATATTGTATTAAGAAAAAGTGAAATCTGATATCAGTTTTACAGACTTTTCAATGACCGGAAACTGGAATAGCATAGAGGAGGGGAATGAAATTCAAAGGCTTTTAACATGTATCATGAATTAAAGGAGAAGAATAATGGGATACGATTACTGGAACGGAACAGAAGCGGCACACCGCCGTGTTATGATGAAGGCGGCAGGATATTCGGATGAGGATATCCGCCAGAAACCGCATATCGGAATACCGAATTCTTACATGGCAGGTTCTCCCGGAACTGCGCATCTTCGCCAGGTGACAGAGGCTGTAAAAGAGGGAATCTGGGCAGCAGGAGGAATCCCGGTAGAATTCGGAATCCCGGCTACTTGCGGAAATGTGGCAAATGGTGCGGATGAGATGAAGTATGAGCAGGTAGGAAGAGATATCGTGGCAATGTCCATCGAATTTGTATCCAGAATACATAATTTCGATGCGATCTGCTGTGTGGCATCCTGTGATCTGATTATTGCCGGATGTTATCTGGCAGCATGCAGACTGGATATTCCGGCCCTGGTAGTGACCGGGGGATCAATGCAGGCCGGAAATTACTGCGGTAAGACAGTTGTAGAGGCAGATCTGGATGCAGCAAGATTCTCAGATGCTTCTGAGGCAGAATTATTTGAAATGGAAGAAAGTGTCTGCCCTTCATTTGGTGCCTGCCCTTCCATGGGAACAGCGAACACGATGCAGATGTTAGGTGAGGTATTGAACCTTGTTATGCCGGGAACATCTACGATTCCTGCATCAGATAATGCAAGACTTCGTGCTGCAAGAACAGCAGGAAAATACATGGTACAGCTTGCCAGGTCCGGAAAGACACCAAAAGATCTGATCACCAAAGATGTTCTGGAAAATGCGATCATGTTTGATATGGCAGTTGCAGGATCTACCAATGCGGTACTTCATATCCTGGCATACGCATATGAACTTGGTATTAAGCTTACACTGGCAGAGTTTGAAAAGTATGCGAAGGAAATTTACTGCATCAATGCAGTGATTCCAAGCGGACCGTATACAGTTGTAGATTTTCATTATGCCGGCGGTGTAAAGCAGGTCATGAAGCAGCTTGCCGGTAAAATCCACACTGACGCGCCGACGATTTACGGGGATACAACTTGGGGTGAACTCCTCGATTCTGTGAAAAGCGCGCCAAATAAAGTCATTCATTCGCTGGAAGATCCTGTAGCAAAAGAACCGGGACTTAAAATCATGCGGGGAAATATTTCACCGGCAGGAGCGATTGTACGTCCGACAGCAGTATATGAAGAAGTAAAATACATCAAAGGTGCGGCAAAAGTGTATGAATGCGATCAGGATGCGTATAAAGCCATTATGGCAGGCGAGATTGTCGCGGGGGACATTCTTGTTATCCGCTATGAAGGCTGTAAAGGAGCACCGGGTATGAAAGAGCTGATGCTTAGTATCGATGCTCTGATCGGACTTGGACTTGATAAAAAGGTCGGGCTTATCACAGACGCACGTTTCTCCGGATTCAACTACGGAGCAATCGTCGGACATGTTTCTCCGGAAGCCTATGACGGCGGTGTGATCGCTTTGATCGAAAATGGTGATGAAATTGAGATGGACATTGCAGGGGGAACCGTCAATCTTCTCGTATCCGATGAGATTTTAGCAGAAAGAAGAAAATCCTGGGTACGTCCGCCACTTAAGCAGCAGAAGGGTGTTTTAAATATTTACGCACAGAACTGCAGACCGGCAGAAGAAGGCGGTGCAATGCAGCCATGGGCACTGGATGCAGATTACGGATATCATCACGAATAAAAGTATTGATAAGGATAAGGAGAGAACGGGTATGTTATTGCTTTCAAAAGAGGATATTAAAAGTGTAATTACAATGAAAGACATGATCGAAGCGGACAAGCAGGCATTTAAAATGGTTGTCGATGGTACGGTAGATACACCGCTTCGTACAGTCATCAACGGAAAGTATGACGGTGCATTTCTGTTTATGCCGGCCTATGCTCCGGAATTAGATGCAGCAGCCATGAAGGTGATCAACATTTTTCCACACAATATCGATAACAATCTGATGACATCACCGGCGCAGACTATGCTGATCGACGGAAAGACAGGATATGTGATTGCGATGCTGGATGGAACTTATGTGACACAGCTTCGTACGGGGGCGTCTTCCGGTGCAGCATTTGATCTGCTTGGGAAAAAGGAATGTAAAAAAGGTGCAATGATCGGTACAGGGGGACAGGCAGCAGCTCAGCTTGAGGCAATGCTCGCAGCAAGAAAGCTGGAAGAAGTAAAGATCTTTGACCTGAATGAAGAAAGATGCAAAGCATTTGCCGAAGAAATGCAGAAGGAACTGGCAAAATATGGCGCGAAAATCATACCGGCTAAGGATTCAGATGACTGTATCGAAGATGCAGATCTTATTATTACTGTTACTCCTTCCGCAAAACCGGTATTTGACGGAACAAAGGTAAAGGCCGGTGCAACTATCAGCTGCGTAGGTACTTATGAACCTCATAAGCATGAGCTGGATCCGGCGGTTTTACCGAGAGCATCTAAGATCATCTGTGATTCAAAAGAGGCAGCACTTTCAGAGACGGGGGACCTTCTGATTCCGATCGCAGACGGAATCATTACAGAAGAGGATGTGCTTGGAAGCCTTGGAGATGTGATCAATGGAAAGATCAAAGGACGTGAAAATGACGAAGAAATTATCGTATATGAAACCGTAGGAGTTGCTGCACAGGATCTGGTAGCAGCGAAGGTGATTTATGATAAAGCGGTAGAAGCCGGAAAAGGACTTCGTTGGGGAGAATAATCCAAGAAGAGGATGTAAGTACAAAAAACACGGAATTTTCCGTGTTTTTTGTATTCTAAAGAATAGCTTTGTGATAAAATAGACGAGAACATTAATTTAAAGAAAAGGAAACGAGAGAAATGATAACTACATGGATTCAGGCAGTATACCAATTTTTATGGGGAGATCTTTTGAGGATACCACTTCCGGGAGACTCCTCTTTTGGTGTATCACTGCTTATTATTTTGCTGATCCCCACAGGAATTTATTTCACGATCAGAACAAGATTTTTGCCGGTTCGTCTTTTTGGCGATATGGTTCGCGCACTTACCGGGAAAAAGAAGGAGGATGACAGTTTGTCAACCTTTCAGACATTGATCGTCTCAACTGCAACAAGAGTCGGAATGGGGAATCTGGTTGGAGTAGTTGCTGCCGTTTCCGCAGGTGGTGCCGGTGCGGTTTTTTGGATGTGGATCACAGCGATTATCGGTTCTTCAACCGCATTTATCGAGGCAACGCTTGCACAGCTTTATAAAGAGAAAGATCCGCTTTACGGAGGCTACCGCGGAGGTCCGGCATACTATATGCATCATTATGCAGAGAGACGGACAGGAAAGACAAAGAAACATGTCTGTATTGCGGTGCTCTTTGCAATCTCAGGGCTCATCTGCTGGGCCGGGATCAGTCAGGTGATCAGTAATTCGGTTGCATCTTCTTTTGAAAATGCATTTGGGATTCCGCCAATTTTTACGACGGTGATTCTGGTAGCCGTTGCGGCAGTGATCGTACTGCGAAAAAATGCCACAGTAAAGGTGCTGGATATTCTGGTCCCAATCATGGCAGTCTGCTATTTTGTGATTACGATAGTCATTATCTTGTTGAATATCCGAAGCCTGCCGGGGGTATTTGAGCGGATTATCCAGGAAGCGTTTGGGATCCGTCAGGCAGCCGCCGGTGGGTTCGGCGCAGTTCTTATGAATGGTGTAAAAAGAGGGTTATTTTCAAATGAGGCAGGTTCCGGATCTGCTCCGTGCGCAGCTGCAGCTGCAGAATGTGATACGCCTGTAAAAGCAGGACTTATACAGGCACTTGGTGTATTTATAGATACAATTGTGATCTGCAGCTGTACGGCGATGATCATGCTTCTTGTGCCGGAAAAGATGATAGCAGGACTGGAAGGAATGGAGCTTTTGCAGACAGCAATGAATTATCATCTCGGTAAATTTGGCGTGATCTTTATTGCGGTTACGTTGTTCCTTTTCAGCTTTTCAACGTTTCTTGGAATCCTGTTTTATGCAAGAGGAAATGTGGCATATCTTTTAGGGGATAAGTGGTGCTGGCAGACAGCATATAAAATCCTCGCACTTGTGATGCTCTTTATCGGAGGAATTGCGGCTTACCATATTGTATGGGATCTTGGTGATGTGGGAATCGGACTTATGACGATTTTTAATATTGTGACTTTGTATCCTATGGGTGGAGAGGCATTGGAAGAATTGAGGAAGTACGAAAAAAATAAACAGCAGGAGGAACTGGAGGATGTCAAAAGATGAATATTTAATTACAGATGCGCCGCTTAAAGCGTTGACTGTTTTTGCAATGCCTATGATTTTAGGCAGCTTTTTTCAACAAGTATATAATATGGCTGATTCTATTATTGTGGGTCAGTTTGTTGGTTCGTCTGCGCTGGCGGCAGTCGGTGCCTGTGCTGCACTTACGAATGTCTTCATTTGTATAGCATTGGGTGCCGGTGTCGGTGCAGGAGTGCTCGTGAGCCGTTATTTTGGAGCCAGAGATTATAGTAAAATGAAAACAATTGTGTCAACATCACTGATCAGCTTCCTGATTCTAAGCGTACTTCTGGGTGTATTTGGCTTTTGTTTTTCCCATTCGATGATGAGTTTATTGCAGACACCTGCTGATATACTGGAGGAAGCAGTACTGTACCTTCGTGTTTATTTTGTGGGATTTCCGTTTTTGTTTATGTATAACATCCTTTCAACGATGTTTACCTCGATCGGTGAGTCAAAGATTCCGTTGGGACTGTTGATATTTTCTTCTATTTTGAATATTATTATGGATCTCTGGATGGTGGCCGGACTTGGTTTGGGGGTATTTGGTGCAGCCCTTGCAACCCTCATTGCACAGGGGATTTCAGCAGTGTTTTCACTTTTCATTTTCTTTAGCCGGATGCGCCGATATAAAAGTCGCTTTGACTGGTTTGATGGGAAGGAATTGCATTCCATGCTTCGGATCGCTGTACCATCTGTTCTTCAGCAGTCTACAGTGTCGATTGGCATGATGATCGTACAGGCAGTTGTAAATCCGTTCGGTACACAGGCACTTGCCGGTTATTCGGCAACGATGCGGGTAGAGAACGTTTTTTCACTGATCTTTGTATCCATTGGAAATGCAGTTTCACCGTATGTTTCCCAGAATCTTGGCGCAAAGAAATTGGAACGTATCAAAAAAGGATATCATGCGGCACTGGTGTTGGATTTATGTTTTGCAATTCTTGCTTTTATAGTCATTGAAACGCTTCATACGCAGATTTCCTCGTTATTCCTGGGGAAAGACGGAACCGCTCTGGCATATCAGGTGTCCGGGGATTATATGAGATGGCTTGGTTTCTTTTTCATCTTTATGGGTATCAAAATGGCAACAGATGGAGTCCTCCGTGGACTGGGAGTCATGCGCCCGTTTCTCGTCGCCAATATGGTAAACCTTGCGATCCGCCTGGCAGTTGCTTTGATTTTTGCACCTCGTTTTGGTATCGCATTTGTCTGGCTTGCCGTACCGGCTGGCTGGTTTGCCAATTTTGTGATTTCCTATGTGGCACTTAGAAAATCGTGGCCAACTGATAAAGCAGCTTCAGTTTGTTAACTGTCTGTTTATTCCGGAAATAGAATTACCCGCACCAACGGTGCGGGTAATAGCATAAGTTAGCAAGAATATAAAATCAGAAATATAATGCCGAAAATCCTTATGGAAGCGGATGACCTGCAGCCAGGTACAGCTCATACCATTCTTCGCGAGTCAGTGTTATCTCGCATGCTGCAATAATTTCTTTCAGGCGACTTTCGCTTGCGGTTCCGGTAATGATTTGCATATTTGCCGGGTGGCGTAAAATCCACGCAGCCGCAATGGTAGTGTCGCTGACATTATATTTTTCAGCCAGTACATGAAGCTTTTGATTCAGTTCCGGGTATTGGTCACTTCCGAGAAAGCATCCTTTCCATGCCGGCATCTGAAATGGTGACCAGGCCTGGAGGGTGATATCGTGGAGGCGGCAGTAGTCGAGCAGACTTCCGTCGTGGTCAATTGAACCAGGGGTTTCCATATTGACTTCCATGCCATTTGCAACAAGATTGGAAACCGGAATGCTGAATTGAACCTGGTTGACAACGAGCGGTTGGCGGACATACTTCTGTAGCAGTGCAATCTGCATCGGTTTGTGGTTTGAAACACCAAAATGGCGAACCTTTCCGCTCTCAAACAGAGTATCAAATGCGGCAGCAACCTCTTCCGGTTCTACGAGTGCATCCGGACGGTGGAGCAGCAGAAGATCGAGATAATCTGTCTGAAGCCGTTTTAAAATACCATCGACAGATTTCAAAATGTGCTCTTTTGAGAGGTCATAATAACCTTGACGGATGCCGCATTTTGACTGCAGGAAAATATCTTCCCGTTTCAGGGATGGATCGCCGGCAAAGGCTTCGCCGAACACGGTCTCGCTCATACCGCCGCCGTAGATATCCGCATGATCGAAGAAATATGCGCCCTGTTCCAACGCAGAGTGAATGAAATGGTTCATTTCCTCTTTCGATTTCTCAGAAAGTCGCATGCATCCGACTGCAATGGAAGGAATTTTTTGCAAATGATTGCCTAAAATAGTTTCTCTCATGATAAAAATCTCCTTTGTAATCCGCTCATTTTTCTTTGAAAAATGGCTACTTACTCATGTTTTTGGCGGGTCAAGAGGTCAAAAATCCTCTTGTAAGCAAGCTTGCATCGGCTTTCTGACCTTTTGCCCATGGTATCATTATCATATCATAGAAGCGCACTCGAGAGTCAATGAAAAAGTGATAAAAGACGAAAATCCTACAAACTGTAAAATTAAGCAGTTTGTAGGACTTTTTTATTGCATATGTAATTACAACCTAAAAATCAATGTAAATACAACCTTATAATGTTAAAATAAATATGCATATTCAACAAATTTGTTGAAAAATAATGGTGCTTGAATAAAGGAGGGACAGCCGGAATGAATTTAAAAGAAGTTTACGAGATTTTTTATCCGGGCAAATGTAAAGAAAATCCATCTGTGTGGAATGTTCCCCCAAAATACCGTTCGAAAAAAGATTTTTTTGAAGAACTTCTTCCGATGGAAATACGATGGATCAATTGTAAAATCTGGAATGATAAAGCGCGAAGAAGCAGATTTTTTCGGATTGTAAAGGAGAAACCCGATATATTGCATCATTGCGCACATTTTTATTCGAACAACCATGGACTATTTCGAGGATAGAAGGAAAAGCAAATGAGCTTTTGAGTGGTCAGATTTGCGAAAAGGTTATGAATGAAAGTTTTTTACGCTTTTCTGATGTAATGGATATGGCAAAGAGATCACAATATACATTAACTGGTCTTGTCATCAATGCGTTTACTGATTCCGTTATTTTGGACTGGAATCAGCTCGGCACGATAAATCCTGGTGGCGATGACGGAGAAGAAGAAACCATGTATACGAGATAGTTGTAAAAAAACCTTACCAATTTTCAGACGTAAAAACTGAAAAACGGTAAGGTTTCTCTACGCATGTCGCCATGGCAATTATCTTTTATTTTATCGCGTCTTTAATTGCGCCAAGCAGCTCTTCATAGGTTTCATAGGCCGGAATCTGCGGGTAATCCGCTTTGATCTTGTCGGTTGAACGGAATAAGAATCCTGCCTTACTTGCCTGGATCATACCCAGATCGTTGTAAGAATCGCCACTTGCGATCGTTTCAAATCCGATGGACTGCAGTGCCTTTACGGTTGTTAGTTTGGAATTTTCCACACGCATCTTGAAGTCTGTGATTTCGCCATTTTCTGCAATTTCCAGACTGTTGCAGAAAAGCGTCGGATGACCAAGCTTTTCCATGAGCGGCATTGCAAATTCGGTGAAGGTATCACTGAGAAGGATTACCTGGGTGAAGGAACGTAGCTCATCCAGGAAGTCTTTTGCGCCCGGAAGCGGATCAATCTTGGAAATTGTTTCTTGAATTTCTTTGATTCCGAGACCATGAGCTTTTAAAGTATCCAGTCTCCAACGCATCAGTTTGTTATAATCAGGTTCATCTCTTGTGGTTCTTTTCAGTTCCGGAATTCCGCTTGCTTCTGCAAATGCAACCCAGATTTCCGGTACAAGTACTCCTTCGACATCCAGACATGTAATATACATATGTTAACCCTCCTGTACTTTCTGTTTTTTGCTTTCTATAATACCATATATCTGTTTATTTTGCATGTTTTTTTGCAATTGATTAAAAACTGCTGGCGAGAAAACGTTACTGTTCACTCCCGTGTCAATCACTACGCTGATTGGCACGGAGGATGCACGTTTTATCTTGAACGGCATCTCGCCCATCGCCAAAGGCGATTTAAAATGGCGAGATGCGTTGCTGGTCACAGGTACTGTGAACAGTAACGAGAAACCTGTATAAACTACATGATAGCATGGAAAACCATGTAAAGAAGTACTTCGGGAAAATTGTGGGTTCCATTTTGGAATGTGCATAAATGTGCATAAACCGGAAAGATATTGACGATAAATTTTTTCAGGGACTATAATATAAGTATCTGTGGTAAAAGAGGGATGTTTCGGAATGGATCATTGAAAAAGAAAATCTGCCGAAACATATTTTGCTTAAATTACATAAAGGAGAAAAAAGATGAATAACTTTATTTTTGAAAATAAAACGAAAGTATATTTCGGGAAAGGATGTGTCGGCGAGTATCTGCCGGAAATCGCTGCGGCGCATGGGGATAAGGTTCTGCTTGCCTATGGCGGTGGCTCGATCAGGAAAAATGGAGTTTATGAGGAAGTCACAGCGGCACTTGAAAAAGCAGGGAAAACAATCATAGAATTTCCGGGGATTATGGAAAATCCGACTTATAAGAAGGTGCTGGAAGGCACAAAGCTGGTAAAGGAAAAACAGGTGGACTGGATCCTTGCAGTCGGCGGTGGCTCGGTTATGGACTGCAGCAAGGCAATTTCCATGGCAGCGGTCAGCGAGAAAGATGTGTGGGATGAGTACTGGGCGAAGAAGGGTGTTGTGGATTTTGAACCGATGCCACTTGGCGTGATCGTAACAGCGTCCGGAACAGGCAGCGAGTGCAACGGGGGAGCAGTCATTACCAATGAAGAGGTCATGATCAAGACAGACCGGGATTACCCGAAATGCAATCCGGAATTTGCATTAATGGATCCGACTTATACTTATACAGTTCCGACAAAACAGATGGTGGCAGGAAGCTTTGATATCCTGTCTCACGTTATGGAGACTTATTTCAGTGAGCCGGACGAGGATAACGTATCGGATGATATTTCGGAAGCTCTGATGCGCGGCGTGATAACAAGCCTTCGTGCGGCATTGGTAAATCCGGAGAATTATACAGCAAGAAGTAATCTGATGTGGCTGTCTACCATGGCAGAGAACCGGATCATCAAGCTTGGCAAAAAATGTGATTTTGAATGCCATCAGATGGAGCATCAGATCAGTGCTTATACCAACTGCAGTCATGGATGTGGACTTGCTGTGCTGCATCCGGTTTATTATCGGCATATCTGTCAGGCAGGCGCAAAGAAATTTGCCCGCTTTGCGGAAAATGTATGGAAGATTCCGAGAAATGGTCGTACCGATGAAGAGATGGCTGAAGCTGGCGTAGAGGCATTGGCTGATTTTATCAGAGAGATCGGACTTCCGACAACACTTCGGGAAGTAGGTGTGGAGAAAAAAGAGGATCTGAAAGAGATTGCGGATTCTTGTTATCTGGTGGATGGAAGTTATAAGAAGATGACACATGAGGAGATTCTGGAAATATTTCTGGAGTGCTTCTAGCTAATTGGAATGGAACGGAAAGAGATTAAAGAGATCCCTGTGCCGTAAATGGTGCAGGGATCTCTTGCTGTCGTGATCTGGTATGCAGGAAAAGATATCAGTGATAGTTTTTCTCTTTCTGACCGGCATTTAGCTATTGTAATTCGTTAATAATTGCTTCAATGGTTGCGACATCTTCTTCCAGCATATCTGCGATTTGTTCTTTGGAATATTTTTTTTCTAATTTCTTTTTGACCTGACTTTTTAAAAGGTCATTTTTTCCTTGAGTTTTTCCGGTCTCGATTCCAGCTTCCGCACCTTCAGCAAAGGCTTTTTGACGTTCTATTTCTCTTTCTTCCCATGCGCGCATGAATTTCGCCTCCATTTTCTTGTTCGACCTGATCTGACAGACTTTCTGATGGAGCAATTTAATCTTCTGGCTTGTGCACGAACCCGCGACCTCATTCGTTGATTTTTCCATGTAATGAAGTAACTCTATCAGTTCCGGTGATACCATTTCAGGATGCGTGCCATGGCAGTTTAGAAAAATACGTGTTGCTTCATCTTGCAGATCAAGATCTGGACATTCTTCGCATTTCATTCGGAAAGTATACTTGTAAAATCCTTTTCCGAATGGATCGAAGGGCATGATCAGAATGATAAAAGCACGATTTAGTTTATTGAAATCGACACTTCCAGGTGGCAGCAGATTACTGTCCAGTACCGCCTGATAGAAGCGGCTGCGTTTGGGAAGATTCTTTGTATCTTCCTTCTGCGCTTCTGTATCGTACACAGTATCATCGTCATCCCATGCATAGACATCTAATCGGACCTGCCGGTTATCCGGAAAAGTCCGCATTTCTTTTTCAGAATGTGGTGGCAATCTAAGTGGGATATCCTGCCCCAGAATAATATCCAGTACCGTTTTCATATTCTCCGAATCTTCCATTGCTTCATCGAATAAAAATCTGTCCAACAGGTTAAGTTTTGAGAATTCTTTTCTTTTGTTCATTTGTTTCTCCTTTCATTAGGTAAAAATGTTCCGAAAGGAGAAAGTCTATATGAGTATATTAACATATGACGGAAATATGTAAAAGAGGCGATCTCAATCCGGATATTTTCAGTTGTCGTTCATTGTCGGAAAAAGTTGCCGGAAACTGGCTCCGAAAATGAGATTGGGTTGAATAGATAAGGTTGCAAACAAGAAGAAGTTTGTTTGCGTATGGATATCGTAGCATAAGTCTGTTGAAACAGCAATCTCGAAAACAGTCGAAAAATTTCGTTAGGATTTCTATAGACAATCATTACAGGCCCAGTGATCGTGGTGGCACTGCTGACCGGAAAGGTCAGAGGAAGAAAAGAATAAACAAGTAATACAGAAAAATGAGGAAAACACCGAAGTGAAAACCGGTTGTTTTCCTCATTTTTTAATAAGTTTGGAAAATTGCATTTCACAGCAGATAAAAGTCTCAGGTAGTAAAATTCCTATACTGGATGGATATTTTGGTTAAGGTGATCTGAAGTGTTTTGAGGATTTGTTTCCTCTGAGTGTTCATTCACCGGAAGATATTCATACTTCGGAATGAAATTGTGTTTATCGTACAGTTTATAATACTGAATAAAAATACGGTCCATAACTTTTGGAATCTGACTTTCATCTGGTTCAAATAAAATGATCAGATACTGCATGGCACTATACCGTGTACACACGTCAATCTTACGGATCTTGTGACGGATCGCTTCCTCCATGTATTCCAGTGCCTGTTCAATATTTTCAATATACATCATAGAATCCGGAGTGGTTTCCATTGTGACCATGACCAGGAAACAATGGTATTTATGTCGTTCTCCAAGCTGGTTGATGTACTCATAAATCTTAGAAAATTCACGGTAATTAAGATTAAGTGCTCCGGAATAGTTTCCGCTGTTACGAAGTACTTTTGCCACAAGGGAAAGATCTTTTGCCACGCTGGAAACCGGGAATACGGTATTGCCCATCTGCTGATAGAAAAAGAAGTTGTGTTTTCCGTTTTGCTTGACATAATAGAGTGCTTTATCTGCTTTGGAAGAACACTCGTCAAAGGAATCTCCCTTGGTACACATGCAAAGTCCGGCAGAAATGGATGCAACACGGATCTCAAGATCTTTTTTCTTCTCGGAATCAAAGCGGGAAAACAGAGTTTCCATAAGCTCGGTTATTTCATTTTTACCGGCATCCGGTACAAAAAGAAGGAATTCATCGCCACCAAGCCTGCAGCCAACCAAATTTCCGATATGCTCGGAGAGGAGAGCTCCAAGTGCTTTCAGTGCACGGTCTCCGGCTTTATGACCGTAGATATCATTTATCTTTTTCAGATTATCCATATCCATAAAGATCAGACAGCCATTGTGCTCCTGCATCAGCTGTGCAATCATTTTCTGACCGGTATTTCGCATAGGGAGTCCGGTAAGAAGATCAAAATTTTCTGCTTCTTCCTGGCTCTTCATCGTATTCATAACATTGGAAATGAAGTTGCTGATTTCAAATTCCATGCCAGGAAGAACTGGCTCGTCATCAATTTCCAGATAAGTATCTGTGATCGTCAGACGATTCTCATCTAACAGTCTAAGAAAAATATCTGCGATTTCAGGATCGAACTGAGTTCCTCTGTTTTTGCGTATT
Source organism: Allocoprococcus comes (assembly GCF_013300725.1). Lineage (GTDB taxonomy): Bacteria > Bacillota > Clostridia > Lachnospirales > Lachnospiraceae > Allocoprococcus > Allocoprococcus comes_A. The sequence continues at coordinate 26,128 of NZ_JAAIMM010000027.1, forward strand.
TCTTCATAAATTGTTTCTTTTGGAAGAGAATTACGGTAAATACGGCGGGAATTCATTGCATCATAGCTGTCGGCAACAGCAACGATCCGCGCATGGATCGGAATCTCTTCCCCTTTTAGACCGTCCGGATAACCATGGCCATCATAACGCTCATGATGAGAACGGGCGACTTCGGTTACATGATTGATGATCGAAACATTTTTCAAAATCTCAGCGCCGATAACCGTATGTTCCTTAATAACAGCGTACTCTTCGTTTGTCAGTCTGGATGGCTTGTTTAAAATAATATCAGGGATGCCGACTTTTCCGATATCATGCAGATGAGCTGCATGTCGGAGATTGACGATTTCAGAGCGATTCCAACCCATTTCCTGCGCAATCAGTGCAGAGTATTCTGCAACACGATGGGAATGCCCTCTGGTGTATTCGTCCTTTGCCTCGATGGTTGTAGAGAGAGTCTGCATCATCTGTAAGGAAATCTTTTCCATCTGCCGTTTACGTTTCAAAAGCTCCTCTTTTTGACGATGCATTTCAATGGTATGCACATTCTTTATTGTACGGATAATGCTAATGAAAAGAAGGATCAACATGCCGACACCAATAAAAAGACCGGAAATCAAAACTACAAAATATGTAGAAATGGATTCGATGGCGATGGCAAGCATTGCAATGATCAGGCCAATCAGTACCAATTTGTCTTTCCGGTATTCTTTCTTTCGCATATCCAGACAGAAAGTCAGGAAAACCAGAAGGAAGGTGACTGCAAGAATCACGTGGGCGCCCGGCAGAGTTTCGATAAAATCAGCAGTGCCAGTCAGATGAAGAACCAGACAGATCAAAAAGTTACCAAATGCTGCACAGCCAAGGTAAAAGTAAGGCTTTTTATAACGACCCTGCTGAATGAGATCTGCATAAAAAAGTACCGGGATCGGAACGAGCATGATCATTACAAAGCATAAAGTCCCCAGTGCAGATGGATTCGGAACTATAAGCTGTCTGAGCTTGGATTCGCCGAGCATCCATACAGCACCCATGATCATGCACCATCCAAGATATTCCATATCAAATTTTCTGTCATAGACAATTCCGAGTGCGATACTGAAAAGGATGGTAATGATACCGGCGAACAAGATGAAGAAAGCAATAATAGTCTCAAGCCCGTAAGATTCAAAAATATATTCCCAGATATCACTCTTGTCTCCGGAATAGATCTCATTGACTACACCGGAATAGTTAGAGGTATTGGTAGTCAGCTCAATACGGAGTTCTTTTCCTGCATCTGCTGCTGAAGTAGGACAGAAAACATAACAGCTGGCAGAATTTTTCCCAGCCAGCCGCTGGTCTTTGGTTGAGTATTCGGTGCGAAGCACTCCGTCAATATAGAAACGGATATCCTGCAGAGAGGAACGTATAGCCAGTGAACTTTGCGTATAATTTTCAGGAAGTGTTGTGGTAATGACCATAGTCTCTTTTGCAGGAACATTGTAATGTCCGGGGACGGCAATCTGTTCTTTGCTTCCATCGGAGTGAATCCAGGTAAAAGTACCACGATATGTGATGTCGCTGGATTGGATTCTGGCATTGTGATTGTTAATTCCTGTGAATTGTATTACCAGAAACCAGATAAGTATCAGGAACATCAGAAGATAGTAAAATCCGATCTGGATTTTGCTTATTTTATAGTTTTCTTTTGTCAAAACAGAGACTCCTTATCTACAATTTTGGTCTATTTGAAGATATTATACGATGTGAGTGTCAAAAGTAAATTTTGCCACTTACTGATGTAACCGGATTGCTCTATTGCTACGCAATTTCCGCAATCCTTAAACATCATTATACTATTTGCTGACAATATTTGCAATTAAAGAGAAAGAGGAATGGTGGAAAAAGACAGGTCATGTTACTGTTCACAGTATCTGTGACCAGCAATGCATCTCGCCATTTTAAATCGCCTTTGGCGATGGGCGAGATGCCATTCAAGATAAAATGTGCATCCTCCGTGCCAATCAGGGTAGTGATTGACACGGGAGTGAACAGTAACCAGGTCATGGCAGTTGAGAAATACTAGAAGATAGATTATAATTTTCATAAAATATTTTGTGTATGAAAGGGAACGTAAAATGGTAGAATTAAGCACACTTTGTTATATTGAACAGGATGGAAAATATCTGATGCTTCACCGGACTGTCAAAGAAAATGATATCAATAAAGACAAGTGGATCGGAGTAGGTGGTCATTTTGAAAAAGGGGAAAGCCCGGAGGAATGTCTTCTTCGTGAGGTATGGGAAGAGACAGGATACACGCTGACATCCTGGAGATATCGTGGGATTGTAACCTTTGTATATGGCGAAGATGTAGTAGAATATATGTCACTTTATACGGCAGACGGTTTTACAGGAACACCGATTGCGTGTGATGAAGGGGAACTGGAATGGGTAGAAAAGTCTAAAATCGGAGAACTGGAATTATGGGAAGGGGATCGGATCTTTTTTGAACTCCTTGAAAATGAGCAGCCGTTTTTCTCATTAAAGCTTGTATATAACACAGATGATGTTCTGGAATATGCAGCGTTAGATGGAAAAAAGATGAAAGATTTCAGAAGAAGAGAGTGTTAAAGTGAAATATCGAATAGTGTGGAAAAGTTACGAAAGTAATGTTTTAGCATGGAATGTTGAGTCTGCTCATTTGGATAGTGTATGATGATAAAGATTCTCATTAAATGAAGGGGGAAAAGAGAATGTACAGTGAGTTGACAAAGATGGAAGGGAAAAGGATTGTAATCCGCACATTCGGTTATTTTGATATTTTTGTGGATGGGGAAACGATTCCTTTTTCATGTAAGAAAGCCAAAGAACTGTTGGCACTTCTGGTTGACAGAAGAGGAGGATTTGTGACGACGGGGGATGCGATCAGTTATTTATGGGAGGATGAATGTACAGAAAAAAGAATAAAAGATAAATTCCGCAAAGTGGTAAAAGAGCTTCGGGGAACGTTAAATGCATACGGAATCGAAAGGGTCCTGCATCGGGTAAATCAGGAGAGCCGTATCCGTACAGAGCATGTGGAGTGTGATCTGTATGACTACCTGGAGGATGAGGAACAACATAAAAAGCTGTTCAAAGGAGCGTATATGACGAATTACAGCTGGGCGGAAAACACTTTGGGAACGTTGCTGAATCAAAAAGAATAATGGGGAATATAGTAAAAATCGGGAGACTGTTATCAGACAGCCTCCCGATTTTTTTGAAGAGATTCTATTGGACTACACATTCTTTGTACAGTTTTTTGATTATGAATGTCTGCTGTAAAAGGAATAAAAATTGAATAGCCCAAAAGATTTTCTAAAAGAAACGAAAAAAGGATGAAAAAGAAACGTTTTTTGGACGGAAAAGAAACGAAAACCGGTTGTATAGATGTGTAGAATGGGGAAAGGATCCGAAAATAAAAAGAAAGAGAGGAAAAAGAATGAGACAAAAAAGAATGAGACAATTGAGAAGGCTGTTATCCGTTTTGGTAATGGCGGTAACGATGGTGGGGATGTCGGCGACGGTATTTGCACAGGAAAGTGTATCGGGGGCAGGAGGTAATGGCAGTATTACGATTGAGAATGCATCAAAAGGGATTCATTATACAATTTATAAAATATTTGATGCAAAAGTAAGTGCTGACGGGAATTCAGTAGCATATACAAAAAAAGATATTTCTGAAAATCCTTATTTTAAAAAGGATTCAGCGGGAAATATAACTACGACTGAGAATGCATATGAAGCTGGATCTAAAGAGCAACTTTCAGAAGGGGCAATTGCCTGGATAAAAGAAAATGGAAAGGAAGTATGTAGTAAAATATCTGATGGAAGTATACTAAAAATCACCGGTCTTCCATACGGCTACTATTACGTTACCAGCACTTTAAAAGATGGCGGTATGATCATGGTAACGAGTGTTGCAAAAGACGCGCAGATCGTGGACAAAAACAGTAAGGAGCCGCAGTGGACTCCGGGGAATGACGGGAATGCCGGAGGGAAAAGTATTGTACTTGACGATGGTAAACAGGTAAAGGAAAACAATGTCAGTATCGGTGAAACGGTTCATTTCCGTTTACAGATCAACACCTCGAATTATGTTGCAGACAAGCAGATCAAGGAATACATCATTGAAGATACTCTTCCGGACGGATTTGATGCAGCGCAGATCACATCTGTGATGATTGAAGAAGAACCGCTGGAACAGTTTGAAAATACAACTTTCCCGGTTACGATTCCTTGGGCAGCGGATGAAGGAGAGAGTGGATGGAAAAATCTTTATGATACCGGGGCAAGAATTACCATTGATTATACGGCTGTGTTAAATGATAAAGCAGTGATCGACGGTGAAGGAAATAAGAACAGTGCCAGATTTTCATGGAATTATACGACAGAGGAACCGGGAAAAAGCTCGATAGAGGATTCTACAACAACAGATACCTATGCGGTTGTGATCCAGAAGGTCAATGAAAAAGGAGAGGCGCTTACCGGAGTGGAATTTGAGGTGCCGTTCCCGGTTCAGGCAGAAGAAGAAAGCGGTGTGTATACTGTAAAAGGCGGACAGACCGGAATCGGAAAGGTGAAAGCCGGAAGTGATGGAACTGTGGTGATCAAAGGTCTGAAGATGGGTGATTACAGGGTTACAGAAACAAAAGCACCAGAAGGATATAACAAGCTGACAGAGTCATTTCTGGTAAGTGCCGAAAAGATCAGGGCAACAAGGACGGACGCCAGCACATATCTTGATGAAAACGGAAATGTTACAGAAAGCGAGACTGGGACAAAGGTAACTTATATAAATGAAAATTTTGCAGCAAAGGTAAAAGTTGTTGTAAATAAATCAGGAAAACTTCTTCCGGGGACAGGTGGAACAGGTGAAATGATCTTTACGGTCAGTGGAGTACTGATTGCAATTGTTGCAGGAGTTGTCCTGTTGAATGCAAAAAGACGAAAACGAATTGTATGATAGTGAATGAGTCGGAACGAAGGGGAAGAATTTTCTTTTTTATATGGACAGGAATCCTTTTTGTGGGAATCGCAGTCATGCTCTATCCAAAAGTCGGAAAGCTCTGGAATGCCGGTCGGCAAAGCAGGGTAGTGGATGGATATGAAAGATCAGTGGAGAAGTTGGATGCCGGGCAGGAAGAGGAAATGATCGCACAGACAAGAGCGTATAATGTGATGCTTCTGGAACAGAATAACCCAGTGCCGAATGACAAAAATGCTGATAGTTATGGAGCACTTTTGAATATGACATCTGACGGTGTGATGGGATATCTGGAAATTCCGGCAATCCGGTTGAAACTTCCGATTTACCATGGAACGGGTGATTTCGCAATCTGCAATGGCGCAGGACATGTGGAAGGAAGCAGTTTCCCGATAGGCGGAAAGGGAACACATGCGGTGCTTTCTTCCCACAGAGGACTGCCGGGGGCGAAACTTTTCTCAGATCTGGATAAGCTGAAGGTGGGAGACTATTTTAAAATAACAGTGCTCCGGCGGACGCTTTTCTATCGAATCGATCGGATCGATATTGTAGAACCGGAAGAAACAGAACTGCTTGCGCTGGATAAGGAGAAGGATTACTGCACATTACTGACATGTACGCCTTACGGTATCAATACAAAACGGCTTCTGGTGCGGGGCGTACGCTGTGAGGTGACGGAGAAAGCGGAGCCGATCCGGACAGGAGAGAAATCTTATCGGGGATGGTATGCTGTGATCGGACTGAATCTGTTTGTGGCAGGTGTGATCGTGCATAGAAAAAGGAAGAGAAAAAGAAGAGGTTTATAGACAAATGAGGGGGATAAAACATGCAGGCAGTATTTGCTGAAAAAACAGACAGCCGGTCACTGGAAGATAACCGGCATATCGGAGAGCTTTTCTTCATCCGAATGTATTGGGAGACAGGGAAAACGCCCTCCGGAAATATTCTGTACTGGAAGGATGCCAAAAGAGAGGATGCACAGATCAATTTCACAGGATTTGACGGGCTTTTGCTGTATCTGGATGAAACCTGTGAACAAAATGGCGTGCTGCTGAGAAAAGCGCAGGTCAGACGATGTCAGAAAAGAAGACGTTATCTGGAGACTGGGAACGTGCCGGACATGGAACAGATGAAAAAATCGGGGCACGCAGCAATCTTCTGGTTAAAGGTGATGGGAAGAGAGTTTGCCTCGTTTCAGGGAATCGTCCACATCTGGGGAAGGGATTATCCGTATCGGAGTGGATTTGAACTGATTATTCTGCTGAAAGATATTGTAGGATTTACAGAGAGGCGGGGGACAAGAAGAAACTGGATGGCGGCGAGAATCTGTTGATGAATATTGCAAATAATATTTTGCAAAATGATTTTTTCGTTTGCAAAGGATTGTGAAGTCTTAAAAGACATATTATAATGGCATAAGAAACTACAGACAAGACGGACAGGAGATGCAGACGATGGAATTATGGGATATTTATGATGCAGATAAGAAACCAACAGGAAGAACGATGAAGCGCAATGACTGGTGTCTGAAGGACGGGGAGTACCATCTTACCGTTCTTGGAGTTGTAGCAAGAACAGACGGAAAATTTCTGATCACTAAAAGGGTAATGACGAAAGCCTGGGCACCTGGCTGGTGGGAGGTATCCGGCGGTGCAGCTCAGGCAGGAGAGGCATCTTATGACGCGGTGTTAAGAGAAGTCAGAGAAGAGACAGGACTGGACGCAAGTCAGGCTGATGGAGGCTATCTTTTCACTTACAAGAGAGAAAATCCGGGGGAAGGAGATAATTATTTTGTAGATGTGTATCGTTTCGTGATGGATATTGATGAAAAAGATCTCCATCTTCAGGAGGCAGAGACGGATGGCTATATGTTTGCAACATTAGATGAAATTAAGGCATTTGCGGCAGACGGAAAATTTCTGCATTATGACAGTATAAAAGAAGCATTTAAGATGTAAGTAAAATAAAAATCGGATTATCAGGAAAATGACAGATTGCCTGATAATCCGATTTTTTATAACAGAAATTCTGAAAGAATATGCAATGCATAGAGAGTGTCTGTGCCTTTCTGCTACTTGCAATACGATGCAATCACCTCCAACACCTTATCCATTTCCAGTGGCTTTGCGAGATGCTCATTGATTCCGGCATTCTTCGACTTCTGGATATCTTCCGCAAATGCATTGGCGCTGAGGGCAATGATTGGAACCGTTGTGGCATCAGGGCGGGAAAGTCCGCGGATCGCCTTTGTGGCATCCAGACCATTCATAACCGGCATCATAATATCCATAAGAATGATGTCGTATTCATATGGTTTTGATTTTTCAAAAAGCCGGACGGCTTCCAGTCCGTTGATAGCTGTGGATACATTAAGTCCTGCGGCTTCCAGAGAGAAAACAGCAATCTCAAGGTTTAGTTCATTATCCTCTACAACAAGGATATGAAGATCCGAGAAATCTGCCGGAGTATCAGTGGCAGTTTCCTCAGAGGCAGAAGGTTGGTGCTCGTCAATGGTAAATGGCAGGATCAGTGTAAAAGTTGAGCCGACATTTTTTTCACTTTTCAGCTGGATCGTACCGCCCATTTCCTGTACCAGTCTGTGAACGATCGTCATACCGAGCCCGGTTCCTTTGTAAATCGTCCTGGCACCGGTATCTTCCTGTGCAAAAGGTTCAAAAATATGCTTCTGAAATTCCGGACTCATACCTATACCGGTATCAGAAATTATAAATTTGTAAATAATATTCTGGTGGACCTGCCTGATGATCTCTGCGTGTACAGAGATCGAACCACCGGGCTTATTATATTTAATTGCATTGCTTAAAAGATTCATGAAAATCTGACGGATATGTAATGGACTTCCGATCAGATAAGGATATTTTAAACTGCCCGGTTTTATTTTTTTCAGAGTGATATCAAGCCGGGAAGCCTGTGCTTCCAGCATACTCCAGCAATTGTCAAGGATCTCACGGATGTCGAATGGTATCTGTTCAAGGAAGAACCGGTCTGTTTCCATCTGTTGCATATCCAGGACATCGTTGACAAGAGCTTTTAAGTGAAAAGCAGCAGTACGCATTTTCTCATGACACTCCAGCAGTGCTTTGGGATTTGTTTCATTTTTCTGTGCAATATCGAGCATTCCAAGAATTCCGTTAAGAGGGGTGCGGATATCATGTGACATCCGACTGAGGAAGTCGGTCTTGGCTGCATTTGCCTGATTTGCGGATTCGACCGCCTTAACCAGCTCCTGCTGGTAAGCCAGTTCTTTCTGCTTGTAATCATCAATGATCTGGGTTACATAAAGAATTTCTGTAACATTGTCATCATTGTCGCGGTTCTGGACGATAAAGGTGGCACGGCGCCAGATCCCCTGTGGAGATGGATACTCCCGGCTTATAAAAAGCTTTCCGTGCAGCCGGTCTTTTACCGTTGTCAGATCAAAGAAATACTGCATGATCTCGTGATGTGACGGTGCAACCAGTTTCTCAAGGATATCATTTAACTGCGCGGTGGCGGAGGTGACAGCTCCGGTCGGTGTATAGTTCTGGTTGGCACCGGCAAGCTTTTCGATCCGGTCTTGAATCAGATCGATATGGTAAATTGCATGATAAATCTGACTGGTTGCAGCGGTCAGGTTCTGATATTTACGTTCATTTTCGATATTACGGGTGACATCCTGATGGTATCCACGGATGCATATGCCATTTCCCTTATAATCCGGATAGAGGATACCGCCACATCGTATCCAGATCTGTCCAAGTAACGGATGATTCCATGGGTATGTGATTTCTGAATAACTTTTGTGAATGACCTTCTGTATATAATCAAGCACCGGGGTTACGTATTTGGGAGGAAGCCGGTGATACCAGAACTGATAAACTTCTTCAGGAGACATCTCTTGTGACACACCAAGAAGAGTACACATTGTAGGATTTGGGTGCAGCAGAGGAGCTTTATCGCCATCTAACTCAAGTGCCCAGATACCGATCTGTGCGCCACGAAGAATTTCGTCCATCTCCAGCTGATAATCCAGACGGGATTTGGAGGCAACAACCTCCAGGCGCATCTGCTCATTCTTATGATTTTCGATCATAGTTCCGACATATTTGCCAAGAAGGGACAGCAGGCGGTGGATCAGGCTGGATTTCTCCATATCCGGATTATCTACGCCAACGAAACCAATCAGCTTTTCGTGTACAGAAATAGGAAAGGCGATCAGGGTAGAAACGTTCTGAACTTTTAACAGTTCATATTCCAGAGGCATAGATTCACGGTAAGCCTCCAGATCTTCGACCAGAATATTTTCACCATGAAGAAAAACCTCGATCCATTTTGGCATGCTTTCAAAAGGAATATCACGCAGATTCCGGATCTGCGGGGTGACTCCTGAGGCGCACCATTCATAAGTATTGGTAGAAGTATGATTTTCACTGGTTTCAAATACATAAGCACGGTCGGCATCTGTAAATTCTCCGATCGATTTGAGCATAAAATTGATACCGTCAGCCAGATCCTCTGCTTCATGAAGCAGGGAAATCTGATCTGTCATAAAACGTTCGGCTTCCAGCTCAGCATATAAAGTTGCATGATCCTTGTCATTATTCATAAGGAAATTCCTCTCAAGTAAAGTGTAAAGTTTATAAAATTACTTTACCTTGTTTTTGCGAATTCGTCCACGAAAAATTTAAAATACAAACAAATTGTCTGGTGGTTGAAAAAAAGAAGGAATGATTCTATAATTTCAATTAGACGAAAAAGATTTTGTCAGGAGATAACAGGAGGAAAATGAAATGGCTTGTACAACAATACTGGTTGGAAAAAAGGCATCGTATGACGGCTCTACGATGATCGCAAGGAATGATGATTCACCGTCAGGCGCGTATATGCCGAAAAAATTTGTGGTGATCCATCCGGAGGATCAGCCGAAGGTATATGAATCGGTGATTTCGCATGTGAAAATAGAATTACCAGAGAATCCGATGCGTTATACCGCCATGCCGAACGCAGTCAAGGGGGAAGGAATCTGGGCGGCAAGCGGGGTAAATGAAGCGCAGGTAGGAATGACGGCAACCGAAACGATCACATCCAATCCACGTGTGCTTGGAGCGGATCCGCTGGTTACATATCAGCCGAAGTCAGACGACCAGGAAGAAATTGCAGGTGGAATCGGGGAAGAGGATATTGTATATATCGTGCTTCCTTATATCCACAGCGCAAGAGAAGGCGTGCAGAGACTTGGAAGTATTCTCGAGAAATATGGTACTTATGAGATGAATGGAATTGCATTCGCGGATGTAAATGAGATCTGGTGGCTGGAAACAATCGGCGGACATCACTGGATTGCCAGAAAAGTGCCTGATGAGGTTTATGTGGTGATGCCGAACCAGCTTGGAATGGATGAATTTGATCTGGAAGATGCACTTGGTGAGCAGAAAAATTATATGTGTTCTCCGGATATGAAGGAATTCATTGAGAAATATCATCTGAACCCATCCATGGATGGAACCTTAAATCCAAGAGATACTTTTGGAAGCCATGATGATTCGGATCATGTATACAATACACCGAGAGCCTGGTTTATGGAACGTTACCTGAATCCAAATTCATACAACTGGGACGGGCCGGATGCAGATTATACACCAGTATCCGATGATATTCCGTGGTGTATGGTTCCGGAAAAGAAGGTTACAGTAGAAGATGTAAAATATGTTCTGTCTTCACATTATCAGGGAACACCTTATGATCCGTATGGAGCTTACGGGGACAAATCAATGAATGGTGCATATCGTTCCATTGGTATCAATCGAAATGATTTTATGTCTTTGATCCAGATGAGACCGGAGCAGCCGGAAGATTCACGCACAATTGAATGGGTGGCATTTGCATCCAATGCATTTAATGTAATGGCTCCATTCTATGCAGATATTGATGAGACACCGGAATATTTTGCAAATACGACAGGGGAAGTTTCAACAGAGAACTTCTACTGGTCAAGCAGAATGATCGCTGCGATGGCAGATGCTTCTTATAAAAAGTCTATTTTCCATATTGAGCGTTACCAGGAACATGTGATGGCAAAGGCACATCAGATCATAAACCGGTATGATGACGATCTTACGAAGGAAAGTGATATAGCAAAGCGTATGCAGATCAAACGGGAAGCGAACCGGGAGATTGCGAAGATGGTGAAGAAGGAAACTTCGGATACATTGTCCAAGGTTTTGTACGAACTGAGCAATCAGATGAAGAATTCTTATGCGAGATCGGATGCATAAATAAAATACGAGTGGGAAATGAAGAGGGCAAAAAAATCATAAAATGATGTAAATGTTAAAAACAAGAAAAAAGTTGATAAAAAAATAATTTTATAAACAGAAAGGTTTGAATTTTGTAGACTAAGGTATTATAATAGCGTAGGAAGTTGAAAACTTCTTAATCAAATTCAAACAAAAGGCAGGTGAACAGAATGGACAGTTGTGATAGTCATGGGCGAAGTATATACGCAGGATGGGAAAATGGCAGCAGTTCATTCTGTTTGTTCGTATAGCATTTCTTATCCTGTTTTCCCGTATTGACATTCATAATTGAATATTGTATGAAAGACAAAAATGTGGAGAATTTTAGACTTTGATTCTGCATGTTTTTGTGCTGGAAAAAGGATAAGGAGGGCGAAAGTTATGGAAAATACACAGGATTATCAGGACTACCAGGACTACAGAGCTGAGATCCTGGGCATTGTAAGAAGCAATGCCTCTCCGGGAATTATGAGAAACAAACTGGAAGACTACCATGAGAATGACCTTGCAGATGTATTCCCGGATCTCTCCGTTGCAGAGCGGCGGAAATTGTGCCGGATTCTGAATCTGGACATGCTTGCGGATATCTTCGAGTATATCGATGAAAAGCAGGCAGCTGAATATCTGGATGAGATGGATGTACGGAAAGCAGCAGCAATTCTTTCCAGAATGGAAACAGATGCGGTTGTAGATGTACTGCGGATGATTCCAAAAGAAAAGAGAGCTCTTTTGCTGGAGCTGATGGATGATGAAGCCAGAAAGGATATGGCAGTTATTGCTGCATTCGATGATGAAGAGATCGGTTCCAGAATGACCACGAATTACATTGAGATCAGAGAGAATCTTACTGTAAAGCAGGCGATGACCGAACTTGTCAGTCAGGCAGCAAAAAATGACAATATTTCTACAATTTTTATGGTGACAGCGGATCACACCTTCTACGGTGCGATGGATCTGAAGGATCTGATCACGGCAAGACAGGATACACGTCTTGATGATCTGATCGTGACATCATATCCATATGTATACGGTCACGAGCTGATCGATGACTGTATCGAAAAATTGAAAGATTATTCGGAAAATTCTATTCCGATCCTGGATAACGATAATAAACTTCTCGGTGTTATCACATCCCAGAGCATTGTAGATTTGGTCGATGATGAGATGGGTGAAGATTATGCGATGTTCGCTGGTCTGACTGCAGAAGAAGATTTGAAAGAGCCACTCAAAGAGAGCATGAAAAAACGTCTCCCTTGGCTGCTTGTTTTGCTGGCACTGGGAACAGTTGTATCTTCTGTTGTAGGTGTATTTGAGCAGGTAGTAAGCCAGCTGACAATCATTATGTGTTTCCAGTCACTGATCCTGGACATGGCAGGTAACGTCGGTACCCAGTCACTGGCGGTAACGATCCGTGTTCTGATGGATGAATCTCTGACAGGAAAGCAGAAAGTAGAACTGGTATTCAAAGAGATGCGGATCGCATTTTCAAATGGTGCGATTCTTGGAATTTTGTCATTCCTCGTATTAGGACTTTATATTGCACTCTTCAAAGGAAAGACCTGGGCGTTCGCGTATGCGGTATCAGGCTGCATCGGTCTGTCTCTGATGGTGGCAATGGTAATTTCCGGTGCGGTGGGTACACTGATTCCGCTGTTCTTCAAGAAGATCAATATCGACCCGGCGGTAGCGTCCGGACCACTTATTACGACCATCAACGACCTTGTTGCGGTTGTAGCTTACTATGGACTGTGTGGTATTCTGCTGATCGGAGTGCTTCATCTGGCAGGATAATTATAAAAGAGAGTAAAAAGAAGTGCGTGTAGGATATAAATGCTTTTACTGAATAAACCGGTAAAGACAGTGCAGTATCCTACATGCATTTCTTTTTATAGAAAATAAAAATAAAAATATAGATGAAAACTATGGGATAGATTACCTATAGAGAAAAACAATTTGAAAATTAAAATATCTGGTGCTAGAATGTAAAAAGCATGTCGGAATAATATCAGAGATATGTTAAAGGGAGGAACACTATGAAAAAAATGAAAAAATTTGCAGCTCTTCTCCTTGCAGTATCAATGGCAGCAGGTATGGTAGCCTGTGGAAGCTCAGATAAAAAGGAAGAGACTACAAAAAAAGAAGAAACCAAGAAAGACGACAAAGAGACAAAGAAACTGGAAGGAACTCTGAAGGTTGTTACAACAGGGGATGCTTATCAGCCGTTATTTGATAAGTTTACAGAAGAAGTAGGACCGAAGGTCGAATTCATTTCCATGTCTTCAGGAGAAGTTTTATCAAAGCTTAAAGCAGAAGGTGGAACACCTGCAGCTGACCTGTGGTTCGGGGGCGGAATCGATGCATTTATGGATGCAAAAGACAATAACCTTCTTGAAAAAGTAGATTTTGATGCAGCAGATGAACTTGCACCAGAATTCAAAGACAGTGATAACTACTGGTTCTCAAAAGGTGTTACTGTTGTAGGATTTATTGTTAACAATGATATTTTAAAAGAAAAAGGACTCGAAGCTCCAAAGTCATGGGATGACCTTACAAAAGAAGAATATCAGGGAGAAGTCCTGATGTCTAACCCGGCTATCTCAGGAACAAACTACGCAGTAGTAAACGCTCTTCTTCAGACAAAGGGAGACGAAGAAGGATGGAAGTATTTTGAAGCTCTTAACAAGAACGTAGATTACTATTCAAAACGTGGTTCAGATCCAAGTACGAAGACAGCAGCCGGGGAAGTTGGTATTGGTATCACATATATCAATGGTACACTGGATGAACTGAAAGAACAGGCAGATGTTGATGTAATCTATCCTTCAGACGGAATGCCATACGTTCCGGAAGGCGTTGCAGCATTTGCAAATGCAGACAATACAGAAGCTGCAAAAGCATTTATCGAATGGTTCTTCTCTGATGATGAGAACATGAAGATGATGGCTGAAATTGACAAGAATAATACGTGTCTTCTGGTAAAACCAAGTTTGAAAGGACTTGAACTGAACTTTGACAAGGATCAGCTTATGAAAGAAGATCTTTCTCTGTTCGGATCAAAGAGAACAGAGATCCTTGACAAGTGGAGCACTCTGATGGGAGATAAAGGTGAAGAATAGAAAACCTAGAGAAAAACGGGCATCATTTTATGATGCCCATTTTTATAATATATTGGATTATTTCATATTGGCAGTACTGGTAGCAGGTGTATTGATTTTTATTCTGTATCCACTTCTTTGTATGATCAGACAGAGTTTTGTGGGAGAAGAAGGATTTTCAACAGAAGTTTACAAAAGTATTTTCAGTGACAATCTGCTGCTTGTAAAAAACAGTGTTTTTGTAGGTGTATTATCTGCATTCTTTTCAACGATTCTGGGACTGCTCGTATCCATTTGCGTATGGACAGCAGGGAAGAAACCGGGCAAATTTCTGGAAGCCATTTTACTTATCAGTATGGTTTCGCCGCCGTTTATTGCTTCGCTCGCTTATATCCAGCTTTTTGGAAGGAACGGTCTGATCACAAAAGGAGTTTTCGGTCTTTCGCTGAACCCGTATGGATGGCTTGGTGTTGTTGTAATGCAGACGTTATTCTTTTCTTCGTTAAATGCACTGATGATTATCGGAATGCTTCGGAAGATGGATATGTCGCTTGTACGGGCCTCCTTTGACCTTGGAGCCTCCTCTGGTTATACATTATGGAGAATTGTTGTGCCATTATTGAAACCGGTACTGCTCAGCTGCTTTTTGCTTTCGTTTATCCGGTCAATCGCTGATTTCGGAACGCCTGTTGTGATAGGTGGGCGTTTTGAAACAGTTTCGACCGAAATTTATATGCAGGTAATCGGATATTCCAGACTGGATAAGAGTGCGGCGCTTAATGTACTGCTTCTGATCCCGACGATTCTTGTTTTTATCCTGTATCGGTATCTGATGCAGAAAAATGAAAAAGTCATCAGTGGAAACAGTAATAAGACAGTAGAAGCGGGAGATACATTCCGGGTTCGTGGCCTGTCTGCAATGGTCGTATGGCTGGGGGCGGGCATCTTTTTTGTGATGATGACTCTTGAATATGGATCTATCTTCCTGAACAGCTTCAGCAGAAACCTGCGCGGAAAAATTACATTTACAACGATGTATCTGGATGCCCTGCTGGAGCGAAATATGGATACATTTATCCGGAGTGTGGAATATGCACTTATCGTAGCAATAGTCGGAAGTATGATCGGTATTTTACTTTCGTATTATATCGAGAGACGAAAAATAAAATTTGGCGGGGTGCTGGATTTTATTATCACACTTCCGTATATGCTTCCGGGAAGTTGTTTTGGAATCGGATATATTCTGGCTTTTAATCATGAGCCGCTAAAACTTACCGGAACAGCGGTCATCGTCATTCTGAATATGATCTATAAACAGATGTCAATTACAACGAAGGCTTCGGCGTCCTCTCTTTTGCAGATCAGTACAGAGCTTGATGCTGCAGCGCGGGATCTTGGAGCGAATAAATTTCTGGTAATGAAAGATGTCATTCTTCCGAATGTAAAGCAGGCATTTGCAACGGGATTTATCAATAATTTTACAAGTGCGATGGTTACGGCAGGAGCAGTTATTTTCCTGGTGACACCGGGACAGAAGATTGCAGTATTTACATTATTTGATTGCATTAACACAGGTCGGTATGGAGAAGCATCTATGATTGCGACATTTATTATTGTGATCACAATTTCAGTAAATGTGCTGTTTTCGATAATTGTTGCATGGAAAGGGCGAAAGAAACGTGTATTTAGAACTGAAAAACATAAGTAAAAGTTTTGGTGAAAAAGAAGTAGTAAAAGATTTATCACTTTCCCTTCCAAAGGGAGAACTGTTGTGTCTGTTAGGGGCATCCGGTTGTGGGAAAACGACAACACTCAAAATGATAAGTGGATTTTTAAAAACAGATAAAGGACAGATTTTGGTTGATGGTCAGGATATCACTACACTGGCCCCGGAAAAACGCCCGGTATCGACTGTTTTTCAGTCCTATGCATTATTTCCACATATGAGTGTCCTGGAAAATGTGATATACGGACTGAAGTTCCGCGGTATCCGGAAAAAAGAAGCCAGAGAAATGGGTATGGAATATCTGAAAATAGTAGATATGGAAGAATATGCCGGGGCATCAATTGGGGAAATTTCCGGAGGACAGCAGCAGAGAGTTGCACTGGTCAGATCGCTGATCACAAAGCCGAAGGTACTTCTTCTGGATGAACCACTTAGTAATCTGGATGCGAAACTCCGGGTAAAAATGAGGGAAGAAATCCGGGAGATCCAGAAGAAATATGAGATCACAATGGTTTTTGTAACGCATGACCAGGAAGAGGCAATGGTTCTTGGAGATCAGATCGCTATTATGGATCAGGGAAAGCTGGTTCAGATTGGAAAGCCGGAAGAGGTATATCTGCATCCGCAGAATGATTTCGCAAGAGATTTTCTTGGAATATCGAACCGGTTTACCGATATCCGGGGAAATACGATATGCTGCAGACCGGAGGAACTGGAATTTGTAGCAGAAGGTTCTGTGAAAGGAATTGTAAGACAGGAAGAATTTCTGGGATTTTACAGGCAGTATTACATTGAAACGATGAACCATGAACATATTATTGTACGGACAGACAGAGATATAAAAGTAGAAGCTGGAAAAGAAGTGCAGCTTCGGGTGAAATAAAGAAAGACACTGTGCAAGGTGACAATATCAGTTTGATGTGCTACCCTGCATAGTGCCTTTTTATTTTGAGGAATGACCGGTCAGACGTGCATCATCCCTGACATCACACAACCTCCTGCAGCACCGGCATTTTTCAGTTCGTGCAGTTGTGCTTCATCAATTTTGATTCCGCCAATGCCATAAACCGGAATCTGCACAGCTTGGCATACATTCTGCAGAAATGGAAGTCCCCGTGGCGGGAGCCCTTTCTTGCAGTCGGTAACATAAATATGTCCTGCTGTGAGATAGGAAGCTCCCAGCTTTTCCGCTTCGACTGCTTCAGAAACAGAATGGATGGAAGTCCCAATAGTATGAAAGCTGGAAACCACTTTCGGATTTTCAAGCAAAAGTGGAAGCGGTAAATGCAGCCTGTCACAGCCGAGCTTTCTCGCAACAGCTGGATAAAAATGCGGAATAAACGGAACTTCGAACTGTTCACAGATTTCTTTCACCTGCCGGGCAAGAGAAAAATATTCCTCTTCCGGCAGATCTTTTTCACGCAGGATCAGAGCTTTCGGATGTAGCTTGCAGACACGGGTAATCTGTTCTGTAAAAGGACGGGAACAGAGATGGCGGTTTGTTACGGCAATAAGATCTCTATACATAGATATAATCACTCATAACCGGCTGCATATTGTTGGAAAGAAGTGCCTGATAAACCTCATCTACGGAACGTCCGTCAGAAATCTCGAACTGGTCATCTCCCTTATCCTCAATATCATCCACATGGCTTCCGATTCCGGTGCTGACTCCGGCAGAAATCTTGGTTGCAGCAATCTGTGTCAGATTGTCTCTTACACGAGCACATTCTCTGGTAGATACCGTAATGCTTGCAAATGGCATGAACAGACGGTAAGCACAGACTACCTGGAGAAGCTGTGGCTCATGGACATCCATCGGATTGATCCGGTCGTTGTTGATGATCGGGCGAAGTCTAGGACAGGAGAATGCGATTTCAGCATGCGGGTATTTTCTCTGGAGAAGATAAGCATGGTATCCGGTTGCAAAAGCATCTTTTCTGAAATCGTCCAGACCAAGTAGGGCGCCAAAGCCGACACCACGCATTCCGCCCATCAGTGCACGTTCCTGTGCATTAACACGATAAGGGAAGATCCGCTTATGACCGGCAAGATGCAGAGTTTCGTATTTATCGGAATTATAGGTTTCCTGGAAAACGGTTACATAGTCTGCACCACATTCATGAAGATATGCATACTCATCTGAGTTAACCGGATAAATTTCCAGACCGATGACTTTGAAATATTTTCTTGCGATCTTGCAGGCATTTCCAATATATTCGACAGTAGATTTATTACGGCTTTCACCGGTCAGGATCAGGATTTCCTGAAGTCCTGTCCTGGCAATTGCAGCCATCTCTTTTTCAATCTCTTCGTCATTTAACTGGGCACGGTTGATCTTGTTGTGGCAGTTGAAACCACAGTAAATGCAGTAGTTTTCACAGTAGTTGGCAATGTAGATCGGTGTGAACATATAAACGCTGTTGCCAAAATGCTTACGCGTCTCTTCCTGGGCAGCCTGTGCAATCTCCTCCAGAAGCGGAAGAGCAGCAGGAGAAAGAAGAGCAGCAAAATCTTCCGGTGTACGGATGTCGTGTGCAAGAGCACGCTTTACATCTGCTTCCGTATATTTGTCATAATCATAAGCATTCATGGCACTCACTACCTGATCCATTACGTCAGAACCAATATCCTCCATACCCGGAAGATAGGTCATATGATCGATCCGGTTCTTTTTCTGGTCCTCCAGAATTTCCTCACTTAAAATACTTTCGTTGATATGTGAATTTTCCATTGCATGCGCCTCCTAATCCTCTAAGAATCCTGTCAGAGGTGAGGATGCACTTGCGCCTCTTTCAATGGTGCGTCCCAGTCCGGAAAGATAAGCGCTGCGTCCGGCTTCAATGGCTTTCTTGAAAGCTTCTGCCATGGCAGGAACATCTCCTGCAGTTGCGATAGCAGTATTTGCCATAACAGCGGAAGCTCCCATTTCCATGGCTTCACAAGCCTGGGAAGGACGACCGATTCCGGCATCAACGATAATCGGCAGATCGATTTCATCAATCAGGATCTGGATGAAATCCTTTGTGCTGAGCCCTTTATTGGAACCGATTGGGGAGCCGAGCGGCATAATGCAGGCAGCTCCGGCATCAGCAAGTGCTCTTGCAGCATTCAGATCCGGGTACATATACGGCATGACAACAAAGCCTTCTTTTGCAAGGATTTCTGTTGCTTTGATGGTTTCGTAGTTGTCCGGAAGCAGGTATTTGGAATCATGAACGACTTCGATCTTTACAAAGTCGCCACATCCGACTTCGCGGGAAAGTCTGGCGATACGGACTGCTTCCTCAGCATTACGTGCACCGGATGTATTTGGGAGCAGGGTTACATTGTCCGGAATATAGTCCAGGATATTTGCAAGACCGCCTTCATTTGCGCGACGCAGGGCAAGTGTGATGATCTGAGCTTCTGCTTTTTCGATACAGGCTTTTACAAGATCCAGAGAAAATTTACCGGATCCGAGGATAAAACGGGAAGTGAATTCATGACCTCCCAGGATAAACTTATCTTCATTTGTACTCATAATAAAGTTCCTTCTTTCTTATGTTTTTAAATTTCTTCTTCACCGAGGATCAGCCGTGTGATCATGTTGGCTTCATGTGCGGCACAGATGGCAACACGCGGTGCCATCAGTCCATGACCGTAAGTTGGTGCTGTCACGCCATCTCCACACAGATAAAAGTTCTTCATGATCCGTTTTGTGATAATGGTATTGCTGCTTCCGTAGCCGGCCATTCCGGTTGCTGATACCAGCTTTTTCTCCGGAAAATGTTCCAGAATTCCATTGACCAGCATTGCTTTGGCTTCCGGATTATCAAAAGCTTCACAGACAATTGTGGCATCTGCAAATAATTCCTGCAGATTATCATCCGTAACTTTTACACAGTCTGTGCGGATATCCAGGTATGGATTGATCCTAAGAAGCAGGGATTTCAGGGCATCGGTCTTGTACATTCCGATATGTTCCATGAAATATTGCTGGCGGTTCAGATTGGTAATGTCAACTACGTCAAAATCGATCAGGTGAAGATGGCCGACACCGATCCGTGCAAGCGCATAAGCAACATTAGAGCCAAGGCCGCCGAGCCCTGCGATCGCTACATTTCCTGCCGAGAGAAGCTTCTGCGTCTCCGGGGAATGTCGCTCGTCAAGGGCGGTGTAGATTTCTTCTTTTGTAAGTGTATGATGCATGATTTTTTAGCCTCCTCCTACGAAACTTACAACTTCCAGACGGTCCCCGTCTTTGAGCATGGTGTCAGAATAGCTGTATTTTGGTAAAATATCACCATTCATTTCAACGGCGATCCGTTTGATCTGATAATTGTTCTGTTCCAGATAATCCGCAACACTGAGCGGCCCGGTCAGAGTAACTTCTTTACCATTAACTGTAATCATGGAAAAACCTCCTTTCAAAACGGAAAAGTTCTTAAAAATGAAAAAAAGAGTCCACAAAGAATTACACCCATGGTGGTGTACCCCTTCATGAACTCTCGCCCAATCTCAACTTTACCTTATTCATTTTCGTGTAAACCCTGGTTGAATGTGGAATTTCATATTATTTTAGGAAATCCTGTTTCTCAAATACCATCAGAGTATGCTGATGGTATTTGACGCCGCATATCAAAAAAAGAGAGATACCAATGTATCTCCCGTTATCATCAAAATATACGTTCCTACGTTGGCATTATCCAAATCAGGTATATGGGTCGAAGTTCTGAACTTCCTCTCAGCCTGTCAAACAAGCTCCCCGTTTCATTTACGAAGTTCAGTATAGTTCGGTTGAGGAAAAATGTCAATATCAATATAAAAATATATCCGGGCATATTACAGGAGTGCTTTCGTAGAACGGTCATATGTTTTTGCGACGCGGAGTATGGAAAAATGCACAAAAAAACAGAGTATACTCTAAAAAATCATGTGAACGTGCCGAAAATGCGTGAAATCCATTGACAAATGGACTTTAAAGAGTTAAAACACCACTATAATAATTTAATAAAATTTTTATTTATCTTATTAAAACTTAATTATTTTAACTGGAAGAGAAAGAGAGGGATTAGTATGAATACATTAGTTATCGTATTGATCGCAGCAGTACTTCTTAGCTGTGCATATGTATTCTACGGCCGCTGGCTCGCTAATAAGTGGGGAATCAATCCAAAAGCAGAGACTCCGGCAAAGAAATTTGAAGATGGAAAGGATTATGTTCCGACAGACGGATGGACCGTATTCAGTCATCAGTTTTCGTCAATTGCAGGTGCAGGTCCTGTTACCGGTGCAATTCAGGCAGCGGTATTTGGATGGGTTCCGGTATTCCTGTGGATTATCGTTGGAGGTATCTTCTTCGGTGCTGTTACAGACTTCGGTGCACTGTATGCCAGTGTAAAGAACGAAGGAAAGTCTATGGGACTTCTGATCGAAAAATATATCGGTAAATTCGGACGAAAAGTATTCCTGCTTTTCTGCTGGCTGTTTACACTTCTTGTAATCGCAGCATTTGCAGATATGGTTGCAGGTACATTTAACGCTTACACAGAAGTAGACGGTGTCGTAAAACTTGCAGATGCAGCAAAGACAAACGGAGCTGCAGGAACCATTTCCCTGCTGTTTATCGTATTTGCCATGATCTTCGGTCTGGTACAGAAAAAGTTCCGGTTCCACGGATGGAAAGAAACAGTTGTCGGTCTTATCTTTACTGTAGCTGCTCTTGGTCTTGGTATGTTAGCACCGATCACAGCAACAAAAGATACATGGACATACATCACATTTGTATATATCTTCTTTACAGCAGTACTTCCGATGTGGATCTTAAAACAGCCGCGTGATACCATGACAACTTATATGTTCATCGGTATGATCGCCGGAGCTGCACTGGGACTTCTGGTTGCACATCCAACCATGAACCTTCCGGTATTTACAGGTTTCCACAACGATACACTGGGAGATATGTTCCCGATCCTGTTCGTTACCGTAGCATGTGGTGCTGTATCTGGTTTCCACAGCCTTGTTTCATCAGGTACATCATCTAAGACTGTATCCAATGAAAAGGATATGCTGAAGGTCGGATACGGAGCAATGGTTCTGGAAAGTCTTCTTGCAATCATCGCACTTTGCGTAGCAGGTGCAGCTGCAGCGGCAGACGGAACACCGGCAGCCGGAACACCATTCCAGGTATTCTCAAGCGGTGTCGCAGGATTTTTCGAGATGTTCGGAATCCCGGTTTATATTGCACAGTGCTTCATGACCATGTGTGTATCTGCACTTGCACTTACCAGTCTGGATGCCGTTTCTCGTATCGGACGTATGAGTTTCCAGGAACTCTTCAGCGTAGATGATATGGAACATGCAGAAGGATGGAGAAAACTCCTTTGCAATACATATTTCTCAACAATCGTGACTCTGTTATGTGCTTACGTTCTGACACGTATCGGATATGCAAATATCTGGCCACTGTTCGGATCAGCCAACCAGTTACTTTCCGCACTGGTACTTGTAACACTTTGTGTATTCATGAAGGTAACAGGAAGAAACAACAAGATGCTGTTTGCACCGCTGATTATCATGCTTTGTGTAACAGGAACCGCACTGGTAGAGAGAACCATCGGACTTGTAAAAGCATATGCAGCAGGTTCCGCTACTTTCCTTGTAGAAGGACTTCAGCTGATCATCGCAATCCTGCTGATGGCACTCGGACTTGTTATTGTGATCAATTCTCTGAAGGCTTACTTTGGAGCTAAGAAAGAGTCTGAAGCTTAGGATTTATAAAATATGACGAAAAGGGATGGCTTGTCGAAATGTGATATGCTACCCTCATATAGGACAATGAAATATAAAAGTCCTATATGGGGGTAT
>NZ_JAAIMM010000028.1 GCF_013300725.1 Allocoprococcus comes
TTTTCCATTGCTTACCTCCATTATAATAGAAAACAGTTCATAAGTAAATTCGCCATATCTCATGTTTCATGTAGATATATAATTTTTTCTACAATCAAAGAATTCATATATGATATATGATTCGATTTTCTACATACGCCTATTCAGATGGTACTGGAGTCTTTTGCGAAAAGCAATTAAAAAAGAATAAAATTTTAAGATAATTAAAAGGCACCGTCCGATCATATTCCGTGATCAGACAATGCCTGTATAATTCTTATTCATTCATGTAATGATATCTCTCATAATGCCATTCATTTAAGTTAATGCATTGCTGAGAATTTTAAGCAGTTCAAGTACGCTTACAAACTGCTGTGTAGAGTTACCTTCAATCCAGCGGACGATGCCCTGCCAGGATGAATTCTGGCGGTATCTGACATTGAGAAAGAAAGTCCCTTTTTGTCCACGATTCTCGATGAAATCTTCCGGTGACCGTACTTTATCAAGCTGGTCAACACATGAAAACTGGGTTGAAGTGAAAGAACGTGCGCTGGTGGAGGCCTGTGGAAATTCGAGTTTGTCGAAGAAATCATCAGCTAATTCGATCAGCTGAAGGATATTGGTGAATTTCCAGGGTTCTTTGCTGTAGCAGTGATAAATGCGACCGGACAGCTCTCCATCATTAATATTATCAATACACATGTTAATAAAGTTTGGTGCATACCAACTGATTTGATAGCTCTGTTCCATAAATTATCCCCATTTCTGCCCTGCTGCGAAGATAACATGATTGCAGCTTACCAGGTTTTATTCTCAGTATTGAACTGAATCGGTGAATCTTGCCGGTCTACTTCGGCTACAGAGGACACGAAGTAGTCCAGGTACTGCTTCCAGCTTTTATGCTCTCTGGAGAAGTATCTCTGGATTCTGTCGAAAATCATGCTGCAGTTCTCTTTATTCGTACCAACGAGAAGTATCAGAAACTGTGATGGGCTGTATTTGGTAAAGGAGTCTCCTTTACGCAGACACTGCTGGATCGTATTCTGAAGCTCGCCTGAAAGAACTTCAAGCTTGTCCGGCTTGTCCATCGGCATTCCTTTTCCGTTGGTGATGCTACATAACATTAAGTATACAGACTGTCCGTTCCTCTCAATGATTCGGGAAACAAGGCGGTAACTGTCACGGAAACTTGGCAGGCTGCAGTAAAAAGCACCGCCGCGTACATCGTCCTCTTTCAGACGTTCTTTGATGTCGCCGAGTTCCTGTGGTTTGTAGTTAAGACGGCTGCTCATCTGCTCGAACTGCTGCATCATATGTTCAGAAGGGCGGATTCCAAGCTCTTCGAAAAATAATTTGGCAGTGTTCTCATATTCCTGCACAGCATCCTTATAGCGGTTCAGTGCCATATAGCAGTCGATGCGGATGGATTGCCATTCATCGAACGGATATAACTGACATGCCGGCTCACAGAAACGAAGCGTCTCTTCATAATCTCCGGTTCGATTCAGAAGCTTACAGAGCTCCTGAAGGGATTCGGAATAAATATTCTTATATTGTACGCTTTCAACAAGAACCCATTCATCGCCCGAGAGTTCCGGAAGAAATTCCCCACGGTACATCAGACAGATCTTCTTAAGAAGTGCCAGCTTTTTTACCTTATCGGTACACGCCTGCACGTCTTTTGACAGAACCTTAAACTGATGTGCATCAACTTCAGTCGGCATCGGAGCATCCCATCGGTAAATACCTTTTTTGATGTTGATATAATCATGGCTCGGAAGTCCGGCGTCTACGATGATCTTTTTAAGACGGTGTGCGGTTACCCGAAGGTTGTTGGCAGCATCGGCAAGTTCTTCTCTTCCGTACAGTTCATCAAGAAGCTTATCTCTGGAGATACCGGTATCGCCATGGTAGAGTAATATCTGCAACAATTTCATTGCTTTTGTCGTTGTGTTGCGTCCGAATGATACGGGAATCTCTCCGTAGCTTGCTGAGAATCCTCCGAATAAACGAACCTTTAAGACAGGTAAATGATCACTCATAAATTAACCCCCAATTTTACTATTGTGATGGTTTATAACTGACTTCTATTGTAATGGTCTTTGATTTCTTTGTCAAATAAATTAAAGCATTTTAGACCAAATAACTTCTTTTAATGTTTTTGTTATGCTATAATTTTTCTAGTTGAGTTTTTGGGACTGTTTTAGTGTGAAAAAGAAGGGAGGAATTCTGTGCAGCAGAAAGGCTTATATGAACAAAAACGACGCTGGCAGAGGATTTTTCTTTTCTTTTTTCTGCTATTTCTGACAGGTGTACTGATACCTGGCGGATGTGCATCGGGTGGGAAAAAAAGCCAGTCCGGGAAAAAGGGAGATCTGAGAGATCCGTCGGCGCAGGTGCTTCAGACGGAGGCTTCCAGTGAAGTGACATATGGAAATGACCTGGTTGTACTGGATGCATCCCATACGGCAGATGGCTATGTGATGATCTGTTATAATGGAAGTAATGAAAAAGTCAAGATCCAGGTGACATCCCCGGATGGCACAGAGTATACCTATCCGGTTACGGTTGTTGGTGATTATGCGGTTTATCCGCTTCCGGGCGGGAATGGTTCTTATAAGGTAACACTTCTGGAGAGTGTGTCTGTAGATGACAATCTGTATGCGGTAAGCTTTACCCAGGATCTGGACGTACAGATCACAGATGAATTTGCCCCGTTTCTGCATCCGAATTATTATGTGAATTTCACGGCAGATTCCAAGTGTGTAAAAAAGGGCGAGAGCCTTGCCGGAAAGGATTGCTATTCTGATCTGGATGTGGTAACGCAGATTTATAATTTTGTAATTAAAAATATTTCCTATGATAAAAAGAAAGCGGAGAATGTTCCGTATGGGTACACACCGGATCCGGATGAGACACTGGATACCGGGAAAGGAATCTGTTTTGATTATGCGGCGCTGATGTCGGCAATGCTCCGGTCGCAGCGGATTCCGACGAAGCTGGAGGTCGGCTATTCCGGTGATGTGTATCATGCATGGATCAGCTGTTATGTTGATGAGATCGGCTGGGTGGATAACATCATTGAATTTGATGGAAAGAACTGGTCGATCATGGATCCGACACTTGCTGCAAACAACAGTGCTTCGGATGTGAAGAAGTATGTGGGAAATGGAAAGAATTATGTCACAAAGTATACCTATTAGATAAAAGGAAGCCGGATAAGAAGAATGTGGCAGGAATGTGAAAAGGAGGATGGCATATATGGAAAAGCGGACACAGCAGGGGAAGCTTACGAATCTGGAAATTGCTTCGTTCTGCAGTGAAATGGCAATGATCCTGAAGTCCGGGATTTCTTCCCTGGAGGGAGTTGATCTTCTCCGGGAGGATGCGCAGACGAAGGCAGAAAAAGAGCTGCTGGATGAGATTTATCAGTCGGTGATGGATACGGGCAGGCTGGATCAGGCACTGGAAGAGACGAAAGTATTTCCGGAGTATCTGATCCGTATGACGCAGATCGGAGAAGAGACAGGAGCTTTAGATGAAGTAATGGAATCTCTGGCAGAGCATTATGAACGTGAGGAAGCAATCAGGAGAAGTATCCGGAGTGCCATCTCCTACCCTCTTCTGATGATCGGAATGATGCTGGTGATCATTATCATTTTGATGACAAAGGTTATGCCGGTATTTGATCAGGTGTTCCGCCAGCTTGGCCAGGAAATGACCGGATTTTCAAGAGGGATCCTGCTTGCAGGCAATGCTCTTTCCAGATATTCGGCGGTGTTTGCGGTACTTTTGGCGGTGATCGTCTGTGCGGGTATTTATTTTACAAAGACAGAGAGCGGCAGAAAGAAAATGTATCACATCGGATCCGGGTTTGCATTTTCAAGGGAGCTGAAGGATAAGCTGTCGGCATGCCGGTTTGCAGGTGGAATGTCACTGGCACTGAAAAGCGGACTGACGCCGGAACAGGGAATGGAATTTTCGGAGAACCTGATCGAGGATGATGATTTCCGGAAGAAAGTAGCAGGATGCAAAGCGGATATGGAAAATGGAACGGATATCGCAGAGGCGCTGGTGAAGGCCGGAATTTTCACGGGTGTTTATGCGCGGATGACATCCATTGCCGGGAAAGCCGGAATGATGGATGAGGTGATGGGAAGGATTGCCGATGAGTGTGAGGAGGAAGTGGATGAAAAGCTTTCTTCGATGATCGCAGTTCTGGAACCGACGCTGGTGATCATCCTGTCGGTGATCGTCGGAACGATCCTTCTGTCGGTTATGCTTCCGCTTCTTGGAATTATGTCAGGACTTTAGGAGGCGTATGCTATGTGGAGAAAAGAACGGGAACGGTTTTATCACGGAAAACGGCAGCGACCACTTCGGAATTTCTGTCTGTCCCTTCTGCTGTTTGTATGTATCTGCAGTGCTTTTTTCAGTGGTTTTGAAAGGCTTTCGGACACAACGAGACGCAGGCAGAAGGAAAGTCTGGAAAATGCACTCTGGCGTGGTGTGACGCAGTACTATGCGCTGGAGGGACACTATCCGGAGACGCTTGATGATCTGACAGAAAACTGTGGGATCCAGTATGACAAGAAGCAGTTTTTTATTGATTATCAGATTGCCGGTGCCAATATTCTTCCGGACATTACGGTGATCGAACGATAGGAGGAAATGGACATGAAGCGTAGAAATGAAAAAAAGCATGTGATTGATTTCCTTTTTCCTCTAGCAGTCTTCTTCGTGCTGGCGGCATCATCGGTCGCCATTGTGGTTCTTGCATCGGGATTTTACAGCCGGCAGGTGAAGACCTCGTCGGATTCCTATTCGGGACGGACAGCACTTGCCTATGTGACGGAGAAAATGCACCAGAATGATGAAAATGGTGCGATAGCAGACGGAACTTTTGATGGGGAAAATGCTCTCGTGATCCGGCAGCGTTATGGTGAGAAGGAATATGTGACATATCTGTATGCGTATGATGGATACTTAAGAGAGCTTTTTATCCAGGATGGAACGGAAGCAAAGGCATCCGATGGACGGAAGATCCTGGAAACAAAGGACTTCGAGGCGAAGGAAACTTCAAATGGGATTTTTCATCTGTATTGTGAAAATGAAGATGGGAAAAAGACAGATACATTTGTCAGTGTGAAGAGTGCTGCAAGATAGATTGGAGAAGAGTTATGGAACGGACACCGGCAAAGCGTTCCAGCCTGTTTTTGCTGGAACTGATGATTGCAATTTTATTTTTCTGCCTTGCTTCTGCGGTGTGTGTGCAGATTTTTGTGAAGGCGCACACGATCAGCCGCGAGACACAGGAACTGAATACGGCGCTTGAGAAGGTTTCCGGGTATACAGAGCTTTTTCTTGCGGATGAGCTGACGGAGGACACAGAGGTCTTCTATGACGCAGACTGGCAGGAATGTAGTAAGGATGAGGCTTCGTATGAGATCGTGATCCGGGTGGAGCCGGATGGAAAGCTTTTGCATGGAACATTTACGGTGCAACGCCTGTCCGGAGAACAGCCGGAAGAAATCTATTCGGTGGAAACAGACCGGATGACAGGCACGGAAAGGGAGTGACGGGATGAAGAAAAAGAAACGGGGATCGTACCCGGGGATTCAGATCGGAACGTCGTACCTGCTTGTGATCTTTGTGATCCTGTGTCTGGTGACATTTGCCACACTCTCGCTGTCAAGTGCAAAAAGGGATCAGAGTTATAGCCAGCAGCTTGCCAGCCGGGAAACGGCGTATTGTGAGGCAAATGCAAAAGCGGCGCAGATCATGGCGCAGATTGATGATGCATTTGCAAAAGAAGATCCTGTATTTGCGATTCGGCAGATTGAGGGCGTGACAGCTGAAGAAGACGGAGAGAATCTGGATATTTTCTTTGTGGTTCCGGTCACGGACAGTCAGAATCTGGAAGTCGAGATCCTGGCAGATCCGGTAAAGGGAACGCAGAAGGTTGTAAAATGGAAAGAGTCAGCATCTGAGAAATGGGAAGAAAAGTCAACACTTCCGGTCCTTGGAAGCGACTGACGCGAAAGGAGTTTGGGCTATGGATATCATTGTACTGCTTCAGCAGGCAGTTTCAAATCATGCATCGGATATATTTGTTGTAGCAGGTCTTCCGGTTTCTTATCGGGCAAATGGAAGAATCTGCAGGGAGAAGGAAGAAAAGCTGATGCCACCGCAGACGAAAGAATGCGTTGAGGAATTATATAAGCTGGCAGGAGGACGGGACATCCGGGTTCTTGAAGAAAAAGGAGATGATGATTTTTCTTTTGCTATTCCGGGACTTTCAAGATTCCGTGTCAGTGCGTACAAACAGAGGGGCGCGCTCTCTGCCGTTATCCGTGTGATCACATTTGAACTGCCGGAGCCGAATGAGATCGGGATTCCGGACCCGGTGATGAGCTTTTATAACCTGTCAAAAGGTCTGGTGCTTGTGACGGGACCGGCGGGAAGTGGAAAATCCACTACGCTTGCCTGTCTGGTGGATAAGATCAATCATTCAATGGAAAAGCATATCATTACGCTGGAAGATCCGATCGAGTATCTGCACCGGCATGATAAAAGTATTGTAAGCCAGAGGGAAATCAACGTGGATACGGAAAGCTACGTTAATGCGCTACGTGCTTCGCTCCGGCAGAGTCCGGATGTGATCCTGCTTGGTGAAATGCGTGATTATGAGACGATCGATGTGGCAATGACAGCAGCGGAAACCGGGCATCTGGTATTTTCTACCCTGCATACGATCGGAGCAGCAAATACGGTTGACCGTATCATTGATGTATTTCCGGCAAACCAGCAGAGGCAGATTGCAGTTCAGCTGTCCATGGTATTGCAGGCTGTAATTTCACAGCAGCTTGTGCCGACAGTGGATGGAAAACAGGTCCCGGTATTTGAGGTCATGACGATCACTCCGGCGATCCGCAATATGATCCGCGATAATAAGGTTCCGCAGATTGATGGGATCGTGTATTCATCTAATAAAGAAGAAATGCATTCGATGGATTTTGGTCTTCTGAATCTGTATAAAGAGGGAAGGATCACGGCGGAGACGGCTCTCTCCTATGCATCAAATCCGGAAATGTTGAAGAAAAAGCTATAGAAAAGCATAACAGGAAGGGGCTGCGGTGAAGCAGTCTCTTCCTGTTTATCGTCAGTGTTTTAAGATTTAGTCAAGGGCTGCAATTGCTTCGATCACGATATCATATTGTTTTTTGACATCGGCGATCATACCGTCAAGGTTGTCATATTCCTGGCTGCGGAGCTTTTCGGTCAGAGCGCTGCTGGCATTGTAAAGTGTAGTAAATCCAAGGTTTATGGCAACACCTTTTAAGGTGTGCATTGCACGAAATGCAGTTTCGTAGTTCTTTTTAGTCCAGGATTCTTCAAATAAAGCCATATTGTTGTCCTGCGGAAATTTGAGGACAAATTTGCGTACCATATTTTCATTCATAAACCGGTGAAGAATATCATTATAATCGCCACCAATTTTTACATAACATTCTTGAAGTGTCATTGTCTACAGTCCTTTCTGAACTTTTTTATCTTTGTGAAATCCGTATATTTTTGACCCAACATCTTAACATGATTGTAGCATGACGTGTTACACTTTACAAGGAATTTCGTATTATGGATTATTATGGTAATGAAAAAGGCTTATTCCTTCGAAGAAATTTCATCCTTTAACTGATCGTACCATTCTTTAGTCTGTGCTTCGTTGCTGCTGTTCAGAAAAATGGTGGTATTTTTTGTTTTGATCTGGAGGATCGGAGCGTGTTCGATCCAGATGTACATCTGGCAATGCCCTGTTTTGCTGCCGCGGAAATTACCGAGAAGTTTGCTGTTATCTTCGGAGCCATCAGACCGGTAGAATTTTTCATCCGGCAGATTATCCAGAAGAGTTACTGATTCCACATCGGCAAGAGCAAAGGTTGCTGTTTTATAGCCGGATGTAATAGAATACTGGGCAGCATTTTCCGTCAGGCGGATCGGTGTAAAATCAATCCGGATACAGAGGATACACATCCAGAGGAGAAGAAGCCCAGTGCCGACGAGCATTCCTCCGGTGACATATTTCGCAGAAGGGTGTCCGTAGTTCAGAGAATAATTCATGCTGTTCACACGGTCCTGTACAAAATACCGTTTGTCATTTGGATTGTTGTACCAGCCTTTTCGCCAGTAATAGTCGTCATCAATATAAAATGGTGTGCTGTCCTGGGCGAGGATCCGCTCTTTTTCTTTACGTAGCCAGAAAAACACGATCAATATGATGGCAGTTGGTATCAGTTCGAGGAAAATGTAGATTCCCATTCCAACTCCGCCAATCCAGTTGCTGGATGCAATATCCCGGATGATCCCGAGATAGGCGCCGGTATTGCAAATGTTGGAGAGGAAAAGGAATACGGTGTATAAACGCTTTTCCAGTGCGTTGATCTGCAGGTTGATCTGTGAATTTTCACTGTAAATTTTGTTTGGCATATGGGCGAAGAAATAGCCGACACCCATGTAAGCTGTCGAAACAAGAATTGTGCAGAGGAACATGATTCTGCCATCACTTTCGTTCAGAAGATAAGTACGGATTTGAGGGAAAAACAGCGGGATCAGGATCACTGCAGCCGGGATCAGATGAAGCTTTGCCGGCAGTATCTTTTTCGCAATTTGTGAGGAAGTGCGGGTATCCACTGCAGCGGACACATCTGCATTTGCTGAGCTGATCCATCCATTTTTCTGCTTAATGTCGTATACTTTCTGGTGATAATGATAGACACGGAGGATGGTAAGAAGGCAGAATTCTACTAACCACAGTGTCCATACGGTAATAAAAATAGAAAAGTAAGTAAAGCAAAGCAGGCATACCGCAATTCCTGCCAGCATGTTCCACAAATAAAACTGGCGGTTACGCTTTTTATAAAGCTGGAGAAGCTCTTTTATGTCGGGATGTTCAAGCTCGGATTTGGGAATATGGACTCCCATCAGCATTCCTTCCCGGTATTTTGCAATATTTCCATAGACTCCGGCAAAGATGCCGACCATGGAAATGTCTGTAATTAAAAATATAATCAGCATCATCATTTCGCTGTTACCTCCATTTCGTTAAATGCTCTCTGGCAGAGTTCCAGGAAGTCTGTCAGATTCATGCCGTGGAACTTTGCTTCTGCGCTTAAAAGTTCCAGTTCGTCTGCCAGCTTTTCGTCAAAGCGGTTATCTTGTGGAGCAGAGCAAGTGGGATAACAGATGGTTGTTCCCTTGCGTCGGTCTGTCTCGAGAAAGCCTTCTGCCTTCAAAAGCTGGTAAGCTTTGCTGGCGGTCATGGTATTGATTCCGAGATCGGTTGCCATCTGGCGGACAGTCGGAAGTGATTCCCCCGGCTCGAATTCACCACGTCCGATTCCTTTGACAATCTCGTTGCGCAGCTGAAGGTAGATTGGGACTTCGGACTGCATGTTGATCTTGATAATCATATATCAGCATCTCCTTTCTGTGAGATTTATTTGTATTATATCATATAATACAAATAATACAATAGGAGGATGAAAAAAATCAGGAAAAATATATACGCGCTTTCAAGGTGCAAATAGATCTTAGAATTTGCTCCTATGAAAGCGCGTATGTCAGTTTCCTAATTTTTTATGTGATTTGTGTTTTGATTAAGTTAAACAAATAGCGGGCAAATATTCGCCTGACTAAAATTGTAAAAGTTTAAAAACATTTTTTACAGCCTGGTAATTTTGCGAGCTAAATGGGTTAAAAGGATTGGCTGTTTGTATGGTGTAAATTAATAAAATTCTGCATATAGACACGGATTTCCTCCATCTGCTCTTTTGTAACCGGATTGCTGTATGAAATCCGGTCGATAATTCGGTTTAAATAGTCATTCTCTGCTATAATATCAAAGCTTTCTTTGAAGTTAATATCGAAGAAATAGACGATATAAGATACCCAGTAATCCATCTGTGTGACGCGGTCTGCGGAAAGGATACATTTATTTTCAAACACTGTTTCGTATACCTTTTGGGTTATATTCTGTGTACCGAGTTCTTCTTCAGAAACGTTAATAAAGGTGCTTGTGGAGTCTACGAGCTTTACACGGCAGTTGTCCAATTTGTCCTCATCACGGATCAGCTTTGCGTGTAAAAGTGTCTGCGGATCTGAGATCTCAGGGAGTTCATAATCGCTGTGGTGGGCGATTGCAGTGTAAATGATGGAGTCCCATTTATCCTCCGGAAGAAAGCGGCGGATCATGCCTTCATCAAAGAGCACCTTTACACCGTAAGCAGCGTGATCCATTGTGCCCGGCTCAAAGCTGTCGTAGCGCTTTAACTGTTCAAAACGTCCGATGTCGTGAAGTAGTGCAATGAGTCTTGTAAGGTCGGTGTCTTCGGCTGAAAGATGCATCCTTCCGGCAAGCTCTTCTGCCTGCTTTACAACGCCGTAGGTGTGGATGATCTTTAATTTGATGCGGTCATTTTCGCGGTCGTATCCGTTAAGGTAAGATTCAAATTCTTGTTGTGCGAGTGGATAGTACATGAAGTTAAGCCTCCTGAAAATGTATGGTTAGTGATTAAAAGCTTTATGAATATGATAACACAAATTTTATTCTTTTTTAATTGCTTCTGCCAGAAGAAACCAGTATTATTTGAAATAAGGCGAATGTAGAAAATCAAATCATATGATGCCTGTATCAATCAGGACGTGTTGGCAGATTTTCTCAAGAAACATCGAGCGGAGGTGTTGGAAATGATTTTGACAACATATAATAAAAAATTGCATGAGAAGACATTAAGAAGAGAAGGGCGTGATGAAGGGATACAAAATATCAATCGACTGAACGGGTATCTGTTAGCAGATAAAAGATACAGTGATTTAGAACGCTCAACAAAAGATCCTGAGTATCAGGAAAAACTCCTGAAAGAATATGGAATAGAGTAAAATAAGAATCCCGTGTCTGCTCGCAGGATAAAGTGCAAGTTACTTTCTCCTGCGCCGGACACGGGAATTTTCTTTTTTATAATTGCGGATTTCTTCAAAATACTATTGATTGTCATAAAAATACCCCTCTATTCAGAAATCCCAATAAATTCATAAGCGATCCGCGGAGTCCCGTCACTGACGTAAATAATCCCACATTCTTCAAATCCATTCTGCTTAAAGCAAGCCTGCATTGGTTTATTATCCTTGTGGGTATCTACACGCAGATGTGAGATCTGTGTCTTGCAAAAATCAAAGCAAGCCCGTGCAATCCCTTTGGTTGTTCCGTCAGATGCAAGGCGGTGAACGGTTCCGTATGGAGCCTCGGAACGCCAGCTTCCATTTTCAATGAGTTGATAGTTCGGCTCGTCTCCGATGATAAGTGTGAAGGTGGCAACGACCTTATCATTTTCTACGCAGATATAACTGTTACCATTCTGGATATCCAGTTCGAGATCTTCGAGAGCCGGATAATTTGCATTCCACTGTGTCGGGTTTCCGGTTGCGTGCATGAACTGGCGTGCGGTGTTAAAAATATTTAAAATCGTGTCTATATCTTCTGGAAGTGTTTTTCTGATTAACATAGTGATTCGTTACCTTTATCTGTTTTTTGCTGTATATGAAGTATAACATTTGAAATAAAAAAAGAAAAGGTGGAGAAGAAAACTGAAAGATAGAATCCCTTGCCATTCCCCCACCGCAATGATAAAATCTAAGAAACAGTGGTGCGAAAAGGAGTTGAGAAGACGATGCCAAAAGTATTCAATACAACAGCAGTATGCATACCGGAAGAACATTATATGGTCGATATATCCAGACGGCTGGAGGAGATCAAAAGCCTCGTAGATGCCGGCAAATATTTTACGATCAACCGTGCGCGACAATATGGAAAGACAACAACACTTCGTGCATTGTATCGCTATCTGCAAAAAGAATATTATGTTGTTCTTCTGGATTTTCAGACTTTTGATAATGATAAATTTGAAAATGGAAATGTTTTTTCGGCAGCATTTATCAATTCATTTTTGCGGTCGTTAAAAAGAAATACTCTTTCACCAGAACTGGAAGATACGATAAAAAATATTTTGCATAGTACGGATTATACAGATA
The DNA here is from genome assembly GCF_013300725.1 of Allocoprococcus comes. Taxonomy (GTDB): domain Bacteria; phylum Bacillota; class Clostridia; order Lachnospirales; family Lachnospiraceae; genus Allocoprococcus; species Allocoprococcus comes_A. Next base: position 12,067 of record NZ_JAAIMM010000028.1, read on the forward strand.
AATATTTTTCGTTAAAAGAGCTGTTTGAACAGTTGAGTGATCTCTGTGCGGCAGCAGAAAAAAAGATTGTACTGATGATTGATGAGGTTGACAGTGCATCGAATAACCAGGTGTTTCTGGATTTTCTTGCGCAGCTTCGTGCTCAGTATATCGAAAGGGATATACAGCCGACATTCCGATCTGTTATTTTGGCGGGTGTATATGACGTAAAGAATTTAAGGCGGAAAATCCGTCCGGATGAAGTTCATAAATATAACAGTCCGTGGAATATTGCAGCGGATTTTAAAGTAGATATGAGCTTTTTAAGAGAAGAAATTGCAGGAATGCTCGATGAGTATGAAAAAGATTATCATACAGGAATGGATGTGGAATTACTCGCCGGACTGATCAGAGAGTATACATCCGGATATCCATTCCTGGTGTCGAGAATATGTCAGCTTCTGGATGAGGAAATCAGTGTGAAGAAGGAGTATGGCGATAAGAAAAGTGCGTGGACGAAGAAGGGATTTCTGGAAGCGGTAAGGATTTTGCTTTCAGAAAAAAATATGCTGTTTGAGTCGTTGCGTGAAAAATTGGAAAGCTATCAGGAACTGAACAGTATGCTCTATTCACTTTTATTTACGGGAAAAGCGATTGTGTATAATTATTATGAGACATCAATCAATATTGCGACCATGTTCGGCTTTGTGAAAAATGAAAATGGAGTGCTTGCAGTTTCCAACCGTATTTTTGAAACATGGTTATATAATCTGTATTTGTCATCTGCGGAGATGCAGAAGAAGGAAATCTATGCGGCATCGTTGATTGACAAGAATCAGTTTATCACAAATGGGTATTTGAATATGCGATTGGTTCTTGAAAAATTTGTACAGCATTTTCAGGATTTATATGGTGACAGTGATGAGACATTTCTTGAAGATGAAGGTAGAAAATATTTTCTTTTGTATTTAAGACCGATCATCAATGGAACAGGCAATTATTATATAGAGACTCAAACCAGAGAGCAGAAACGGACCGATATTATTGTAGACTATTTGGGTGAACAGTATATTATCGAAATGAAGATCTGGCATGGAAAGGAATATAATAATCGTGGGGAAAATCAGTTGATAGAATATCTTGATGATTATCATGTGAAGAAAGGATATATGATCAGCTTTAATTTTAACAGGAAAAAAGAAACTGGTGTCAAAGAAATTACAATTGACGGAAAGACAATTATAGAAGCAATTGTGTAACAGTCAGAATTAAAAATTGTGTAACAATCAGAATTAAAAAATGCCAGGCAGGATACAGCATGCAAAGGAGGAAAAGGGATTGCTGTACCCTGTCTGGCGTTTTCGTATATGGGAAGCTTGGGGGGATTTCCCATATACGATTTACTGAATTTTATCGAATGTAATGTGGGCATTTGGGGAATGCACCACAATCTTATAATCATTTGGATAATATCTTGTAGAGAATACGAATTCTCCGTCATTTACAAATACTTCAACGGAAGAAGTATCTGCAAGGATTTTTACATTTTCCAGAGTGCCGACTTCGGCGTATCGAAGGCTTCTGCCTGCGGATACGGAAGTTTTACTTTTGTTTGTGAAATGCATCTGGAACCGTCCATTCTCATAGTCAAGAATCAGTTCATCTGAAAGGACAGCCTGGAAATGATTCTCCTTGATTCCATCTACATTTACTTCATATACCGGGCAGCCGCTCTGGGTAAGTTCGTTCTGAACATCCTGAAGCTGCTGTTTTTTTGCATCAAGCTCGCGGACCGGTTTCTGGCAGACCTTGCCATCTTTTACAAAGACTTCTCTTGGAAATGTAAAGCAGTGCTGCCATCCGTCTTTGATGGTCGGATTGGTATATTCTTCGCAATCCGGCATTCCCATCCAGCTGATATGGATGCGTCTTCCATCTTCTGCTTCGAAGCTCTGCGGAGCGTAATAGTCAAAACCATAATCCCACAGATGATATGGGGATAACTTGTAGGAACCTAAAATGTCGCCGTCCACAAGGAAGTAACCGGACTGGTATACATTTCGGTCATCCCACTCTCCGCCTTCCAGACCCTGGACAGATGCGGAAAGAATTTTTGTGCCATCTGTTTCAAAGTAATCCGGGCATTCCCACATGTAACCGAAAGGCTTTTCAGATTCTACACGGCTGCGGAACTTCCAGTTTACCTTGTCAGAAGACTCAAAAATCAATGCCTGACCGACATCATTTTTAGTACGTGCGCCCTGGATCATGTAGTAGGTATCGCCCTTTTTCCAGACCTTCGGATCGCGCACATGGCAGGTCAGATCAGAAGGATAATCGCTGTTGCGGAGCAGTTCTTTTTTGCTGCCAAAATGGATTCCATCTTTGGTTGTGACAAGTACGGTATTTGCCTCGCGGCCGGTGTTGATATAATCAAAATCTCCATCTTCCAGCTTGACATTTCCGGTGTAGTAAAGATACATCGTACCGTCTTCAAGGAAGGCAGATCCGGAATATACACCGTGGCAGTCAAATGGCTGATCCGGGTAGAGGGATACACCTTTGTATTCCCAGTCGATCAGATTAGTGCTGGTGTAATGACCCCACATTTTCACACCGCCTTCGGCATTAAATGGGGAGTACTGGAAAAATGCGTGGAACACACCATCCATCTGACAAAGTCCGTTCGGATCGTTGAGCCAGCCAACCGGAGGCATCAGGTGCAGCTTCTCACGGAACTGCGCGCCGGATGTCTGTTCTTTTGCTGCCTGATTCTCTTCTGTTATATTTACCAATTTTACAAGGTCTCTGGTTAATGCGTTCATATGATTCTCTCCTGAAAATAGTTCCGCAGGCAACGGTCCGGAAACCGTAGTGATACGGATATCCGGCACCCGCCGCGGGAGACAAATCTGATTATTTGTCATGAGTTATTTTATTTTGTAAGTTTCATAACAGATGATTTACCGGTTACAGTGCCAGGTGCGGCACATTCTACAGAATCATACAGATCTGTATTGGTAATGATCATCATGGTTGTTGCCGGATGTCCGGCTTCTTTTATTACATTTAAATCTGCTTCGATCAGTACATCCCCGGCGTGTACTTTTGCGCCGTCAGATACTTTCTTTGTAAATCCGTTTCCATCCATTTTTACAGTGTCGATTCCGACGTGGATCAGAAGCTCTGCACCGCCGTCTGTCAGAATGCATACGGCATGACCGGTCTCAAAAATGCTTACAACTTCGCCGTCGCAAGGTGCTTTGATCACGCCGTCAGAAGGTTCAATGGCTACTGTTTTTCCAAGAACTTCGGCAGCAAAGGTGCTATCAACAATCTGGTCATTTGGAATAACTGTTCCGTTTACCGGAGCATTTAAAATTTCTTCGGAAGAAGCTGTTTCTGTATTATCTGAGGCTGTTTCGGTTTCAGGAGCAGCAGGTTCTTCGCTGTCAGCTTCCTCTACGGAAACTGGAACAGAAGCTGTCGTATCAGTGTTCGGGTTCTTTTTCTCGTCTTTGTAAAGTACGAAGGAAACTGCAAATGCAACACCGACTGCGATTGCCATTTCAATGACGTACTGAAGTGGCTGGTTCAGGCAGAGCAGGATTCCGAAGATACCGGTTACGCCTGTTCCTTTTGCACCGAGGTGAACAAGGGAAGCATAAAGGGTTCCGCATCCGCCACCGATACATCCGGCGATAAATGGTTTGAAGAATCTTAAGTTTACACCAAAGATTGCAGGTTCTGTAATTCCCATAAATGCACTGAGTGATGATGGAAGTGCAAGGGATTTGATTTTCTGGTCTTTTGATTTTACAGCAACGGCAAGTGCTGCTGCACCCTGTGCCACGTTTGCCGCACTTGCGAGTGGCAGCCAGTAGGTTACACCGTATTTTGCAAGCTGTCCGATATCGATGGCTGTGTACATCTGATGGATACCGGTAACAACGGTCGGTGCATATAAACCACCCATGATCAGGCTTCCAAGTCCGAGCGGAAGTGTAAGCATCCACTGGATTGCTCCGAGGATTGCATTTTCAGCCCATACGAAGATTGGTCCGACGATGGAAAGTGTAAGGTATCCGGTTACGAATACGCTGACAAGTGGTGTGACAAAAAGGTCTAAAACTTCCGGTACGATCTTGTGAAGCTTCTTTTCAAGTACGGATAAGATCCATACAGCGATGACAACCGGAATGACGTGTCCTTGATAGCCGACCATGTCAATGTGATACAGTCCGAAGAACACGCTCTGTGTCTGCTGTACACCTTCTGTTGCAACGGTGTAGGCGTTCTGCAGGGACGGATGAATCATGATCATACCGATAACTGCGCCAAGGTAAGGGTTTGCGCCAAATGCTTTTGCAGCTGAGAAGGCGATCAGGATCTGCAGGAATGTGTAAGCAATGTTACTGAAAAGGGTTGCAAATACATAGATCGAGCTGGTTGTGCTGATATGTAAGAACCCGTTGCTGTTCATGAAATCCAGTGCGTTCATGATTCCCATAAGGAAACCGCTGGCTACGATCGCCGGGATGATCGGTACGAAGATGTCTCCCAGAAGCTTGATGGCTTTCATAAACCAGTTCTGCTTTTCAGCAGCAGCTTCTTTTGCTTCAGCTTTTGTGCTGGCTGTGATGCCTGCGATTGCAATAAATTCATCAAATACTTTGTTGACGGTTCCTGTTCCGAGAATGATCTGGAGCTGTCCGGATGCTTCAAATACACCCTTTACCCCGTCTACATTCTCAAGTGCTGTCTTATCCGCTTTCGTGTTGTTTGCAATGACAAGGCGAAGTCTGGTAGCACAATGGGCAGCAGATACGATGTTCTTGCTTCCACCCACATGATTCAGAATTTCCTGTGCGGTTTTTCTGTAATCCATGTTCTCTCCTCCTTTAGATATAATGTGTAATCGATTTCATATCTTATGCTTAAATAATATGAAAAAAATGCCATTTGTAAAGATGGCATTTTTACTGATAATTCATATTCATTTTTGTGAAAAGTGTTGAAAGAAACTTTCGTTTCCTTTTGAAACTCCGGGAAAGCAGGAAAATCAGGTCTGATTTTCAGAGTCCGAAAGGTCTGTTCCAACAAGGCGAAAGCCGAGCTTCATCTCGATTGGAATCTGTTCTCCTCTTTCAATACTGTCAAGAAGCAGCTCTGCACCGCGGATTCCACTGGTTTTGTAGCCAAAATGTATGGTCGGGATTCCACCGGTGACGGCTTTTAACATCTGGTTGTCACCAAATCCGGTTACCCGGATGGACGTATTTTCAAGGATATAGCGCATTCTTGCACCTGCATCGGCTGCATTTGCCGGAACCTGCTTTTTTAAGTAGGTCTGAATGGCTTCAATTGCTCCCGCTGCTATGGTATCGGTTGCACACGATATGACATCGATATCACATTTGCTTTCCAAAAGATCCAGTGCAGCCTCATATCCGGATTCCAGGGTAAATGCCGAAGTCCGCTTATTTTCTTCTAAAAGTGTGATGCCCGCATTTTTCAGTCCGGCAATAAATCCGTCCTCTCTTGCGGCACCTGCAGCTTTGTCATCACGGGTAACGCCGATGTAAGCAACTCCTTTTTTACTGAATCCGGCAACGGCCTGTCCCATTGCCTTTCCTGCACCGTAATCGTCATGGTAAATGCAGTTGGCAAGGTTGGTGTGCTGTCCGATCACAACAACCGGAACCTTTGTCTCTTTTAAAAATTTCCGGTGACCGGCGGTGAACATCGTACCGACCAGGATGATTCCGTCTACCGGATAATTTTCAAATAACCGGAGGTATTCTACTTCCTTTGCAGGGGTGTTGTCGGTTCCGGCAAGAAGCATCTGATAGCCTCTTTCGGCGAGAACACTTTCAATTCCGGCAGTGATCCGGCTGATGGATTCGGAATTGATCTTCGGGACGACTACGCCCACCAGGCTTGCCTTTTTGGTACGAAGCATACGCGCCTGTGCGGATGGCTGGTATCCGGTCTCTTCGATGACTTTACGGATCTGTTCCTTTTTTCCTTCACTGACATAGCCGCCGTTTAAGTATCTGGATACAGCTGCGCTGGAGACACCGGCGAGTTGTGCGATTTCTTTGATGGTCATAATATAAAAATCTCCTTCTTATACAACAAGTATAAAAAGGAGATTTCAGGATGTCAAACAGAAAAATTCATTGTAATCAGAATAAAATGTGGACTACTAAGGACGCAAGTGGGATTGCGATAATAGTACGCTCCAGGAAACATACAACGATTTCCCAGAATTTAATTGGGGATTTGGTTGCTAACATTACTGTTGCTGTTTCTGAGAAGAAAATAATCTGTACCATGGATACCAGAACAACGAATGCTCTTGCTTTTACACATACGGTAATGCCACTTCCCATCATGACTAATACAGGAAGGAACATTTCTGCGATTCCAACCGGGATTGACGGAGCAATCGCTGATACGTCAGGAATCCGGAATAAAACAAGGAGCGGCTGGAAAATGTAACCTAACCATTTGAATACAGGAGTGTATTCTGCAAGGATCAGACCACTTACACCGATGGCCGATAACATAGTCAGAACCTGTGGGAGAACCAGTAAGCTGTCTTTTAAGCTGTTCTTAACTTCTACGGATACATTCTTTGCAATATAAGCACGCTTGACTGCACGGTTTATACCGAGGGGAAGAAGGCTGAAACTGAATTTGGTATCATTTTTACGTTCCGCCTCTGTCTGCACATGTCCAGAATAGTATACATCTTTTTTCTTGCTGATCGGAGGAATTCTTACGGTTATCATTTCGATAATGAATACGAGAACAAAGCTGATCGCGTAAACTTTTACGAAATGATCACCTAGTTTGGCTGTATTGATTACCATGTATGCAAAACCAATACTTACAGCACTGAATCCGGTCATGATAGCGACCATTTCTTTTTCTGTGTAAACATTTCTTTTCCACAATCTGTTTGTGATTAAGACACCAAGTGAAGAAGAGCTTACGAAAGAAGATACGGCATCCAGAGCAGCCTTTCCAGGAACTTTGAATAACGGACGCATCAGTGGTTCCAAAATGGCACCGATAATTTCCAAGATTCCATAATTTAAAAGGAATGGCATGAAAATGGCACCTACGATGATGATTCCAAAAACACCAAGAACGATCGGAGGAATAACGCTTCCACCGGTAGAATCGCCAATGATGATTTCCGGTCCCTGGAATCCTGTGATATTTATATGACAGGCATATAAGACCACATAGATGAAGCCGAGAGCGTACAAAAATGTATGGATAATCGTGTCGTTATCATAAATTTTGGCAAAAGGTGATTCAAGAGTACCTTTTTTCACATACTTAAAATAAATATGACAGACAAAATTTCCGGCAACGATGAGTGTCAAGATCCAGTAGGCAAAATTGCCGAACATATTTACAAAGGCATTATAAATAATACTAAAGATAATTTCGCTCTTACCGTTGTGTGGTACAGAAACAAAAAAAGCTGCGATACCGATAGCTGAACAGATGACTAATCTGAGAATGCCCTTTATAGTCTGGCTTTTGTTCAACTGGATTTTATCAAGTTCGGCGGACATCATATCGCTGTCATAAGTAACTTGTTCGGTAGTAGCTATGGTACTTTCCGTGGTCATAGTCTTAGATTTAACCATAAAGAGTCTCCTTTCCTGAAAAATGCGTATTTTAAGAACAACAGCACCAGTTCCAGTAGAAACTGGTGCTGCCATTTATCTTAAAAATATAATCTAAGATAAATTATTTTCCTTTTTTCTTGAGTGCAAGAATAGAAAGATATTCAAATACGATATTAGCTGCAAGATATGCGGTAATTTCACCATGATCATAAGCTGGAAGAACTTCAACAATATCAAATCCTACAAAATTCAGATCTTTCAGTGCTCTTACGAGTTCCAGTCCTTCGAGAGAAGTAAATCCGCCAACTTCCGGAGTTCCTGTACCTGGAGCATAAGCAGGATCAATAAAGTCAATGTCGAAAGTGAGGAAACAAGGTTTATCACCTACTCTTTCAATTGCTGTTTCAATCAAAGCCGGAAGTCCCATTTCACGCACCTTGTGTGCCGGGATCAGCTTCATGCCAAGCTCAGCAGCCATCTTGTGTTCATTTGGATCGTAGAGGGATCCTCTCATACCAATCTGAATAGAATGAGATGGATCGATAAGTCCTTCTTCAATCGCTCTTCTGAAAGGTGTTCCGTGATTGTATTTCTGTCCAAATACTTCGTCACACAGATCTGAATGAGAATCAAAATGAACAAGAGCTACAGGACCATATTTTTTCGCTACTGCCCGGAGTTCTGCAAGTGTAATTGCGTGGTCACCACCGAGAACGATCGGACAGGCATTTTTCTCAAGGATTCCTGCCACACCTTTTTCGATTGCATCGTAGCTTGGATGGATGTAACCAGGAGTAATGTTGAAATCACCAATATCTCCGCCCTTCAGGCTTTCCATGATATTAACCTGCATGATTACGTTGTTTGGTTTCATCATTGCAGAGATATTACGGATTGCGTTCGGACCAAATCTTGAACCAGAACGGAAAGAACTTCCTGTATCAAATGGCGCACCTGCAATCGCAAAGTCAAGACCTTCTGCGGTGTCTACCTTCTGCATTCTCATAAAAGTTCCCATGTTACAAAATCTTGGTGATGATAAAGCACTTGCTGGCTGTTTGATTTCTGACATATCTGTATCCTCCTTAAAATCATATGTAATCATTGCGAACGTTCGTTATTTGTTTCGTTGAATGTATGATAGCATTTCGACAGGGAGTTGTGTTATATCGATCCTTAATAAGTTATATGAGAAATCATATAAGAAATAATAAAAAAGATATAGATAATGGAGTTTTTTTGTGTTAACATATAAAAAATATCAATAAAGTCAATAGATCCGGAGTATGAAAAAACAGGTAGGTAGTGAGTGAAAATGGATAGCAAATGTTTTCGATATTTTATTGAAGTTTATGAATGTGGATCAATTAACAAAGCAGCCAAACATCTGGGTTTGTCACAGCCAAACTTAAGTGTTTGTATTAAAAATGCGGAAAAAGAACTGGGATTTTCCGTATTTTCGAGAAACAATAACCGAATACAATTAACGAGTGAGGGAGAACTGTTTTTAAAATCCGCCCATAAAATCGTCACGGAACTGGATGCGATCGGAAATATCCCTTCTCTTTTTGTGAATAAGGGGAATATTTCAGTTTCGAGCACGTATTCTTTTGATTTTATGAACCTTTTTATGCAGTTTAAGAAGAAAAATCCGGCGCGGAATATAGAAGATTCGTTTAAAGAGACGGGACTGATCCAGGTGATCCGGGACGTTGTGGATAAAAGATACCGGATGGGATTGTTTTACTGTTTTGACTCGATCAAAGAAAGCTATTTTGAGATGGCGGAAAAATATAGTATGAAGCTGATCCCGATCGCGAAAAGCAAACCGCTGATCCTTCTGACATCGAAGAAGAATCCGCTTGCTCTGCGCAGGGAGATTGAATTTGAACGGATCCGGGAGCTCCGCTGCATTATGTACGAGAACTTCAAATTTGAAGAATGGCTGGGGATTCTGGGCTTTGAAGATGATAATAAGATTCTTTATGTATTTGATCGTGGCGGCCTTCTGGATGCAATCAAGCAAAGCAATTATTCTACCGTTATGATGAAGCGTTTTTCGGATATGTCGTATAGTTCAGAGTGTGTGGAAATTCCTGTTGTGAATGCACCGTGTGGGATGAGCGCGTACCTGATGTACCATTCGGCATATGTACCGAATCCGCGAGAGAAAATCTTTATCCGGCAGTTAAAGGCACTGTTTAACGACTGAAAATATGCGCGAACAAATAAAATGGGGATGCAGATTATATAACTGATCTGTATCCCCGTAAATTTTGGATGTTAAATAAAAGGCACTGCGTGCCGTGACGTATTCTATTATAATCTGCGATACAGATTTTTATAGCGTTTTTTGTCCTCTTTCGTTAAGATAACAGCCAGAAGCATGAACGCGACTCCTGTCAGAAGAACGACGATCCAGGTAAAGGTCGGCGTATGATTTTTGTAAATAAATCCGATCAAAAGCTGGTACAGACTCATAAATCCGATACGAATGATCTCCATCAGCCCGTGGATTCTTCCACGGTGGCTGGATGGAATACGCCTGGTCATGTACGGGCTTTCCGCCAGCATGTAAGAAATCTCACCCCATGTCAGTACAACCATTGCCGCATAATAGAACGGGATGTGCCCGGAAAAGAGGATGAACATCACGTAGCCGACCAGTGTCAGTAAAAATCCGTAGATTGTCTTTTTCGGTTCGGAGGATCGCTTCAGAATCTGGGTGATAAGTGGTGTGAAGAGAACAACGATAAAGCAGTTGATGCTTGTAACTGTTCCGAATATCACCGCACCGGTATCCCCGTGCAGACGGATCAGATCCATAGGAAAGAGATAATTATACATCTGGTAAAGTGCTGTGTACCCGCTGGTGATCAGAATGAACAGCAGAACAAGCCGGTTTTCTTTAAGAATCGTCAGCAGGCTTTCCCCGTGGCGTTCGGCCTGATAAATGGCGTTACCATCACTTTCTTCTTTTTCCGGTGTGATATTCTGTACAAAGAAATAGATCATCACAGAAGAAGTGCCGATGGAAATTCCACTGAGCAAAAATGCAAGCCATAAGTAATTGCGAAACATAAATCCGGCTACGGCAGAAGCCATCACGCCGCCGAGATTTGCTGTCAGATACTGGAGGGAATACCCTCTCTCCCTGTCCTTGCTGAGGGTGATATCCGCAGTAAGCGAATTGTAGGACGGATTCTCCATGTTCTGGCAGGTCGATGCGATAAACATCAGCACAATGGATTTTGTCGTCAGCGGGATCAGTCCGCAGATGATATAAGAAATGACGGAAATCATATCCAGATAGACGATATTCATTTTCTTATTAAAACGGTCGGCCATCTTTCCGCCGATCAGATTTGCCGGGATCGTCAGGATTCCCATCAGCGCCGTGATCCAGGCAACCTGCACGGCATTCATCCCAAGCTTCTGGCTCAGGATCATCGTCAGCATCGGACGGACCATTGCCCCCATGGCCGTCACAAAGCGTCCGAAGCATAAGACATAGTTTTCTTTTCTAAGCCCTTTGTATTGCGAAATTAGATTCATGATACTTTTTTCCCCTTTGCATATTCCCCATTTTTAAACTACTAATAATATACAATGCGGGCACTTTTTTGTCTATCTTATTGCGTCGGGTTTCAGCAAAAAATGGTAGTTGATAGAAGGTGGAAGAATAAAAAAAGACGATACTGCAGAACTCCCATAGCATGTAGTTTTGCAGTGTCGCTTTTCTTTTATCCGCTTATTTTTCAGAGGATGGAAGACAATTTCCATCTTTAACAATGGTTGGTTCTTTTCCTGCGATCATGGTTACCATGTATCCATTTTTTCCAAAATTGAGTGCAACGACTTTCCCTTTTTTCGTATGGAAAATCTGAATAAGGATATCTTTTGAAGTCGGTTTGGTTTTAAAATAGTTGCTTGGTCTGCTGTTCCCGGTAGGAATCGCACCATTGCCGAATGTATAGCGCGGTTTTGCATTTTTATCTGCACTTTCCAGATAAATAAGTACTTGTCTTGCAACTCGCCGGCTGGATGTATTGACCTCGGTCTGATCTTTGGGATTTTTTTGAAGAGCATTTAATGCACCGTTTGATATTCTTCCGAGTTTTGTCATCTTTTCGCCGCCGATTGTGGAGGTAAACTTGCAAGATTCTTCAAAGCTTTCCGGGTACATAGCATAACATTCGGACAAAGCAGCCTGAGCAGCAGTCCAGACTTCTTTTGCTTCAGATAAAACAGCCTGCTTTTTTGCTTTTTCAATATATCCTGTCAAAGACGGAATAAGCAGTGTTGCCAGTATTGCAAGAATAGATAGTACAACAATGAGTTCTACAAGTGTAAAGCCGTGTTTTTTATGAATTGTTTTTATGAAAACCACTCCCATTAAAAGTATATTAAAAATGTGTACAGATGCAAATTTCTATAATGATATAATACATTCTGATTGAAGAATAATCAAGAAGAATATGGTAGGAAGAATACAAGAAATAAGGTAATATATAGATATGAATCAAGTCATATGATCCAATTCGCCGTTCGCCAATCATGCAAGCATGTTGGCTCTCTTGCACTCGTTATATCACGATTTCGTTAGGTTGAATACCTGTAATTTTTGATTTCTTCTGTAAAATGGAAAAGAGGATGCCCCGGCAAAGGGCAGCCTCTCCAACCATTTATTCTGAATTAATCAAATGGAATCTCACCATCTGGTGCTTCCATGAATCCATCCTTAACTGTTTTGGATGTTTCCGACGAATCCGCTCCAGCACCGTTATCCTTTTATGACACTGCCTGGAACTGGCTGTTATACAGATGACTGTAGAAGCCACCTTCTTTCAGCAGTTCTTCATGGGTTCCCTGCTCAATGATCTTACCGTCTTTCATGACGAGGATCAGGGAAGCGTTGCGGATCGTAGACAGGCGGTGTGCAACGACAAAGCTTGTACGACCTTTCATCAGGTTATCAAATGCTTCCTGTACCTGCAGTTCGGTACGGGTATCGATACTTGAAGTCGCTTCGTCCAGGATCAGCATTGGTGGCAGACAGAGCATAACTCTTGTGATACACAGGAGCTGTTTCTGTCCCTGGCTGATGCTGTCCTCATGCAGGACGGTATCAAGTCCCTGCGGAAGTCTGCGGATGAAATCCCAGCTTTTTGCCTCTTTTGCCGCCCGGATGATTTCTTCATCCGTGGAATCCGGTTTTCCGAAGCTGATATTTTCACGGACAGTACCGGATTTGATCCAGGTATCCTGAAGCACCATACCGAAGCTCTTTCTGAGCGAATGTCGGGAAATCTCGTCGATCGGTTTACCATCGATACAGATCTTTCCGGAATCCACGTCATAGAAGCGCATCAGGAGATTGATAAATGTTGTTTTTCCGCATCCGGTAGGACCTACGATCGCAATACGCATACCAGGTTCAACCTGAAGGTTAAAGTCTTCAATCAGAGATTTACTCTTGTCATAGCTGAAATCTACGTGGTCGATATCCACATTTCCATCCACCTTCTCAAGTACTTCAGAAGAATCTTTTACTTCTTCCGGTTCTTCTAAGAGGTCAAAGATACGTGTCGCACATGCAAGGGCGTTCTGCATTTCCGTGATTACGGATGTAATGTCGTTGAATGGCTTCATGTACTGGTTCGCGTAAGAAAGCAGTACGGAAAGACCGCCGACCGTCAGGGTTCCAAGCGGGATCAGGAATGCGCCCACAAGTGCTACCGCAGCGTAAATGATGTTATTTACGAAACGGGTGGACGGATTGGTAAGGCTGCTGTAAAATACGGCTTTCTGACTGTATTCTTTGAGTTCTTTATTGATCTCATCAAAACGCTTTGAAGCTTTGTCCTCATATCCGAATGCCTTGACAACCTTCTGATTTCCGATCATTTCTTCGATCAGAGCAGTCTGTTTTCCACGGGTTTCACTCTGCTTTTTAAACATGGTAAAAGAGCGTGAGGAAATAAATTTTGCCACCAGGAAGCTGAGTGGTGTCAGAAGGATGACCATCAAAGTGATCCACACGTTCTTGGAAAACATGAAGATCAAGGTTACAACAACGGTCACAACGCCGGAAAATAACTGGGTAAATCCGAGCAGTAATCCGTCAGAAAGGATATCGGTATCGGCAATGATACGGCTCACAATATCGCCGGTGCTGTGCTGATCCAGATAAGAAAGCGGAAGCTTCTGGATGTGGCTGATTGCCTGGGATCTGATATCCTGTACAATATGATAGGTCATGCGGTTATTGACAAGGTTCATGATCCAGATTGCGGCTGCAGCGATCACTACGAACAGAAGAATCTGCTTCAGATAGATCCACATCTGGGTAAAGTCTACATTGTGCGCTGCTACGATCTCATCGATCGCATTACCGAAGAGAACCGGCACATAAAGCTGAAGAACCACTGATATTCCGGCAAGGATGATGCTGAGGATCAGGAGGATCCAGTATTTTCCGATATATTTAAAAAGCTTTTTCATTACACTGTCTTTTTTCATACCTACATCTCCCCTCTTTCATATTTTGCACGGTCTTCCGGGAACTGTGAGAAATAGATCTCACGGTAAACTTCGCAGGATTTCATGAGTTCTTCATGTGTGCCCTGTCCGGCGAGTTCCCCGTTATCTAATACTAAAATCTTATCTGCCTGACGGATGCCGGCAACTCTCTGGGATACCAGGAAGGTTGTTGTCTCTCCTTCCAGTCCTGCGAGGGCTTTCCGAAGTGCTGCGTCAGTTGCAAAATCAAGTGCGCTTAAGCTGTCGTCGAGGATCAGGATCTCCGGTTTTTTCACAAGCGCGCGGGCAATGGTAAGACGCTGCCGCTGTCCACCGGAAAGGTTCTTTCCGTTTTGCTCCAGCATGAAGTCAAGCTGTCCGTCTTTGCCCTCTACAACTTCTTTTGCCTGTGCAACTTTCAGTGCATCCCAGATCTCGGAGTCAGATGCATTTTCATTGCCCCACTTCATATTGTCGCGGATGCTGCCTTTGAAAAGGACAGAACGCTGCTGGACGATTCCCACCTTGTCGTGGATTTCCTGATTGGTAAGCTCTTTTACATTTCTTCCGTTCAGCTTAACAGTTCCGCTGGTTGCATCGTAGAAACGGGAAATCAGGCTGACCAGAGTGGATTTTCCGCATCCGGTACCGCCGATAATGCCGACTGTCTGCCCTTTTTTTACAGAGAAACTGATATCGGAAAGGCTCGATGCACCGGCACCTGCATAAGTGAAAGATACGTTGTCGAAATCAACTTCATTTGCAGAAGGATCTGCTTTTGCAGAAGCAGTTTCCGGGTAATGCATGGTGGTCCGGATATCCAGGACACCGGCTACACGGTCAGCACATGCCATCGCCTTGTTCAGTGTAATGATCAGGGAAGCCAGCTTGATCAGCTCGACGATCATCTGTGCCATGTAGTTGTAAAGCGCGACAACCTGCCCCTGATGCATGGTTCCGAGATTGACCTGGAGTCCTGCTTTTGCGATCAGGATGACAGTTGCAATGTTGATCAGCACGTAGGTAAATGGATTTAACAGGGCGGAAATTCTTCCGACAAATTCATTTAACCTGGTCAGTTCGGTGTTGCTCTTTTCAAATTCATTTACCGACTCTTCTTCACGGCAAAATGCGCGGATCACGCGGACACCTGTCAGATTCTCACGGGTAAGTCCTGTGACGCGGTCCAGGGCAGCCTGCACTTTTTTGAAAAGCGGGATGCTGACCAGCATAATGAAAATGACGCCGACAAATAAAAGAGGGATCGCCACAACGAATACCAGCGCACATTTAAAGTTGATCGTAAATGCCATGATCATCGAACCGATTACGATAAACGGACTTCTCAGAAGAAGACGAAGTCCCATGTTGATGCCGTTCTGGACCTGGTTGATATCATCGGTCATTCGTGTGATCAGGGTGTCCGTACCGATCGTATCAAGTTCGGTAAATGAAAAGCCCTGAATGTGGTCAAATACGGCCTGTCTTAAATTGGTTGCACAGCCGACACTCGCTCTTGCAGCAAAATACTGTGCGGTAAAACTGCAGCTAAGACCGACTGCAGCCATGAGGATCAGCACCAGGAACATCTTTACGATGTAGCCGTGGTCATTGTTTGCAATACCAATATCAATGATCTTGGCGACAACCACCGGAACCAAAAGGTCAAATACGACTTCCAGCAGTTTGAATAATGGTGCAAGAATACTTTCCATCTTGTATTCTTTCAGATAAACCCAAAGTTTCTTCAAACACACTCACTCCTGTTCTTTACTTCTTAGTTTTTTCTTGACCTACTTATTATAATGCGCTACCATCAATATGAATAATATTGTTTTTATGACAGTTTAATATAAAAAAAGTATAACAATGTGAGTGGCAAAAATATAAATTGCTTATTCATGTTTTTGGCGGGTCAAGAGGTCAAAAATCCTCTCGCAAGCAAGCTTGCATCGGCTTTCTGACCTTTTGACCCTGGTATCATCATCATATAACTAAACGGAGGAAAAAAAGAAAATGGAACTCAGACAGCTGGAATATTTCCGGGAAATCGCGAATACGGGAAGCATCAATGAAGCGGCGAGAAAGCTCAATATGTCACAGCCGCCCCTCAGCTATCAGATCAGGCAGCTGGAAAATGAACTGAACGTGCAGCTGTTTGAGCGTACTCATAAAGGGGTGATCCTGACGGCGGCAGGTAAGCTCTTGTATGACCGTGCGGCGAGCCTTCTGGATTATGCCAGATCGACAGAGCTTGAGGTGTCCCAAACGGGTAAAAAGAGGGTTCTGAGAATCGGGATCACGCCGACGACGGTCGGCACAGTCATGCCGTTTATCGCAGAATTTTCAAAGAAAAATCCCGACGTGAATTTTGAGGTTCACGACGGGATCACATATACATTATACGATTATCTTCAGGAAGGGATTATTGACATTTCCGTTGTCCGTACTCCCCTTCGGCTGGATGAGGTCGAATTTGCGATTTTGCATGAGGAGCCGATGATTGCTGTATCAAATTCTGCAATGTCAGAAAATACAACAGCCTCGCTTACACTTACCGATTTGTTACACAAACCACTGATTCTTTACAGACGTTATGAAAAGCTGATCATGGATGCGTTTCATACACAAAATCTGGTGCCGGAGGTATTTTGTCTTTGCGATGATGCCAGAGGCGCTACTCTTTGGGTAAAAGAAGGGCTTGCCACAGCAATTTTCCCGCAGTCTATGCAGCCTCTCTGCGAAGGACTTACCTGTCAGGTACTGGATGAGGTCGATCTGATGACAAAGATCCTTCTTATTTGGAAAAAAGAACGTAAACCGTCTGCACTTGTGCAGGAATTTATGAAGGTCTGTCTGAAATAGGCAGCTTTGTCTATCTTCGATACAGATTTTTATAGCGTTTTTTGTCCTCTTTCGTTAAGATAACAGCCAGAAGCATGAACGCGACTCCTGTCAGAAGAACGACGTTCCAGGTA
Source organism: Allocoprococcus comes (assembly GCF_013300725.1). Taxonomy (GTDB): domain Bacteria; phylum Bacillota; class Clostridia; order Lachnospirales; family Lachnospiraceae; genus Allocoprococcus; species Allocoprococcus comes_A. Next base: position 29,198 of record NZ_JAAIMM010000028.1, read on the forward strand.
AATGTCGGCGTATGATTCTTGCGAAAATGATGGTTGATTGAAGCAGGAAAATGATGTATGTTAGTACTTAGAAACCAGCAATTGTAAGGGGAATACAATTGAGCGAAAAAAGGAGAATACAATGAAGTCAGAAGAGGTTATGACAATACTGGAAAATGCCATCCGTATCGGAAAAGGTGTGACCCGGTATGGAAATGTCGCATCGTATATTCCGGAGCTTGCCAAGGCAGATAAGAACAAACTGGGGATCTGTCTTTACACAATAGACGGCAATCAATTTGAGACCGGAAATACAGAGGACAGATTTACGATACAGTCCATTTCTAAAGTAATGGCACTGTGTCTGGCACTGGAAACATTTGGAGCAGAGTTTGTGTTTGATCATGTGGGCGTGGAGCCGTCAGGGGAAGCTTTTAACTCACTGGTAGAGTTGGATAACCGGAGCAACCGGCCCTTTAATCCGATGATCAATTCCGGAGCAATCACGGTTGCAAGCCTGCTTGTAAACCACTATTCCATCGAAGATATGCAGAAGTATATGCAGGACGTATGCGAAGATCCGGAGATTGCGGTAGACGAAGCCGTATTTCAGTCCGAGATGGCAACTTGCTCAAGAAATAAGGCGATCGCCTATCTTTTAAAAAGTAAGGATATCATTGATACCGATGTAGAAGAAAGTGTTACCTTTTATACAAAGATGTGTTCCATGTCGGTAAATGCAAGAGATCTGGCAATGTTCGGCCTTCTGCTTGCAAATGACGGAGTGCAGCTTTCCACCGGAAAACGTCTGATCTCATCCCAGACTGTGCGGATGGTACAGACCATTATGCTCACCTGTGGAATGTATGACGGATCGGGCGAATTTGCATTAAGAACGGGAATTCCGACCAAGAGCGGAGTTGGCGGCGGCCTGCTTAGCGTATCGAAAAAGAAAATGGGAATCGGGATTTATGGACCGTCTCTTGATAAAAAAGGAAACTGTATCGCAGGCTGCGAATTGCTGGGATATATCTCAGAAGCACTGCATCTTCACATTTTTGATACCAGAGAGTGGAAGGTAGAAGAATAAAAAAGACGATACTACAGAAATTCTTTCATAAGAGTTTCTGCGGTATCGTTTTTCTTTTATCTTAAAACAGATTTTTGAAGTTTCTCTAAATCAGCTTTATCCGGATGAGATAAAGCTCTGTCAAAGTTTTCAATCAACATATCAAGATTTGGTTTGTGGTTTGGATCTTCTTTCATTTTCACATACCGTTCTCTCATAGCCATCGGCATCTTGCCCTGGCACATATACTCTCCTACTATCTGATTGCTCGGATCAATATTTTCACGTACATTGTGAAGTACTTTCTGATAATACTCTTCGCTTCCACCAAAGCCGGCTGTTCCGAATAAGAAGATTTTTTTATTTCTAAGTGATTTTAACAGTGTGGTTGTCGCTTCGTCAGCAGTTCCTTTGTCTGTCCAGAAGCCGATATAGAGTATTTCTGACTGCGGATCTGCATCTTTACATAGACCAAAATAATCGAGAGTTTCTTCCGGAAGTATTTCGCGGATCGCGTCGGCAAGTTCCTTTGTATTGCCTGTCATGCTGCTGAATAAAATAGAATATCTTTCTTTTCCCATGTTTATTACCCCGTTTCTTTTAAACATATTTTAATTATAACACTATTTTTTAGGATTGACAGTTTTTTTGTGGTAGGCATAATACAAGAAATAAGGTAATATATAGGTATGAATAAAGTCATTTGGAAAGAAATGTATGAAAGCAATGGTTGATTTGAAAGTGCTGGAAGAAAAAACACCGATTCTGAAGGAAATCCGCAGTGAAAAAGAGGTGTTCTGGAAAAATTCGGACAAAACAGCTTGTGGGGAAGCAATGGAACAGATTGAACTTGGTATGGAAGATGTAGAAGATGCGGAGCACAGACTGGAGCGTTTTGCACCGTTCATTATGAAATGTTTTCCGGAAACAAAGGAGAGAAACGGAATCATCGAATCTGTTCTGACACCGGTTCCGAAGATGAAGGATTTGCTGAATGAGAAATACGACAGCAATCTGGAAGGAAACTTATTATTAAAGCAGGACAGCCATCTGGCAATCGCCGGTTCGATCAAGGCACGCGGCGGTATTTATGAGATTTTGAAGCATACAGAAGAACTTGCATTAGAGCATGGGATTTTGAGTCCGGAAGACAATTATGAGAAACTGGCGAGTGAAGAATGCAGAGAGTTTTTCAAAAAGTATACCATTCAGGTTGGTTCCACCGGAAACCTTGGACTGAGTATCGGAATCATGAGTGCAGCAGTTGGCTATCAGGTGATCGTACACATGTCAGCAGATGCGAAAAAGTGGAAAAAAGACTTGCTCAGAAGCCACGGGGTAACAGTAAAGGAATATGAGTCAGATTATAGTGAAGCGGTGAAAAACGGACGTGCTTTATCTGATGCAGATCCGAACAGCTACTTTGTGGATGATGAAAATTCAAAAACACTCTTTCTTGGTTATGCAGTAGCGGCAAAACGTCTGCAAAAGCAGTTGGAAGAAAAGAATGTTGCAGTAGACGAAGAACATCCGCTCTTTGTATATATTCCTTGCGGAGTAGGCGGAGCACCGGGTGGTGTATGCTTTGGACTTAAGCTGCTGTTCGGCGATCATGTACACTGCTTTTTCATAGAACCGACACAGGCACCGTGTATGTTAGTCGGAATGGCAACCGGACTGAACCAGGAGATTTCCGTACAGGATATTGGGCTTACTGGACTTACCCATGCAGACGGGCTTGCCGTGGGACGTCCTTCTGGATTTGTAGGCAGAGTAATGAAAAATCTGCTTGGCGGCGAATTTACTATCCGCGATGGAAAATTATATGATTATATGAGAGACCTTCTCGGAACAGAGAACATTTTCCTTGAGCCAAGTGCCTGTGCTTCTTTTGAAGGACCAATACAGATTGAAAAGAATGAATCTGCACGCAAATATTTACAGGAGAATCATCTTGAAGAGAAAATGAAAAATGCAACACACATTGCATGGGCAACAGGCGGAAGTCTCGTGCCGGAAGCAATTCGCGAAGAATACAAAAACACGTATCTGGAGAAATAAAAAGATGCGGTCTTCCTCTGAAGTGGCAGAAGAAGACCGAGTTTCTTTATTCATTTCCCATATTATTCGAGAAGATATCAGCTACTTCGCTGATGATAATGTAAGCTGTCGGATCGAGGCTGTGTACCAGATCTTGCATCCGTACAACTTGATAACGGTTAATAACAAAGAAGATCATTCCTTTGTCAAGGTTAGAATAACCACCCTTTGCTTCCAGACGCGTCATACCGCTTTTGAAAGTTTCGGTTAATACGCTGCAGATTTCCTGCGGATGCGCCGTAATGATGATGGCACATTTATCCCGGTCGATTCCTTCTACCACATAGTCGATCGTCTTTAAGGCTGCGAAATAAGCAACGATTGAATAAAGAGGGAGTACCCAGCTCTTAAGTGCAATTCCGCAGATGATGTATAAAACGATGTTGTATATCATAACGAAGGTTCCGACGGTAAGACCGATACGTTTGGCAAAGATAACAGCCATAACTTCAATACCGTCCATAGCACCACCATATCGGATAGCAAGCCCGCTCCCGATTCCGGAGATTACACCGCCAAAAAGTGCACAAAGCAGTAAGTCCGTTCCGGCAAGAGGGGAAGCAATGCTGACGTCAATCGGAAAAACATCGGTTATCAGCCAGGCAAACAGGGAATAGATGGTGACTGCGTAGATTGCATAAAAAGTAAACAGAATACCCTGCCTTTTCAGACCGATCAGAAACAAGGGGATGTTTAACACCAAAAGGAACAATGACAGTGACAGATAGGCAGGCGTGAGCTGTTCCAGTAGCATAGATGTTCCTGAAATACCGCTGTCATACAATTTGACCGGAGTCATAAAAAGCGTAATGCCAAAAGCATTTATGATACCGGCAAGGGTCAGCATCAAAAGATTGGTAATACGTGGTTTTTGGGTGTTTTTCATTCGTTAAGAACTCCTTTGTTATTTAATAATGTAATTTTTGAGGATTGCGAGAGTGCAAAGCACGTAGCAATCTGATATCAAAGGTGTCAAAATACCTTTTGACCCCAACATCATTTTTATTTTATCAAATAATGGAAAAGAAGTCAGTAAAAATCAGATAGGTTAGATCTGACGCTTTTCAAATTCTGCCCCCATACTCATTTTCACTTCAAATGTCGTCCCGTTATGCTTATTTGTATAAACTTCAATCGTTCCGCCATGAACCCGCACAACTTCTCGCACCATCGCAAGTCCAAGCCCCACACCTCCGAGTTCCCGGCTTCTTGACTTATCTACCCGGAAGAACGGTTCGAAGATCTGCTCTCTGAATGCTTCATCAATTCCATTTCCTGTATCCGAAACCGTCAGAACAACTTCGTTCTTCTTCCTTATTGCTGATACCGTAACGGATCCATTCTCCCGATTATATTTAATCGCATTTTCCACAAGATTATATAGCATTCTGTAAATCAGAATATCACTTCCTGTCAAAAATAATTCTTCATCTGCCTTTTCTCCTGCGCCCTGTGACTTCTGTATCAGTTCAACCTTCTTTTCCTGTGCCAGCGGTTCCAGATCTGTCAGCACTTCCTCAATCAGACTATGGAGCTCAATTCTGTCATTTCGTGATACGGTCTGTAATTCGCTCATATCCAAAAGCGTTCGGACCAACTTGCTAAGACGTTCATTCTGCTCCGTTACCATCTGAATTGTCTCTTCTGCCGCTGTTGTACTCTCCGGATGTTCTGTTGTATGGTATAGATCCAGTTGTGCCTGGATTAAAGCCAGTGGAGTACGTAACTCATGTGCTGCATTTCCCGTAAACCGGCGCTGCGTCTCGAATGATTCTGAAAGCCGCATAAGCATTTTATTGTAAGATATGCGAAGTCTGTCCAGCTCTGCAATCTTATTCTCTTCGATCGTATAATCTTTCAGATTCTGTGCCTGAACTTTTTCCACTGTCTCTGAAAATTCCCTGAGTGGTTTCAATGCCCGTCCACTGATAAAATACGTCGCTGCGCCGCCAAACAGCGCTACAATAGCAGTGATCAGAAGGCTTCTGCTTCTATAATCTGATTTGGAGTTATAAACCTTCATGGAAAACTGTGCCACAAAGTCATCCCACTCATTATCCGGAATATCAATGTACACAGATTCCGGCTCTGTGCCCTGATCGGTGATAGATTCCTGAAGTGTATCGAAATAATAGACTCCGTTTTTATATAAGAAAAAGGTAAGACATCCGCATAATATGGTGATCAACACTGTTGTAAGAAGTGTTAATTTCCACTGGAGTGATATTTTTTTCATGCTTTGCTATTTCCCCCTATCTTATAGCCCTCACCGATTTTGTTCACAATTGGATCATATCCGAGTCCTGCTTTCAGTTTTTTTCTCAAAGAAGACATATGCACTCGGATCGAACCGCTAAAACTGTCCACAGAAGAATCCCAGACATGCTCGATCAGTTCTTCCTGACTGACCGGTCTTCCTTGATTTAAAAGGAGATACTCTAAAATTCCATTTTCTTTTCTCGTCAACACAACCGGGTTATCGTCTGCATATGCAACCCTTTCTCTCGTATCAAATCGAAGTTTTCCACATTCCAGACAGATATTTTTTTGTACAAATTTTCTTCTTGTCAGGCTTCTCACGCGCGCTTCCAGCTCCTGCAGGTGAAATGGTTTTTCCATATAATCATTTGCACCGGAATCCAATCCCTCAACCTTATCTGCGATCTGACTTCTCGCAGACAGGATCAATACTTTTGTCTCTTCATTTTCTTTGCGAAGCTCCCGAAGGATCTCCATCCCATCCACCCCGGGCAGGTTAAGATCAAGCACGATCAGATCATACAGTTCCGCATAGATCATTTCCAGTGCCTGCTCTCCGTCATTACACGTATCCACCTCATAACCTGCCAGATGCAGACTTTTCGCGATCATATCACATAATTTTTTTTCATCTTCAACAACTAATAATCTCAATTTACTTTTCTCCATTTTCTTAACAGGGAATTTACATCCCATATTATATAATATAGCCATTGAACGGTCAATAAGCCGACTTTGAGCAATAACATTGAAAGGAGCAGTTACTATTTACAGTAACAAGTGGTATCTTAATGAAATCAGAAAAAGCAACGCAAATTTTTTTACTTGCAGCCGGTCTTGTATTTTTCCTTGTTGGAATTTACCGTGGAGAAGCTGCAACTGTACTCAGTAAGGCAATAAAATTATGTATGGAGTGTGTCGGAATTGGATAAGAAATTAAAATCAAACAAGAACTTCCTGGTTCGTTTCCGCGGATGGTTTCAGGCAGCTGCAACACTGCTGACAAATCTTCATATTCCGAATCTGTTTAAAGGGAAAATTTATCAGGGAAAGGCAAAAACAATCTGTGTACCCGGACTGAACTGTTACTCTTGCCCGGCTGCCACGGGTGCCTGTCCGATTGGAGCCTTCCAGGCTGTAGTCGGTTCATCAAAATTCAAGTTCACCTACTACATCACCGGATTTTTTATCTTGCTGGGAGTTCTGTTAGGACGATTTATCTGCGGTTTTCTCTGTCCGTTTGGATGGTTTCAGGATCTGTTGCATAAAATTCCGGGTAAGAAACTGTCTACTGCAAAACTAAAACCCCTGCGGTATCTGAAATACGCGGTCCTGGTCGTCTTTGTTATACTGCTTCCGGCATTTGTAACTAATTCGCTGGGGATGGGAGACCCATTCTTCTGCAAATACATATGCCCACAAGGCGTACTTGAAGGTGCAATCCCACTGGCATTTGTTAATTCGGGAATCCGTGCGGCACTCGGGCACTTATTTACGTTTAAGTTTACAATCCTTGTACTTGTAATCATCTTAAGCATTTTGTTTTACCGTCCATTCTGTAAGTGGATCTGCCCGCTTGGTGCCATCTACTCGCTGTTTAACAAAATATCATTACTTAAGATTAAGGTGGATCCTGAAAAATGTGTCAGCTGTCAAAAATGTAGCCATGCCTGCAAAATGGATGTAAATGTAGTAGATACACCAAATCATCCGGAATGTATCCGATGTGGAGCATGTATGAAAGCCTGTCCGACAAATGCAATCTGCTATCATTACGGATTTTCAGGCAAGAAACAGGCTGACAATAAATAAGCTAAAATAATATTCAAAGGAGATTAAAAATCATGAAAAACAAAACAAGTAGAACAAACTCAATGAAATTAAAAAAGGCAATTGCGGCATCTCTTGCCGTTTTCATTCTTTTTGCATTCACAGGTTGCAAAACATCATCCGGTTCTGCAACAACTGAAAGCTCAAAGCAGGAAGATACTTCCACAACAGATTCAGGCAGTTCGGGTGATCTGAATGAAAAGCTGAATGACCTTTACCAACAGGAAAACCAGATCTTTGCAGATCACAAAGATGTATGGGATAAAGCATTTGGCTTTATGAGCAAGAACACTGACGATGATACCATGAATGAAAATTATGCGGACTTTCTTGCAAATACAATAGAATCAAACAAAGATTCTTTCTCCGAAGAAGAATATGCTACCCTGAGTAAAGACATTGAAACGATCCGCGGTATTGAAGAAGAAATTGCAAAACTTGAAAAAGAAATTGCCGCAGCTGATTCTTCCGGCAGTAATTCTTCTGACACGGCTGACTCTACAGGTGTGTTCCACGGTTTCAAAGGGAAAGACCTGGATGGTAACGATGTAGATGAAAGCCTTTTCGCCGAAAATAAAGTTACGGTTGTAAATTTCTGGTTCAGTGGATGCAAGCCTTGCGTTGAAGAACTCGCTAAACTGAATGAATTAAATGATACAATTAAGAAAATGGGCGGTGAAGTTGTTGGTATCAATACAGATACATTAGATGATAATCAGGATGGTATCAAAGAAGCGAAAGAAATCCTGAAGGCCAAGGGAGCTTCCTACAAAAACCTGACTTTCGATTCCGATTCAACAGTTGGAAAATATGCAGGAAACATTATGGCATTCCCGACAACAGTTCTCGTAGATAAAGACGGAAATATCGTTGGCGAACCTTTCATGGGCGGAATCGATGATCAATCAAACTACGAGCAACTAATGAAACAAATTCAGTCCATACTTGATCAGGAATAATTCTTTTACTGAAGATGTATGCTAAATAGGGGCTGTGCGGCAGCCCCTATTTTTTGGTGTATCCCTATTTATCAGGATTCCACGTTTAACCTTTTGCTAGCTCTGAAGTTTTCCGAATGCTTTGTTTATGATTTAGGTAACATTCAAGCGTAGCAACCAACTGCCGATAATAAATTGACCACAAATGCATTATTTTTTCTTGTACAAAAACACATCCGACTCCGCTACTACTGCAATACCATTTTCGATTGCATAATCATAACCGATATCTTCATATAATAATTTCTGGGTCACATTTCGATAATCTGGTTCATAGAATCGGCTGGAAATAATCTCCTTTAACATTCCTGGAATATTATATTCCAGCTGAGCAGACGGGTTGTTCTTTGAATGCATTCTATCATTTCTAACAGTGTCAATTAGCTCATCCAGTTTCAAATCCATTTTTATTATGGGAAGTAATTTACAAATATCATATAAGTGACGTGAATCTCTATCCTGCATATTCTGGATACGGTAATCACAGATTGCAAATATCTTATCAATAAAAGTTCGCTCCACCGACTGTACATTCATAATAACTGTCGCTGCTTCAAACGGAATTGGAAGTGATATCCCATTATCTTTACAGAATTTTCCCACAAAACTTCCAACTTCATGTCTATCAACAGGGTATACTGTCTGATAGTAACTGGTCTCTACTATAATTTCCATTGGTTTCGCTGAGAAAAGAGAATCATAGCTAAATACATACATATTGTAATCATGTCTTGATTTAATTTGATCTGGATTTGTAAGTTCCATCCCCAATGATTTTGCAATTTCTATAATATGCTCTTTTGATGCTTTTCTCTCAGTCTGCGTCGGTTTTCGATTCATCGACAAATCAATATCTTCAGAAAACCGATCTATCAGATTATATGCTTTTGACAAAGAGGTTCCACCTTTGAACACAAACGGAAGATTAATCTTCGATAGTTCCAATAGAAACATTGATTGCACCGTGTCCTTCTCAACCATAAGTTCAGCTCTTTTACATTCACGAGCCACTGCCTCTATGATTTCTTTCCATTCATTCCTATATTCTCTATACCAGCTCACTCATCAGCCCTCCTTGATAAATATTCCGGTATACCCGATCCGGGAATAACGCAATGTATCTTTTTACAATAGAAAAATCCACATTCAGGATATTTACGAATTCTTTTAGTTTCATTCTCAATAAATTATCTGAAATCTCACTGTATTTATCGATGGTTGTCATCAGATCTAAGAACTGCAGAGCTGCCTGATTTTCCTTTGTTATTTCGGTAATAGGTTTATAAACGATCAGATTTCTACCATCAATGCAAAGTTTTCTCTGTTTTGTAGTTGCTTCATTTGAGCACACCTCTATGCAAGCCGGTGTTTGAGTGGTAAATCCATACATATTTGCAAGCTGAATTCCGGTAATATATCCAGTCACTCTGCCATTGGATTTAATAAATTTTTTATCCACATATTTGTCTATCGACATCTTCCCTTTAGTCCCCAGAATCGTTGTATACGATAAATAATAGACACCATTAAATAAACGCTCTAATTTTCCGTCATCTACAAGCTTTTTCATTTCCTGACGAATGTAGTCTCTGGAATCGCCTGGAAGCTCATACAAAAAGATTGGCTCATCTTTTTCGTAATTTTTTAATATATAGTCATATAGCATACGCTTTACCTCACATATTTGAAATTATATATTTCATTTTTATTATACTATATATTATGCACTTGTCAAATGCGATTCATTCATCTATTCTGAGCTATAATAAAAACAGCTGAATGATATCCTGTGCAAGTGATGGTTTTTGTATGCTTTTTCCATTTTTGTTTGAAGTGTACCAGTTATAGCCAATATATAAAAAACGAACCACATCCATTACGTGATTCGTTTTTTTACAATTATTACAATATTCTTAATATTACAATTCTATTTCGAACGGATAGCATCTCTGCTATATTTTCAAAATCCATCCCCGTCAGCTCTACTATTTTTTGCAAACGGTATGACACTGACCGAGAGTGCCCCCCCATTAGCTCTGAAGTTTTCCGAATGCTTTGTTTATGATTCAGGTAACATTCAAGCTTAGCAATACAATTCTCTGTTAGTATGTTTCGAAAATGCTCTGTTTCTTTTACATACTGTATTTAAAAACTCATAACCTGCTCTTCGTCAAGTCTTTTAAGAATTTCGCATGCCAGCTTAACAGCGTTATCAAAGTCGCTATAAGCTGAAATTCCGTAATGTGTATGTGCATAGCGGACCGGAACTCCGATAACGATGACCGGAACTGCTTTTTCAGTCAGATGTATAGCTGCACCATTGGTTGAGCCGGCACTACGAACTGCATCTTGAACCGGAATACCAAGCTTTTCTGCCAGATCCAGTGCATATCTTTGATAATGCGGATTGGTGATCATGCGGGCATCAATGTGACGCAGCATCGGTCCTCGCTTGATAGCTGTCTGAACCATATACGACTCAACGCAGGTATCATCTGCCGGGCAGCCTTCAAAAACAATTGCGATATCCGGCTTGATTACCTGTGCTGTCACGGTGGCACCGCGTACACCAACTTCTTCCTGTGCTGCACAAGCGCCAACAATATCCACATTCAGCTCCTGACCAGCCAGGGTATGCATAGTCTTAAGAATTGCCGCACATCCCAGACGGCAGTCAAAGCTCTTGCCAACCATCAGATCTGTGGTTTCTGAATATGTAAATGTCACATCCGGCACTACGGGTTCACCGATACGAATGCCGAACTTTTCAACCGCCTCTTCTTTAGAAACAGCGCCAACATCTACCGTGATATCTTTCATATCCAGAGGTGCTTTACGCTCCTGCTCTGTCATGAAATGCGGAGGCTTGCTGGCAGTAAGCCCCGGAATATATTCTCCGAACCGGTTGCGAACCAAGACTTTATGAGCCGGAATATTGTGGTTAACCCAACCTCCGATCTGAATGATGCGGAGAGTTCCGTTTGGGCAGATAGCCTGCACCATAAACCCAACCTCATCACTATGTGCGTCAAGCTGAACAACCGGACGTTTGCCGTTATTTTCTTTACGGCGGATATACAGGTTGCGCATGCGATCTTCAGTAATTTCTCCGAGTCCTTCTGCGTAAGGACGAATCGCTGCAACCACTTCATCTTCGAAACCGGATGTACCGTTTGCATTTGAAATTGCTGCAATCATTTCCAGCGTTGTTTTTTTATCCATTCTGACACCTCTCTATGAAAGTTTTACGTTCTTGAATTCTTCCATGAAATCAACAATATAGTTTGCTGTGGTCTCAAGCATCTCCTTGCCCCACTCTTCTGTAGCGGTACTCGGATGATCCGGTCCGATCCAGCCGCTGTCTGTTACATGCGGAGTATTGCGTATAATATCAACGTTAACTCCCTTGAACTCAACAGAACGGAAACCGGTTGTCTTCAGATTATCAGACAGGTGCTTAAACTGGAGTTCACCACCTATCTCACTCTTATCAACTAAAGACGGATCAATTCCAAGAATCGCAGCTGTTTCCTCACCACCGCCGTGGCCGCCTTTCCACGCCGGGTTCATATCCCATGCCATCAGCCACCAGTTAAGCATAGCCACCAGACAGCCCTTATCTTCGAATTCCATGCCAAGGCGTTCAATCATCTTGATGTTTCCGCCATGTCCGTTCAGAAAAACGAATTTTCTTGCGCCGTGACGATACAGACTCAGAAAAATCTGGCGACAAAACTGATAGAGTACCTCATTGTCAATATCAATTGTACCCGGATATGGAGCTAAACACTGGCAGGAACCATATGGAATGGTCGGAGCAATCAAAACATCACTCTTCTTCTCAATTTTCTCCAGCAAATGCTCCGGAATCAGTGTATCGGTTCCTAGTGGCATGTGACGGCCGTGACACTCAATACTTCCGATAGAAATAAGTACCATATCGTTTTTTTCAAAATATTCTTGAGCTTTCGGCCAGGTCAAATTTGTAAGTCTCATAAGTTCTCTCCTTCCTACTATAATTATTCTTCTCTGCTGAAAATCGGACTATTCGGAAACCAGACAGTCCGACATCCATCAATTACTGCGTTGCCTCCTATTCCCCTTTAGGATTTACTTTTTTTATGACAATGCAGAATTTTTGAGCTACGCTTGATAACCCAAGTATAGTCCAGGCAAATATGATTGTCAACAATTTCAACTTAATGTTAACAGCATAAAAAATGCTTTCGTTTTAGTTAACAATCTACTATAATTATAATAAGTTTTTAGCTAACGGACAAAAGACATCCGTGTAGTCGTTTCTACTAAATTAGTAAGGAAATGGAACATGCGAAAAATTGGCGGTATGTTCTACTACGAACCAAGCGCACCTATTGAAACCGGATACTTATTCTGAAAATTTATGAGGTAAATATGCAGAAACAACGAAAAACATCAAATACTACTACATCAGAAATTGTTCTTGAATCTCTGCGGGAGCAGATCATCAATGGGATCCTTCAGCCTCAGGAAAAACTGGTAGAGGCTGAAATTGCCCGGAAATTCGGGCTCAGCCGAGGTCCTGTGCGCGAAGCGCTCCGACAGCTTGCTGTCGAAGGTTTAGTCGATTACTGTCCTAATAAAGGATGTACAGTCGCACTGCTTTCTCCACAAGACGCTTATGAAGTCTTTTTTCTGCGCGGCAGCCTTGAAAAACTGGCGATCCAGAAAAGCAACTGCCTCCTCAGTGACTATAGTCTCATGATAATGGAAGCCAGCATTGAAGAATTTCGAAAGGCTATTCTCGAAGGTAATACTATGAAGGCTGTTCGTGCAGATGAGAAATTCCACCTGCAGATCATTCGCTCAGCCCAGCTTAACCGACTGACCAAAATGTGGGAGTTGCTGAGTCCACTGAATGGTGCCATGTTCCTCTCGGTTCAGAATGCCAATCGCTTTGGACTGTTAAGCGGAGATGCTGAAACGCTTCAGAATGTCAAATGCTTAGAACCAAACACACCGGATCCAAGTACCGCTCATAACGGAGGCACTGCAGTATGGACACACCAATGCCTGTTGGAGGCCATCCGGATTAACGATATCCAGGCAACCTGTGCTCTTCTGGACCAGCATTATGAAGAAACCGGCAGACGTGTATACAGACTTTCACTCATGAAAGAACAGGGTTTTTGATCTGTTTCATTAATAACAGATGTCAGAACTCTAAACTATCTGCATTCAAAAGGAAATACTTCATTCCCATGATGACAAATCCTTCATCATTTCTCCAAGGTTTCTTGCTGCCATTTAACAGGCCCTTTAGCTTTGCGTCTCAGACTTTCGTCTGATTTGCCATTTCACTTATTATTTTTTATTTGAAAACTAATTTTATTTTACGCCCATATTTCTTTGCATAGAAGAAAAAGCATTATCGCTTTAACGTAAAAAACTTGTTGTTTTTTTCGGAAAACTTATTCTGTCTTTCAACTTTTGTGATATAATGCTTCATTATAAAAAATCCCATGGATAAAATGAGGTGAACCAGGTGAAAAAGAAAACACTTGTGCCTCTTATCGGTTTTTTACTGGGCATATGCCTTGTTAGTTTAATTGTATACAAAACAGACACCCATGAAAAAGAGCAGAGACACATAACAGCACAATTAAATGTAGTCACCTATGGTGAACGCATAAAGAATGAAATTACAGCTGGAATTGAGATTACGGATGCTTTGAAGCAGATCTTAATAAGTGAAGATGGTGACATCTATCATTTTGAAACGATTGCCGGAAATCTTATATCTGATTCTATTGAAAGCATACAACTTGCTCCTAATGGTGTTGTAACCGATATTTATCCGGCTGCTGGAAATGAGGCAGGTAAGATTGATCTGATCCATGATAAAGACCGTGGAAAGATTTCCTGTTATGCTAGAGACAACCATACAATCATTACACAAGGTCCCTTCAAATTGAAACAGGGCGGATATGGAATTGCCGTCCGCAATCCAGTCTACCTGAAAGATAAAAATGATCAAGAGTATTTCTGGGGATTTACTATCGTTATCCTGCGTATTCCGGACATTTTTTCAGACTCGATCCATGCACTTTCAGATTTTGGATATGAATATAGAATTTTAAAAACAGTTACTCCCTGGAGTGACACTTATAAAGTGGTTTATCAGTCGGATGATCAAATAAACCATCCTGTTTCTTATACTTTTACAATAGATAATATGAAGTGACCTCACATTTGTAGCAACGTGGATTTACCTGTATACTA
>NZ_JAAIMM010000029.1 GCF_013300725.1 Allocoprococcus comes
GTCTTGCGTGGATTCCCTGTGCATCTGTTACTACATACTTAAATTCTTTCATGATAAATTCTCCTCTTCTTTTTTCATTTTAGTTTATCTTTTGACAGTACCTTGCTTTTCAAAGCGCCGCCATTATTAAAACAGCTTTTGCTGTTCTATTCTACTGTATCTACGGCAAATAATGGATCGCCGGCTTTAACTTCTCCCGTCGCAAGGAGACGTACTCTCTGATTCTCTTCCAGTTCTGTACAAAGTACCGGTGAACAAAGAGACGGTGCATGTGAAGCCAGGAATGGAATATCGATCTTCATAAGCGGATCGCCTTTTTTCACTTTCTGACCATTTTCTACAAATACTTCAAATCCTTCACCGTTCAGAGATACGGTATCAATACCGATGTGAAGCAGCATACCAAGTCCGCTTTCTGTCTGGAACCCAAGTGCATGCTTTGTTTCAAATACAAAAAGCACTTCTCCATCTTCCGGTGCGCATATCACAGCATCTTCCGGTGTAACAATGGCTCCGTCACCCATCATTTTTCCTGCAAATCCTTCGTCCGGACAGGTTGTAATATCGCCTGCCATACCGGTGATCGGGCTGGATACAACAATTGTATTTACCACTTTTTCCTGTGTTTCATTATTTACATTTACAGTATCTGTATTTTCTTCGGCTGAATTCTCTTCTGACACGGCAGCGCTCTCATAATATTCATCCGGAGCTGTTTCCAGATAATCTTCCAGTTTAGACTTAATCACAGTTACCTGAGGACCATAAATGATCTGGACACCCTGTCCCTTTTTCACAATTCCTCTGGAACCTGTTGTCTTGATGATCTCATCATTTACGCGGGCTGCGTCATGGACTGTGATACGAAGTCTCGTTGCACAGCAATCCACATCACTGATATTTTTCTTTCCGCCAAGTCCCTGTGTGATTGCCTCACTTACCGGATCTGCGGCCCCTGTATTTCCTGCTTTTTCTTTTCCTGCTTCTTTTCTGGCATTTACATCTGCCTTTGTATATAATTTTGTCTCTGTATCATCATCTTCACGTCCCGGTGTCTTGAAGTCAAACTTCTTGATCAGGAAGCTGAAAATAAAGTAATACAGGAAGAAATAAATAATTCCGACCGGAATGATCCGAAGCCAGCTTGTCTTTGCATTTCCCTGCAGGATACCGAAGAGAAACAGATCCAGAAAACCACCGGAGAAGGTAAGCCCTACTGCTATATTCAGGATATGTGCGATCATGTAAGCAGAACCTGCAAGTACTACCTGTACAGCAAAAAGTGCCGGTGCAACAAAAAGGAATGAGAATTCCAGTGGTTCTGTAATACCTGTCATCATGCAGGCAAGTGTTGCTGAAAGAAGAAGTCCTCCTGCCTGTTTTTTCTTTTCCGGTTTTGCACAGCGGTACATTGCAAGTGCCGCTCCCGGAAGTCCGAAGATCATAAAGATAAATTCACCGGAGAAATATCTGGTTGCATCTGCGCTGAAATGTGCAATATTTGCAGAATCAGCAAGCTGTGCAAAGAAGATGTTCTGTCCTCCCTGTACCATCTGTCCCGCAACTTCCATTGTTCCACCGACTGCTGTCTGCCAGAATGGCATATAAAATACATGGTGAAGTCCGAACGGAATCAAAGCTCTCTTAATAATACCAAAAATCAGGGTTCCCAGATATCCGCTTCCGGTTACCAGTCCGCCAAGTGCATAAATTCCATTCTGTACAACCGGCCAGGCAAAATACATTCCAATTCCAACGAACATGTACACCAGTGTAGAAATGATTGGAACAAATCTGGATCCTCCGAAGAACGATAACGCATTTGGAAGAACGATTTTGTGAAAACGGTTATGCAGAGCAGCAACACCAAGTCCTACAATAATACCACCAAACACACCCATCTGTAAGGACTGGATTCCGCAAACAGAAGTGATGGTTCCTTCCAGTACATTCGATGCGATCGTTCCATCTGCGGTAATCTCGCCTGTGATCACAAGCATCGCATTGATCGCAACATTCATAACAAAGAATGCAATCAATGCAGAAAGTGCCGCTACTTCTTTTTCTTTCTTTGCCATACCGATCGCAACCCCAACCGCGAAAATCAGTGGCAGGTTGTCAAATACAGCACTTCCTACTTTGTTCATGATAATGAGTAACGAATTCAGGATGGTTCCGTCTCCTAAAATTTTCTCCAGACCATAAGTCTGGATTGTGGTAGCATTGGTAAACGAGCTACCGAATCCCAGCAGCAGACCCGCTACCGGAAGAATTGCGATTGGAAGCATGAAGGATCTTCCAACTCGCTGCAATACACCAAAAATTTTGTCTTTCATTGCATGTACTCCTTTTCCTCAAGAAATTTTAATTACCTGGCTTATGCCAATGATATTATTTTCTTTCGTGGAAGCCTTTTGTCCGAATTTTTGACACAAAAAAAGGCACTAACCCCACACAAATATCAAAATAATATCTATGTATGGTTAATGCCTGCCGTACAGTTACACACCAAAATCTATAATTTACAATAATTTATTTTTCACTAAATGTCAAGCCTTTTCTAAAATTTTCTTTTTATAATCCTACGGACTGGGCTAAAAGAACCAGAAGCATCAATGGCGCAATTACCTTGATCATTGCAATATAAAGTTTTTCTCTTCCAAACCTGTAACCGCCAAGTGTCACTTCATCGATGATCGCTTTGGGTTTTACAACCCATCCGATCAGAATACAGGTAAGCAATGCCACCATCGGCATCAGGCAGTTATTGCTGATATAATCCATCACGTCCAGAATCTGCGCTACCGTACCGTTCGGAAGTTTAAATTCGAAATAAAGCTTGTTGTATCCAAGACATACGATCACACCAACGATCATTCCATACAAAGTAGTCAGGATCGTTCCTTTTTTTCTGGATACATGGAATTTATCCATCATGCTTGATACGATTGCCTCCATAACAGATACAGAAGAAGTAACTGCCGCAAAAGATACCATCAGAAAGAATACAGTTCCTACCAACACTCCTGCTGACCCCATTGCTTTAAATACTTTTGGCAGAGATACAAACATCAGTCCAGGTCCTGCAGACATTCCTTCAGTTCCCATAAAAGTATAAACAGCCGGAATGATCATAAGTCCTGCCAGAAGCGCTACAAGCGTATCAAAAAACTCAATCTGGTTGATCGACTTCATCAGATTGGTCTCTTTCTTCGCATAGGATCCGTAAGTAACCATAATTCCCATCGCCACACTGATTGAAAAGAAAAGCTGTCCCATTGCATCCATCACAACCGAAAGGAAACTTTTAATCGTCATCCCTGTAAAATCCGGGATCAGGTAAATCGCCAGTCCCTGCATACCGGTTCTCGTCACTCCATCTGCGTTTGTATGTTTCAGGGTAAGGGAAAATACAGAAATCCCGGCGATCAGTACAAACAGGATCGGCATCAGAATCTTACTGTATTTTTCAATTCCTTTATTTACTCCTTTATAGACAACCGTTGCCGTAATAAGCACATAGATCAGCATCCATATGATCGGCTGTCCGACCTGTGTAATATAACCTGTAAAATATCCGTCTTCTGCAGCCTGCGCCCCATGACCTGTAAGAAATACCGACAAATATTTGAGTACCCATCCACCAATCGAGCAATAATACGGAAGAATGATAACCGGTACTGCACATGCAAGCACACCGATTCCTCCCCATCCTTTATGCATCTGCTCATATGCAGTAAGCGGACTCTGTCCTGTCTTACGTCCGATCGCGATCTCTGTTGTCAGCAGCGTAAACCCAAAGGTAAGTGCCAGTACCACATAGCACAGGATAAACACTCCTCCTCCACCTTTTGCTGCCAGATACGGGAATCTCCAGATGTTCCCCAGTCCGACTGCACTTCCTGCAGCCGCCAGCACGAATCCGATCGAACCGGTAAAATTACTTCTCTTCTTTTCCATCTCTTCTACTCTCCTTTTGCGGTGGTACCTCCGTACACACCGTTCCCAGCTTTTTAATAATATAGATCCTATAAGCCAAAAACACCTCCGCCGTGTGGCGAAGGTTCCTTCTTTAGCTTTCTTCTCATTTTAACAATCGGATATAGGAAAGTCAATGGAAGTATTTTACTCATTTTCTTGATCTTTTTTACACCGGGGCAGGCTCTCACCTGCCCCTTTATGAGTAGTATATCAATAATTTTTACAAAACGTCTTATTTTATGCAGTTGCCGGAAGAACACGGGATAAGAATGTCTGTGTTCTTCTCTCTCTTGGTGCTGTAAAAATTGCATCCGGTCTGCCTTCTTCAACAACATATCCGTCTGCCATAAAGATGACCCTGTCTGCCACATCACGTGCAAAGCCCATTTCATGTGTTACAACGATCATCGTCATTCCTTCTTTCGCAAGAGATTTCATAACATCAAGAACATCTCCTACCAGCTCCGGATCCAGCGCAGATGTCGGCTCATCAAACAACAACGCTTTCGGTTCCATCGCCAGTGCTCTTGCGATCGCAACTCTCTGCTGCTGTCCACCTGAAAGTGTACTCGGATATACATCCGCTTTATCCTTTAATCCTACCTTATCCAGAAGTTCCAGTGCTTTTGCATGCGCTTCTTCCTTATTCATGTGTTTGGTAAGGATTGGTGCCATCATAACATTCTGCGCAACTGTCTTAAGCGGAAACAGATTGAATTTCTGAAAAACCATTCCGACTTCCTCACGGAATTTGCGAATGTCACAATTCTTATCAAGAAGATTTTTTCCCTCATACTGTACAGTCCCGCCTGTCGGTCTTTCAAGCTGATTGATACATCTTAAAAATGTACTTTTTCCCGATCCGGAAGGGCCGATGATGCAGACCACTTCGCCTTCATTGATATCAAGATTGATATCCTTTAATACCTCCAGGTTCCCAAATTTCTTCGACAAATGCTTTACTTTAATCATACCAATCACCTCATTTTCCTTTCTATCTGTTTCTGGACAATTATCAGTACCGAAAGTATCACCAGATAAAACGCAGCCAGTGCTGTGTATGTAGGAATTGCCTTAAAGCTCAACGCTGCATACGCCTGTGCCTGATGCGTGATCTCATTAACCGCAATCGCAGATAAAAGTGCGGTATCCTTAACAGAAATGATAAACTGGTTAAATAATGCCGGAAGTGCCGCTTTAAATGCCGGCGGGATAACCAGATGGATCATCGTCTGCGTGCTTGTAAGTCCAAGTGATGCACCTGCTTCTTTCTGTCCCGGATCAATGCTCATCAATGCACCCTTTACAATTTCTGAAATAAATGCACCGGAATTCAATGCGATAACGCCAATTCCCACTGCAGTGCTTCCAATATCGACACCCAAAAGCTTCGGAATTACAAAATATCCGTATAAAGCCTGCACCATAAGTGGGGTTGCCCTGATGATCCAGATGTAAACCTCTGCAATCGCTTTTCCTATTTTATATTTTGACTGAAGCAGGTATCCGCACAGGCTTCCGATCAGGAAGCCAATTGCGATACCGACAACAGCAATTAAAATCGTAAGTTTTAACCCGTCAAACATCATCGGGAGTAAAACATCCAAAAATTTCATATCCATATACTATCTCATCCTATCTGCTGTTTTTTGTTGCTGTCTGTTTCTGCTTATTCACACCATTTAGCGTAAAGTTCATCAGTTGTTCCATTATCAATCAGTACCTTTACAGCTGCATTGATTTTATCATAATATTTGCATTCTTTAGAAATTGCTACGCAATACGGTGCCTGGCCCTGATTAAACTCATCCCCGACTACCTCCAAGTTGCTTTCCGGTGTTGTCTTAATATAGAAATATGCTCCAGGTCCATCCTGAATAACAGCATCTACTTTTCCCTGCTCCAAAGATTCATATGCAGTTGTGATCGTGTCATGTACTTCAAGTGTTGCACTTGTAAGATTCTTGCTTGCATAAGTATGAGATGCGGTTCCCTTTTCAACAGCTATTTTTTTATCCTTCAGATCATCAACACTCTTAATTCCTTTATCGTCGTTTTTATTTACCATAACAACCTGACCGGAATCACAATAGATATCACTGAAGTCCATAACTTCTTTTCTTTCATCTGTTGCACAAAGTGCTGCTGCTCCGATGTCCAGTTTGTTTTCAGCAAGTGAAGTAGTAAGTGCCGAATAATCCATTGCCTGGAGACCACCATCGATTTCGAATCCCAGAAGCTCCTGCAGATCATTTAACAGATCAACATCATATCCGATCAGCGTCTTTCCGTCCTCATCATAGTATGTAAATGGCCCGAAAAGTCCGGTTGTTCCGACTTTCAGTTTGACACCTTTCATGCTGTCCTTCAGCTCGTCTTCTGTATATTCTTTCTTTGTATCAGAGGTTTCCTTTGTATCTTCTTTTTTACTTCCACATCCTGCTCCAAGGACTGTTACCATTGCTGCACACATTAAAACTGCTATTAATCTTTTTTTCATAATAATAATCCTCCTTAACTGTGTAGTGAAAACGTAAGGGCGCATCACAAATTCTTTTGTAATGCGCCCTTGCATTTCCGTCCGCAGACACTCTCTCGTTCCCGGGATTGTTCGAGAAATTACTTTGCACTTCTGATTACTTTCTTTTCTGAAATACAAAAAGGATGCCGCATCTGATGCGACATCCTTGTCTGTTCGGTTCTTTATGAACTTGTGATTATTCTACCGTACTTTCACACTTTAGTCAATGAAACTTTTATCCAAAATTGCCAGTTTTATATATCTCTTTTAAGTAAATTTTCACAAAATTGATTTTCTACAGTATATGTGATACACTATTTCCATATTCATGATCTGGAAAAAGAATATGTCAAGGCACATTCCTTCATCAAAAATGAAGTACTTTTCCAGATCCAAACTGACTGCAAAGGAATTCCTGCGCAAAAAGAATACAAAAAAGGAGATTACAAAACTATGAGTCTTAACAGCACCCCTTCTGCTGACCGCGTACATATCGGTATCTTCGGTCGCAGAAATGCCGGCAAATCCAGTATTATCAACGCTATTACCGGACAGAATCTTGCCATTGTATCTGATGTTCTCGGAACAACAACCGACCCGGTTCCAAAGGCAATGGAGCTTCTCCCACTCGGTCCTGTCGTGATCATTGACACTCCGGGACTTGACGACACTGGAGAACTTGGACAGCTTCGTGTCAAAAAAGCTTACCAGATTTTAAATAAAACGGATATCGCCGTTCTGGTGATCGATGCCTCTCTTGGCATGACACCAGAGGATTTATCCATTTTAAAGAAAATACAGGATAAGAAAATCCCTTACGTTGTGGTAAATAATAAATCCGATCTCTGCTCTTCTGCTGAAAATGGCACAGTCTGTCCGAACCCGGATACGCTACCGGATACTTCTTTTCATTTAGATGCTTCCAACAGTATCGATGTCAGCACCGTAACTGGATATCATATCCATGAATTAAAAGAGCTGATTGCAAGACAGGTGTCAGAAGACGAACAGGACAAGTATCTTGTCCGCGATCTTTTAAGTCCGAATGATTTTGTCGTTCTGGTCGTCCCGATCGACTCTGCCGCCCCGAAAGGACGTCTGATTCTTCCGCAGCAGCAGACCATCCGCGATGTACTGGAAGCCGGTGCAATCTCTATTGTAACCCGTGACACAGAACTGAAAGAAACCCTCGCATCCCTCGGCAAAAAGCCACGCCTTGTCATCACAGACAGCCAGGCTTTTGCCAAAGTATCTGCCGATACACCGGAAGAGATTCCTCTGACTTCTTTCTCGATCCTTCTTTCCAGATACAAAGGAAATCTGAAACTTCAGGTTGAAGGAGCACAGATGCTGGACAAGCTGGAAGATGGCGACAGGATTCTCGTCTGCGAAGGCTGCACCCACCACAGACAATGCGATGACATCGGAACAGTGAAGCTTCCCCGCTGGATCCGCCAGCACACAGGCGATAAAAATCTGGACTTTGTCTTCACCAGTGGAACCGAATTCCCGGTAGATCTGTCACCATATAAACTCATCATTCACTGCGGCGGCTGCACCCTGAACGAACGCGAAATGCAGTACCGCCTCAAATGTGCCGAAGACCAGGGAGTGCCGATTACGAACTATGGAACCGCAATCGCTCACCTGAAGGGCGTACTGGAGCGGAGTCTCATCCCGGTGAGTGGAAGTTTGGAATAGACCTTCGGGCTAAGCGGGGACGAGGTGGCAGTTTCACGCCGGTCTTCATCGCCTGCATTCTGTAAAATTTAATTGGGACGGAAGTTGCGACACCGGACTGATTCGACGGAAAATCTAATGATTTTCCATCTCAGGCAGTCCTCAGATTCCGTACTTGTAGTACGAAATCCGGTCACAATTTCCGTCCCAATTAAATTAACAGACTGCACGGCTCTTACGAATGGCGTGAAACCGTCACCTCGTCCCCGCTCAGCCCTTACGTTATTCAAAGCTTCCGCATTGGCGCATCGTGGATGCGCCTCGCTGTGGATGGAAGGATTGTTTGTTCAGAATTGAAATCCATTCTTATTATATTTACTTTTGTTCTGGTTTATATGTTATGAGTGATTTTGTTTTGGTATAGACACACATAACGGTTGAATAAAGCTTAAAGCCAGGTATCGTTTTAAATTGTCTGCAGCGCCCAGGGCGTCGGATCACGGTGTGGATTTGGCGGTATATGGCGGCGTGTTACAGCCTGTTAATGAAAAAAAGAGAAAAGTGTGATCGGATTTCGTACCACAAGTACGAAACTCCGAAGACTCCTGAGATGGAAAATCATCAGATTTTCCGTCGAATGAGTCTGGTATCACACTTTTCTCTTTCTTTTCATGTTACAGGCTGTTCACGCCAGAGTCCACCGCCAAATCCACACCGTGATCCGACGCCCGTCCCTGCAGCCAAATTTTTTTCAATTAAATATTCTCAATTCTCTTGATTGCTTCCAGCGTATTCTCGTAACTTCCAAATGCTGTCAGACGGAAGTATCCTTCCCCGCTCGGTCCAAATCCCGATCCCGGAGTTCCGACTACATTTGCTTTTTCAAGAAGGAAATCAAAGAATTCCCATGAAGTCATGTTATCCGGTGTCTTTAACCATACATATGGTGAGTTCACTGCTCCGGATACCGTGTATCCGGCATTCTTCAGACCTTCATAAATCGTTTTTGCATTCTTCTGATAATATGCGATCTGCTCTTTGATCTGTGCTTTTCCGGCCTCTGTATAAACAGCAGCTCCGGCTTTCTGCACGATATAAGGTGCTCCATTGTATTTTGTTCCGTGACGTCTTGCCCACAGTGAATGAAGCATCACATCTCCGCACTTAAGATCTTTCGGAATGATTGTTGCGCCAAGACGTACTCCTGTAAATCCGGCATTCTTAGAAAAACTTCTAAGTTCAATCGCACAGGTTCTTGCTCCTTCACATTCAAAAATACTGTGTGGTACATCTTCTTCTGTGATATATGCTTCATATGCAGCATCATAAATGATCACTGCCCCGTTTTTATTTGCATAATCTACCCATTTCTGGAGTTCATCTTTTGTGATAGCCGCTCCGGTCGGGTTGTTCGGGAAACATAAATAGATCATATCCGGTACTTCTTTTGGCAGTTCCGGTACAAATCCATTTTCTGCTGTACAAGGCATGTAGATTACATTGCTCCATGTTTCTGTCTTTGGATCGTATATTCCGGTACGTCCTGCCATTACGTTTGTATCTACATATACAGGATATACCGGATCTCCTACTGCGATTCTGCAGTCAGGTCCAAAAATCTCCTGGATATTTCCAGAATCACTCTTTGCTCCGTCTGAGATAAAGATCTCATCTGCTGCAATATCGCATCCTCTTGCCTGGAAATCATTCTTTGCGATCGCGCTTCTTAAGAATTCATATCCAAGATCCGGTGCATATCCGTGGAATGTCTCTGCGTGTGCCATCTCATCAACTGCACTGTGAAGCGCTTCGATGATTGCAGGTGCAATCGGCTGTGTGACATCACCGATTCCAAGACGGATGATCGGTGCATCCGGATTCGCTGCCGAGAACGCTGCAACTTTTTTGGCAATATTGGAAAACAGATAGCTTCCCGGTAACTTTAAGTAGTTTTCATTTACACTGTACATATGTCGTCTCCTTTGTGATTTGGTCTTTATAGTACACCATCAAATACTTTAACCGCAGGTCCCTCCAAAAACACATGATTTACCTTACGGTCCCATCTGACAGATAACTCTCCACCTAATAATTTAACGATTACTCCCTCATCTGTCAAGTCATTCAGCACAGAAGCCACAACTGCTGCACATGCTCCGGTTCCGCAGGCAAGCGTTTCACCAACCCCCCGCTCCCACACACGAACCTCCATCCGGTCCCTCGCAGTCACATGACAGAACTCGATATTCGCCCTCTCCGGAAATCTCGGATGAAATTCCAACTTCCTTCCTGTCTCCTCCAGAGGAATCCCGTTTATCTCTTCTGAAAAGATTACCGCATGCGGATTTCCCATCGAAATCCCGGTCATGCGGTAGTTCTTCTCCTGTACCTCAATCGGATCATTGATCACCAGATCCTTTTCACTCAGGATCGGAATGCTGTGTGCGTTCAGTCTTGGAACACCCATATCAACCATAGCACCGCAGGCTTTCCCACCATGAATCTGAAGGTGCATGTTACGAATTCCGGATTTCGTCTCGATACTGAGTGTTTCCTTTCCGGTAAGTCCGTAATCATATACATATTTTCCCAGGCATCGGATGCCATTGCCGCACATTCCGGCAACAGATCCATCCGAATTGTATATCTCCATTTTAAAATCAGACACCTTTGACGGACATATCAGAATCAGACCATCCGCTCCGATCCCGTAATGCCTGTCACAAAGTGCTCTTGCAAATCCAGGTGGATCTTCCACCCTTTCTCTGAAGCAGTTTATACACACATAATCATTTCCAAGACCATGCATTTTTGTAAAGATCATATATCCTGCCTCTTCAATCTCCTTTATTCCGCCATAATACTAAGTACCATCTGAGCTGTCTCCACCATATTGACACCGCTCTCCATACTACATTTCTGCAGATAGCGATGCGCTTCTTCCTCCGTCATATTATTACGTTCCATCAGAAGACTCTTTGCCTCTTTTACAAGTGCCTGCTGCTCCGGATTCCGGTTCTTAAGCTCTGCTCTTCTTTTCTTTCTCCGCCTGCTGATCGATTGTGCCATCATCTCGATCGTATTCATCAGATCAAAGACCTTAAACGGCATCGACAGGCTGATCACTCCCGGCGTCCTGTCACTGCATTTTTCCGGCGATGCGATCAGAAGCATCTCAATCGTACCCGGCAGATAATCTCTCAGTTCATTATATAACATATCTGTCATTTTATAACCACAAACTACAATTCCATCATCCAGATTATCTGCCAATTGAACCGCCTGCGCTCCGGTTACCCCCACACCGATCACATCAAATCCATTTCGTACCAGTATATTGCGAATATTGGTTGCAATCTCCTTTTTTGGAAATACAACAATAATACTGCTCATAATACCAGCCTCCTGCCTTTAGAATTGGAAAGTTTCTTTAGAATTTCTGTAAGTACTCATTAATTTCCCATTCTGTAACCTGAGTGCGGTATTCTCTGTATTCTGCGCGCTTTGACTCGATCAGCTTCTGTGACAGTTCTTCTCCTAATACTTCCTGCATAAACTGATCTTTCTGGAATTCTGTGATTGCTTCTCTCAGGCTTGCCGGAAGCTCCTCAATTCCAAGTGCATTTTTCACCACATCTGTCATTTCGTAAATATTCTCATCCACACTCTCCGGCGGCAGGATCTTGTTTTTAATTCCTTCCATTCCGGCAGCCAGACATACGGCAAGTGCCAGATATGGATTTGCTGCCCCATCCGGACTTCTGAGTTCGACTCTTGTGCTTTTCCCTGACACCCGTGGAATACGGATCAGAGGAGTCCGGTTATTCGCTGACCAGGCAATATATACCGGTGCCTCATATCCGGGAACCAGTCTCTTATAGGAATTCACGATCGGATTTGTGATAAAGCTGATCGCTTTGATATGTTTCATAAGTCCGCCGATAAAATAATATGCCTCCTGGCTCAGACCATTCGGATCTTTTTCATCTGCAAAAACATTCTTTCCATCTCTTGACAGAGACATATTCAGATGCATTCCTGAGCCATGGATACCATCCTTTGGCTTTGGCATGAATGTAGCATGAAGCCCGTGTCTTTTTGCGATTGTTTTGGTAACAAGCTTAAATGTCATGATATTGTCCGCTGCATCCAGCGCCTCTGTATATTCCAGGTCGATCTCATGCTGTGCCGGTGCCATCTCGTGATGAGATGCCTCCACACCGTACCCCATATCTTCCATTGTAAGAACGATATCACGTCTTGCATTCTCTCCCTGGTCCAAAGGTCCCAGATCAAAATATCCTGCACGTTCATTGGAAATCGTCGTCGGATTTCCCGCATCATCCGTTTCAAACAGGAAAAATTCGCATTCCGGTCCTACGTTAAAGTCATATCCCATCTCTTTTGTCTCGGAAAGTACCTTCTTAAGAACATGTCTCGGATCGCTTTCGTAAGCTGTTCCATCCGGTCTGTAAATATCGCAGATAAATCTTGCAACCTTTCCCTGCTGCGGCCGCCACGGGAAAATTTCAAATGTATTCAGATCCGGGTGCAGATACATATCCGATTCTTCGATTCTGGCAAATCCTTCTATCGAAGATCCGTCAAACATGCATTTGTTATCCAGTGCTCTCTTAAGCTGGCTTACTGTAATCGCTACATTCTTCATTGTTCCGAAAATATCGGTGAACTGCAGCCTGATAAATCCTACGTCTTCTTCCTCGACAAGATTCAGGATATCTTCTCTCGTATAATTTTTCATACTCATACAAATCCTCCTGTTTTTACTACTCATAAATAAAATATCAAAAAGTCTCATGTTAAAGACTGATGATAATCGAGCAGGCTGACTCCTACTCGATTCGTATACTTTGCGCACCATCTCGCTTAACAGCCAGGTGATGTACATTCGCCAAATGCAGATTCTTGTGCAAGCACAAATCTGCACTTGGCTCATCGTATACACAAAAAGGGCGTTCTCAATCCCTTTTGAAAACGCCCTTGTTTGTTATATTATAATTTTCGTCTGAATATTTGTCAATACTCTTAGTCTTCTACGAGTGCTGCTGTGATGATTGCCATAGAATAAACCTCTTCTGCATTGCATCCACGGGACAGGTCATTGATCGGTGCATTAAGGCCAAGAAGGATCGGTCCGTATGCATCAAAGTTACCAAGTCTCTGTGCGATCTTGTATCCGATGTTACCTGCGTTGATATCCGGGAAGATAAATGTATTTGCCTGACCTGCTACTTCACTGTTCGGGCATTTTGTTCTTGCAACACGCGGAGATACAGCTGCATCAAACTGAAGCTCTCCTTCGATTGGAAGTGAAGGATACAGTTCTTTTGCTTTTGCTGCTGCATTGCGCATCTTATCTACATCTTCTCCTTTTCCAGAACCAAGTGTAGAATAGCTCAGGAATGCAACTTTTGGATCGATACCAAAATGTTTACCACATTCTGCTACTTCCCATGCGATTTCTGCAAGCTGATCCTCTGTTGGTTTGAGGTTGATCGCGCAGTCACCCATAGCAAGAACTTCGTTCTCACCTGTAGCTGACGGACGAACCAGAATGAAGCAGGAAGATACACAGCTTGATCCCGGTTTGGTCTTGATCAGCTGAAGTGCCGGACGTACGGTGTCTGCTGTAGAGTAAGTAGCTCCTCCAAGAAGTGCGTCTGCAACGCCCATCTTAACCAGCATAGTTCCAAAAAAGTTGCTGCTCTTAAGTGTCTTTGCTGCCTGCTCCGGTGTAACCCCTTTGCTTTTACGAAGTTCGCAGAACAGTTCTACCATCTCATCGAATCTGTCATAGTTGTCCGGATCGATGATCTCTCCGCCACGAATGTTGTATCCATATTTTTCTGATGCTTCTAATACTGCTTCTTTATTTCCAACAAGAATTGGTGTAAGGAAGTTTCCTGCTAAAAGACGGGAAGCTGCCTCAAGAATTCTTTCATCTGTTCCTTCTGTAAAAACGATAGTTTTTGGGTTCTCTTTCAGAGCATGAATCATCATGCCGAAGCCTTTCATATTGTCCATTATATTGCCTCCTTATTTCGTGTGTTCGATACTTTCACATATACTTTACCACGTTTTTTTTGGATTGCAATCTAATTAAATTTTTAACAAGGATTGTATTTAAAAATAACCAAAAACCGACGTTTTTCCCCTATTTACGGTATCCTTTATAGCCTTTCAGATTGTTGGCAAGAGCCATAACGATCGTATCCACATCATCTACCATCAGTTTTACACGTTCCGTAATCTGCTCTTCCTCAATCCCGTTTTCATATACATCCTTGAAATAGCCTTCAAAGAGCATGCACACCATCCGGTTTAATTTTACTGCATTGTCATATGTAATACCACCGACATTGATACACCGCTTGCACATCTCAAAATCACGAGCAAGAAAGCTTGGTGTCTGAAGCATATTGTAGAAAAAACGGTTAACATTTACAATGTCCTCCGGAAACATTTCATAATATTCCCGCATTGCTTCTTTGAGCTTTACATTGTTATACTCAAAAAATAACAGATTATATGCTTCCGGATTATGAAATGCCTCCGTTGCATAACAATCCCACACCCCTACATATACCTGCCACATATTCTTCCAGGATTTTTCAGCCTCATTCAGCCTGTCAATGTAACCGGTTAAAATTCTGAGTTCTGCATAGTATAAAAGTTCAGACACATTATCAAAGTACCTGTACAGACTTGCTGATGAGCACCCCATCTCCTTAGCAATCCTGCGGATAGATACTGCCTGAATCCCTTCTTGCTGAATGATCTCATGTGCTTTCTGGATATAATCCCTTCTGGATAATCCTTTAAAATAATTGCTGCTCGTACTCTGTTTCTGTTCTTCCATAGTTGCCTCTCATTTTCCATGTGAATCTCTACACAGATTGTATCCGGCACTCTTCCGTACCGAATTCAACCATTTTTTAATTTTAGTCATATTACTTTTTATTATACATGATTCTGTTTTTGATATAAAATAGAAAAAAGCTATAATATCTCATAGCTTTTTTCTATACATTATACCTTTATTTTCCCACTTGTAAACAGTTTTTTAACAATGAAAAATAAGCTCCATTTTTGTTCCTTTTCCTTCTTCACTTTCCACATGGATTTCTGCATTATGCAAAAGTGCTCCATGCTTTACAATCGAAAGGCCCAGACCTGTTCCGCCGGTCTCTCTGGAATGGCTCTTATCCACCCGGTAAAAGCGCTCAAAAATACGGTCCTGATGCTCTTTTGGGATTCCGATCCCGGTATCCTGGACAATGACCTTTTTCCCGTTCAGTGTATTTCCAACCCAGATATTTACTTTTCCATTTTCTTTATTGTATTTGATGGCATTTTCACAGATGTTGTAGATCATCTCATCCAGGATCTGACGGATTCCAAAACATTCCACATGTTCTCCTACCACTTCAACCTGTATTCTGCGTTTTTCTGCCTGAAGCGCCAGACGGCTCACGATCTCCCTTGTCATCTGATACAGATCCACATTCTCTTTTTCAAGCTCCACACTGCCCTCATCCAGCTTTGACAGCTTGATAATATCACCGACCAGAGTGATCATCCTGCTTGCCTCTTTATAGATCCGTTCACTGAATCCCTGCATATCTTCCGATTTTACAAGACCGTTCATCATAATTTCTGCATATCCCGAAATTGAGGTCAGAGGCGTCTTCAGCTCATGAGAAACATTTGCAGAGAATTCTCTCCTCATCTGTTCAATTGCTGCTTTTTCTTTATTCTGCCTGTCAATTCTTTCAAGCAGCGGATGTAACTCTTCATATACATCATTTTCCAGTGGTTCTTCCAGATCCAGATTGTTAATCGGTGCAATCAGTCTTTTCACCTGATGCCTTGTCATAAACCACGCAACACATGCCATCATGACCCCGATCGCAATCATATACGGTAAGATCATGAATGCTGTATTCCAGACCGTATCCATGCCTTTTGACACACGCAGGACAGAGCTATCATCCATCTTCAGCGCATAATAGTACATCTCCTGTCCTTTGCTGTCTGACATACGGATATCCTGTCCACTGCCATTTGCCAATGCCTCTTTGAATTCTTTTCTTGATTTGTGGTTTGCCAGCGTTTCCTGATCATCTCCGGTATCATAAAGTACTTTTCCGTCTTTATCGATCCATGTTACCCGGGTATTCTTGCTGACCTTATCCATGGTACCAAAATATTCTTCTCCGGATATATCTATTGCCGCCCGGATATATTCTGCCTCCTGAACCAGTTCACTGCGCCGGATATCCAACGCCTGCCGGTAAATAACCAGAGTAACCAGAATATATGAGATCAGAAGTGACATCGTAACCACAAAAATCATACTTTTCTGGATTCTATTTCGCATCGATCTCTCCTATACGGTATCCAACTCCACGGACAGTCTCAATATATTCTCCTGCCTGTCCCAGCTTCTGGCGCAGGGTTCTTACATGGACATCTACCGTTCTGGTCTCACCGTCAAAATCATATCCCCAGATTTCTTCCAGTAATTTATCTCTTGTCAGAACAATATTCTGATTCTCCATAAGTTTTCTCAACAGCTCATATTCTTTCAATGTTAATGCTACCGGTTCTCCCGCTACCGTTACTTCATGCTTTTTACGGTCCATGCGGATCTCACCCAGCACATAGGTATCATCCTCTTCTTTTTTCGATGTCCGTCTGAGTACTGCACGGATTCTGGATACCAGTTCCATCATTCCAAATGGTTTGGTCACATAATCATCTGCTCCCGCATCCAGTCCCATGACCTTGTCATATTCTGCACCCTTTGCCGTAACCATGATGACCGGAATATCTTTGGTTCTCCCGGAAGTCTTCAGCTTCTTCAGGATCTCCATTCCATCTTCTCCCGGGAGCATGATATCAAGCAAAATCAGCTCTGGCAGTTCCTCTGCCAGAGCTTCAAAGAATGATGTGCCTTCTTCAAATCCACGGGCCTCAAATCCCGTAGTTTCAAGTGTATATACTACTAATTCCCGGATATTCGCTTCATCCTCCACACAAAAAATCATTCTCGTTCTCCTTTAATCTCTTTTAGATTGCAGTTCCGCCTGCATGAATACCTGTAATTGAAAATTCAACCCACTCTGCAATATTTGTTGCATGATCTCCGATCCTCTCCAGATATTTTGCGATCATGATCAGGTCGATTGCCTCATCTCCGGCATTTCCTTTGTGATCAGAAATAAATTTTACCAGATCTCCTTTTACCAGATCAAAAAGATCATCTACCTCATCATCTGCTGCCATGACTCTTCTCGCAAGCTCCAGATCTTTCTGTACATAGGCAGATACACTGTCTCTTACCATCTTTACTGTCGACTCTGCCATCCGGTTAATATCCTTCAGACTCTTTTCCTCTGTTGATTTCGTTGCAATCACAATATCTGCAATATCCGCAGTCTGATCTCCGATACGTTCCATATCCGTGATCATCTTAAGTGATGCCGAGATCCTTCGCAGATCCCGCGCTACCGGCTGCTGCTGAAGTAAAAGCTTCAGGCAGAGATTTTCAATTTCTTTTTCCATCTGATCGATCTCGCTGTCTGCTGTAATGACAGCCTTTGCTCTGGCAATATCATGTCCTTCCAGGGCTCCTGTTGCTTCCTCGATTGCCGTCTCGCAAAGTTCTCCCATATGAATAAGCATCTCATTAAGTTCTTCCAGCTGTCTGTCAAATCTGTTCCGCATTTAACCAAACCTCCCTGTAATATAATCTTCTGTCCTCTTATCGGACGGGATCGAGAATAATTTTTCAGTATCATTATATTCTACAACTTCTCCAAGAAGGAAAAATGCGGTGTTGTCCGACACTCGGACTGCCTGCTGCATATTATGAGTTACCATAACGATAGTATAATCTTTTTTCAGTTCCATCGCAAGGTCTTCTATCTTGGATGTTGAAATCGGATCCAGTGCGGAAGTCGGTTCATCCATCAGAAGTACTTCCGGCTCTACTGCAAGTGCACGTGCAATGCAAAGTCTCTGCTGCTGTCCACCGGACATACCAAGTGCACTCTTTTTCAGACGGTCCTTACACTCGTCCCAGATAGCTGCATTACGCAGTGATTTTTCTACAATATCATCCAGTTTTGCCTTTGAACGGATTCCGTGCGTTCTCGGTCCGTAAGCAATATTATCATAAATGCTCATCGGGAATGGATTTGGTTTCTGGAATACCATTCCGACTCTTTTTCTCAGGACATTTACATCCATTCCTTTAAAAATATTCTGTCCGTCCAGAAGGATCTCTCCGTCAATCCGGCATCCTTCTACCAGGTCATTCATGCGGTTGATCGACTTGAGAAGTGTGGATTTACCACAACCACTTGGCCCGATAAACGCTGTGATCTTATTTGGCTCAATTTCAAGATTGATATTTTTCAGTGCTTTGAAATCGCCATAATATAAATCAAGATTTTTTACACTTATCTTTGACATTTTCTTTTCCTCTCTATGCTTTCGTCAGTTTCTTCGCAACCACGCCGGAAAGGGTGTTGATCGTAACAACCAGTACAAGCAAAATAACTGCTGTCGCATACGCCTGGTCCATATACAGTCCTTCACTGGACAGCATATACATATGGATCGCCAGTGTACGGCCGGAACCAAGTACATTCTTTGGCACCTGTGCAACCGTTCCTGCTGTGTAAATCAGTGCTGCCGTCTCTCCTACGATACGTCCGATGGCAAGGATCACACCTGCCAGGATTCCAGGCACTGCTGATGGAAGTACAATACGGAATACCGTACGGAGCTTTCCTGCTCCAAGTCCAAAGCTTCCTTCTCTGTAAGAATCCGGAACCGCTTTGAGTGCTTCTTCTGTCTGGCGCATGATCAGCGGAAGAATCATGATCGATAAGGTAAATGCACCTGCCAGGATGGAAAATCCCCATTTCAGTGTATTTACAAAGAACAGCATACCGAACAGTCCATATACGATTGACGGAATACCGGAAAGTGTCTCCGTAGTAAGACGGATCACTTCAATAAATTTATTTCCTTTTCCTGCATATTCTACAAGGAAGATCGCTGAAAAAATTCCAAACGGTACTGCAATCAGAAGAGAAAGCAGTGTCATAACGACCGTATTGATCAGCGCCGGTATAACGGATGCATTCTCTGAGGTATAATGTAACGAGAACAAAGACGGCTTGATATACGGAATTCCATTTACCAGAATATAAAAGATCAGGAACAAAAGCAGTGCAAATGTGATAAATGCTGCAAGCATTACCAGAAGCATCAAGATCATGGATCCCGGATGTCTTAAATAGCTCTTTACCTTATCTGCAAAATTTTCCCGGTTGACTCCCACAGTTTTTTTCATCTGATTACTCATGTTCACCCCTCCTCTTAAGCAGCGCAACACTAAAATTGATGATCAGGATAAATACAAAAAGTACGACTCCTGTTGCAATCAGCGCTTCCCTGTGAAGTCCGGTCGCGTATCCCATCTCGATCACGATGTTACCGGTCAGGGTACGGACACCGAGTAAAATATTATTTACCAGTCGTGGCTGGTTTCCTGCGATCATGATCACCGCCATCGTTTCACCGATCGCACGTCCGATTCCAAGGACAACCCCTGTGATCACACCGGACTTTGCCGCCGGAATCACAACTTTGAAAATACTTCTTTCCTGGGTTGCGCCAAGTGCCAGCGAGCCTTCATAGTACTGTGGCGGCACTGCACGCATTGCACTTTCTGTTGTCCCGATGATCGTTGGAAGGATCATCATACCAAGTACAATTGATGTAGTCAGGATTCCTTTTCCATCGCCGGATTCTTCAACCAGTCCCATCATCTTTAAAGTTCTTCCGAAGTCCCGGATGATCGGAACTACGATCACCATACCGAAGAAGCCATATACAACCGAAGGAATACCTGCAAGCAGTTCGGTTGCTGCTTTTAACGGCTTATAAATCTTCTTCGGACAATACATTGCCATGAATACCGAGGTCAGGATTCCGATCGGAACTCCGAATATGATCGCCCCTGCCGTCACATAGATACTTCCAATGATCATCGGGAAGATACCGAAGAGTTCATTTCCAGGCCGCCAGATATCACCGGTTATAAATTTTACAAATCCTATCTGTCTGATTGCAGGGATTCCATTTGCAAATAAGAAGATGCAAATGAGAGCTACCGCCAGTACCGAAGCACAGGCGGCAATGAAGAACACTCCCTGCATGACTTTTTCAGTCCATGCTTTTGATTTCATTCTTTAATTTCCTCTTTGATTTATTTGGAAACTTCATCCCATGTAGTAACATCTCCAACGTAGATGGATTTCACCTGATCTGCTGAAAGTTCATCTGCCGGGTTTGCTTTGTTTACGATAACTGCGATACCATCTGTTGCGATAACAGTTGCTTCAAGTTCTGCTGCTTCGTCATCTTTCAGTTCTCTTGATGCCATACCGATGTCATAGCTTCCTTCGATTGTAGATGTCATACCTGTTGTAGAATCTGATGTCTGAAGTTCGATTTCTGCATTCGGGTTTACTGCTTTGTAAGCTTCGATCAGTTTTTCCATCAGTGGTGATACAGAAGAAGATCCACCAACTACACATTTACCAGATGGTTTTGATCCTGCATAATCTTCTACATCAGATACCGGAATGTATTTTTCATCAGCAACCACTTTCTGTCCTTCTGTGCTCATGATGTATGCCATGAAATCTTTTGCTACTTCGTTGTCAAGATCTTTCTTGATTGCAATGTTGAATGGTCTTGATACTTTGTAAGATCCGTTTTCAATGTTGTCTGCTGTTGCTTCTGCTCCGTCGATTTTTAATGCTTTTACGCTGTCATTTAAAGAGCCAAGGGAAACATAACCAATTGCATATTCATCACCTGCTACTGTTGTAAGCATTACAGATGTATTGTTTGTGATCTGTGCATCTGTTGTTGTCATATCAACCTTTGTTCCATCATCCTGTTTTTCTTCAATTCCGAACAGTTCGATGAAAGCTCCTCTTGTACCGGATCCATCTTCACGGGATACGATTGTAATGTCGTTTGATGTATCGAAATCACTTCCGCTGTCTGTGCTGCTATCTGCACTGCTGTCTGCGCTCTTATCAGATGATGATCCGCCGCATCCAACTGCCATTGTTGCTGCCATTGCTGCTACAAGTGTTACTGCCATTAATTTTCTGAATTTCATAATACTAAAATCCTCCGTTTTATGTGTTTTTGTTTTTTCTTTTCTTCACGGTCTCTATCATATAAAACGGTTGTAAAATCTGAAATCCTGGACGTGTAAAGTTTTTGTTAAATGTGATTTTTCCTGTTTAATCTCGCATTTCCAATTCGAAACTCACTGCGTTCCGAATTGAGTTGTACATATTATAGGCAAAAAAAGGATCAGCCAATTAACTTTGAGGGTATTCCTCAATAGTCAGTTGACTGATCCTGCTTCTTTATAATTCTTTTCCTATCTCTCTTTTTATCGTATCATCGGATTATCAATGATCTCCGCATCCACTTCTTCTGTCTTCTCCGGAATCGGCTTCTCGCCGCCCTCTTTCAGGCATTCCAGAATCGCCTCATTCAGTGACAGCATCTTATCATCCAACGCCGATACCATGTCCGCGCATTCTTTTAATTCCCGGCTGATATACTCTGGTGCCTGTCCTTCAAACTTGTAATAAATCTTATGCTCCAGACTCGCCCAGAAATCCATCGCAATCGTCCGGATCTGGATCTCGACCTTTGTATCTACCACACTGTCCGACAGAAAGATCGGAACAGACACCAGCATGTGGTAGCTTTTATATCCACTCTCTTTTGGATTCTTGATGTAGTCTTTGATCGACAGAACCTTTAAGTCGCTCTGATTCCCGATCATCTCTGCAAGCCGGTAAATATCCGATGTAAACGAACAGATCAGACGGACTCCTGCGATATCATTGACATAACGCACCATGTTCTCGATGCTTGTCTCATATCCGTACCGCTTCAGCTTCTTCACAATACTTTCTGCGGATTTGATCCTGGTCTTGATATGCTCGATCGGATTATATCTGTGTACATGTTGAAATTCATCGTTCAGTATCTCCAGCTTTGTCC
The DNA here is from genome assembly GCF_013300725.1 of Allocoprococcus comes. Lineage (GTDB taxonomy): Bacteria > Bacillota > Clostridia > Lachnospirales > Lachnospiraceae > Allocoprococcus > Allocoprococcus comes_A. The sequence continues at coordinate 22,322 of NZ_JAAIMM010000029.1, forward strand.
CTACTTCTTTCAATGCGGAATTGTAAAGAAACATGACGGTCTTCCAGCTGTCTACATCATCGTAATACTTCATTGCTGACTGCATGTAATCTCCCCTTTTTATGTATACTTCCCTCCGGAATCTATCTCCCTTTTTCGTCCCGAAAGTAAAATCAGTATACCATTTTTTCTCTTTGAAATCTATACAGCCGGGGCAAGCTTCATAGTATTTTAATAAATTAGACAATCTCAATCTGACACATTTTCATAGTCTCTAATGCCGCCTGATGGGTCGCCGGTGTCACACCTGCGCAGCAGGATGCATCCACCTGGATCCTTGCTTCCGGAAGTACCGCCTTTAACAGTAACGCATTCGATACCACACAGATATCTGTACAAAGTCCGACAAGTTCAATGTCTGTATATCTCATCTTTTTTGCAATTTCTGCCAGCTCCGTACTTCCAAATGTTGGCTTATCAATCTTCTTTAATACATATGGCTTTAACGCATCGATAATTTCCCATCCATGCGTACCCTGTATACAATGTTCCACCGGAAGCTTTTTTCCTTCCTGAGTCTGCAAATAATCTGCCTGATGGGTATCTCTTGTAAAAATAATATCTGTCTCTTCTTCTCTTGCATCCTGCACTTTTTCAACTACACTACTTACGATTTCCTGTGCTTCTTTTGTTCCCAGGCTTCCATCCACAAAATCATTTTGCATGTCCACTACCACTAAAAGTTTTTTCACAATGTACCTCTTTTCTTTCTTTTATTTTCGCATTGCATGAATCATTTCTACAATGTCGTATCCATAACGTTCACCGGTTGCCCAGCCATACCCTTCCGGGTTCTCTTTCTGCCCCAGCCATTCCACATATGGTGCACTCCCCTTTGTCACATAAGAGTACCGGTCATCCACACATTCCCCGGCAAGTGCTTCGTCTGTCGCATAAGCTTTCAGATGCTGGATCTGCGCCCGGATCCCGGTTCTTACATTCGGGTAGGAATTTCCCGGTACACCTCCTCCCGTCGTCCCGATCCCGGCAAAATTATACTGGGTAATCTGCATATCCCCGCCATACTGCAGCCAGCCTGTCTCTTTCATCGCCTGTGCAAATGCGACTTCCGGACGAACGCCTTCTGCCGTGGCTTCTTCATAATACATCTGTGCAAATGTCTCGATATCAGGGGCGCCTCCCTGCGCCAAAACTTCTGCCGGATAAGTGCTTCCATGCGCTTTAAAATAATTTACTAATTGCCATGCGCGGATACTGCTGATCCCCATCACCGGATACTGTCCCGGCTGGATGGATGCCTCGATAGCTTCTGCCTCGGCAATTGCTTTTGCTTCGGTGCCCGATACCTGCTTCTGTTCTGTCATCTTAGTTTTTACTGTGCTGTCCTGTTTTGCTGATCCCGTGCTGTCGTTTTCGCTTTTCTCTGCCTTCTTCTGCTTTGCATTTTTTTCTGATTCTTCTATATAAGTTCTGTCGTTTCCATTTGCATTCCCGGCTTTTGACTTACCATATATCATACCAATCGATACAACTATCATACAGATTCCCAGTATAACCCGGATTATAGTTTCTCGTTTTATTCCAGACATTTTTCTGATTCCCTGTCTTTTTTCTCTATCCTATTCCATGTTCTTGATAAAGATGCTCTTTCTTTCATAAACTTTAGTATCAAAAGAGCTTCTTTTAAGCTCATTGAGTTCATTATTAGGTTCTTTATTAAGCTCATTAGGCTCATTATTTGGTTCTTTATTGGGTTCATTGACCTCAATGATCCCATTCCGACCGCTCTACAACTTAATCCAGAAAGACTACTTCATACCATAAAACACAAAATATATCACCCTCTTAAATATAGCACATCATATCATAGAATAAAATCTGTCAGATGTTAGATTTGTTGACCTATTTTTGACTTATAAAATATATAATCAACTTTTAAGATGTTTCTTGTTGATTTATTTTTAGTTTTTGCACTTTTCGATCAACTTTCAGGACCTACTTTATTGACTGATTTTTCATTTTTCCAATATATAGTCAACTTCTAAGGCTTGTTTTGTTGACCTATTCTTTGCCTTTATCTTTTTCAATCAACTTCCTAGCCTTATTTTCTTGATCTATTCTTCGCCTTTATCTTTTTCAATCAACTTTCTAAGCTTATTTTGTTGATCTATCTTCAACTTTTCTTCTTTCCAATCAATTCAACCTCCCTATCAACTTACTTTCAATGTACTCATGTACTCCTCTGACTATGATCTTATAACTCTCCTTTACTTTCTCCCTCAAATCCGCTATACTGAAAATCACTTGATGCAGAAATATTCTTGCCTTAACTGGCGCTTTTCATAATTTTTATAAGGAGGATTTTACCATGTTCCGCTTATGGGGAAAAGAATTTAAAGACAACCGTATGATCAAAGACACTACCATCTGTGATGACAGTGACGATACCAGAACACACAAGATTTTTAATGCTCTGGATGAAATCTGCTACGAATTTGATCTTAGCAAACCAATCTGGCTGGATGTCAATATCAACGAATTCAAACGGCATTCCAAAGCAAGATTCTACCAGGACAGCTTTGTGGATTCGATCGATTTTGATTTTCTGGAAATCCAGGTGATTGAAGAATAGAAAAAGAGAGGATTTTTCAGCCACATGAAAAATCCTCTCTTCTTCTATCGTTTCGTCTCATCCGAATAAATTCCACTGGAAAGATATCTCTCTCCACTGTCCGGCAAAATTACAACCAGATTCTTCCCTGCATTTTCAGCTCTCTTTGCCACCTTGATTGCAACCCAGAGCGCGCACCTGACGAAATTCCAACCGAAATTCCTTCTGTCTTTGCCGAAAGTCTTGCTGTCTCATAGGCATCTTCATCCGTCACAGTAATAATCTCATTAAATAATTCCTGCCTTGTCACCGGAGCGATCATTCCACCACCGATTCCCTGGATCTTGTGCGGTCCAGGCTCTCCACCGGAAAGCACCGGGCATCCTGCCGGTTCCACTCCAACGAATTCCACATCCGGATTCTTTTCTCTTAAATATTCACCAAGTCCAGTCAGGGTTCCACCGGTTCCTACTGCTGCAACCACAATATCCACTTCTCCTTCTGTATCTTCCCAGATTTCCGGTCCTGTCGTCTTAAAATGTGCATTTGGATTGTTCAGGTTTCCACCCTGACCGATCACGACACCTCCCGGTGTTTCTTCCAGAAGCTGTGCTGCCCTTTCACCTGCACCACCCATATTTTTCTCAGCCGGTGTCAGATAGACTTCTGCACCATAGCCGTTCAGAATCTGAATTCTTTCTTTTGACATATTTTCCGGCATGCAGATATACGCCTTATATCCTTTAGCAGCCGCTGCCATTGCAAGACCGATCCCGGTATTTCCTGAAGTTCCTTCAATGATCGTTCCACCCGGTTTTAATTTTCCTTCCTGTTCTGCTGCCTCAATCATGTTCACTGCAATCCGGTCTTTTACACTTCCACCCGGATTAAAATATTCCAGTTTCCCAAGGATCCTTGCCTGGCTTCCCTCAAGTTTCTCAATTCTGTGAAGCTCCACAAGCGGTGTTCTTCCTGTAAGTTCTAATATGCTGTCATAGATTCTTCCCATTTTTTCTTCCTCTTTCCGTTTTCTATTTCCATTTGATCAGACTGCTCTCCAGTTTTTTTACCAGCACATCAATGATCGTAACCACGATTCCCATCAGGACAATTCCGGCTATCACATTGGTATAATCTGCATAATCCGAAAATTTCTTTACAAAATATCCAAGACCGGATGTTGCTCCGAGTAGTTCTGCTCCTGTCAGACACAGGAACGCTCCTCTAAGTGTTCCCGGAAGTCCTCCAATAATATCCGGTAACGTATAAGGAAGAATGACCTGAAAAAGCATCTTCGGAGTCGATACGTTCATAACCTTCGCCGACTGAATGATCTTCGGATCCATCCCACTGACTCTGGCGATCATCGTCTGAAATGTAGGCCAGAACACTGCTGAAAAAATCACAAAAATGGATGCGATTTTAAATGTAGGCATCACCGCTACCACATAAGGCGTATATACAAGTGGCGGAATCGGGCTGATCACATTGGCGATCGGTACGACTGCTTCTCTAAGTCTTGGAATCCATCCGGTAAAAAGCCCTAAAAACACGCCCAGAATTACCGCCAGTCCAACGCCCCACGCCAGCAGGACAAGGGAACTTACAACTCCGGCAAGCATCAGCTCTTTCTGTTCGATAAAGACATAAAATACATTTTCCGGTGCCGGCACCAACACAGGATGTGTAAACCCAAGCTTATAAGCACTTTCCCATATTCCTAAGAACAGGAAGGTAATAAATGCAATGTCGATCGCACTTTTTCTTCTGTCTTTTATGTATTTGACTAAAAATAAAACTTCTGCAAATACAATCACCGCCAGATATGCTATCGGTGATTCCACTTCCTGGTCTGTTTTCAAAAAGAGAACCAGAAAAATATTGATAAGAAACGCTATATTTGCACGATTTACCAGAATACTCACAGAACCACCTCCTCACCGATTTCTTCTGCCACACGGTTATGAAACAGCGAAATCAGTTTCTGATGAAGTTTTCGATAGTCATCCGTTCCGGCAAGCTCTTCTTTTCTTCGCGGATAAGGGATCGTAACCGGAATCTCCGCACGGATTTTTCCGGGTTCCATCACAACGATCCGGTCCGCAAGAAGAATGGCTTCATCAATGTCATGGGTAACGAAAAGAACCGTTTTCCCTTTTTCTTTACTGAGCTTTGAGAAAAATTCCTGAAGCTCCTGCCTGAGCTTTGGATCGATCGCACCAAAAGGTTCATCCATCAGTAAGATGTCTGCTTCCATCGCCATCGCTCTTGCAATTGCCACTCTCTGCTGCATTCCACCGGAAAGCTGGGATGGATACTTTTTCGCAGCCTCTTCCAATTCCACACTTTTCAGATAGCCATCTGCAAGCTCTTTTCTTTCTGCACGGGTATATTTTTTCCCGCTTTGCTTAATTCCGAAGATTACATTATCTCTGGCTGTCAGCCACGGGAAAAGGGAATAATGCTGGAATACAACGGCGCGGTTCTTTCCCGGTCCTTCCACCTTTTCTCCATCAATCAGGATCTCTCCGTCCGTACTTTTTTCCAGACCTTCCAGCACGGTTAAAAGGGTGCTTTTTCCGCATCCGGACGGTCCGAGAATGCATACAAACTCTCCCTCCCGGATCGACAGATCGATCTTTTTCAGAGCCTCAAACCTCTGATGATTATCTTCATATGTAAATGACAGATTCCTGATTTCTATCTTACTCATGGATTCTCTCCTTATGATGTTCCTCTACTTGTTGTACTTGTTAAATGTTGTAAGCTGTTCCTGATAAAATGCATCATCCGGATTTTCTTTGATCAGTTCATCCAGTGCTGTTTTGTAAATCTCAGTATCAATATGATCATCAATATCTACCTTTGTGTCATCCTCAAAGAATCCGGAATCCTTAAGTGACTGATAATAAGTCTCGATTCCCTGTTTGTTCGGATCCAGTGTCAGTACGGTGCGGTTTACAAATAAATAATTTTTTACATAGTCCTCATCCTGACCGGAAAAATCAGCCAGTTTTTTCACGATATCATCCTGATTGGCTTCATCACTGTAATATTCCCATGCCCGTAAATTTGCCTTTGTAAATTTGACAAATGCATCATGCTTTTCTTCCAGTTTCTTCTTTGAAGTTACCTGACGGCAGCATACATACAGTGGAGAAAGCTCTCCTACCTGATATACCTGCTCAATTCCGATATCTGCATAGGAATTTGCAAATTCAATTGGAAGGAATCCAACCTCCGCTTCCCCTTTTGCAACTGCCTGTGCCACATTTGCCTGGCTGTCTACTTCTACAAGCTGAACGGAATCTACATCTACGCCTTCTTCCAGAAGCTTCGCTCTTGTTACTACCCAGGCGGAGTCACCACGGACCATTGCTGCTTTGATTCCTTCATAATTTTTCAGATCTTTGAATTTGTCCACATCTTCCGGTTTGGAAATGATGGCTCCGCCTTCTGCTGCGGTTCCTCCGAAGATCACCAGATCCGAACCATTTGCAATAAATGTAAGATCCGATACAACTCCGGTTCCCAGAACATCTACATCTGATTTCCCGGAACTGATAGCAGTTAAGGTAGCTGTTCCATCCTGTGTCTCCGGAAATTCAACATTCACGCCTTCTTCTTTGTAATAACCGAGTTCATTTGCCAGAATCACAATTGCTGTTCGAATAGTTCCCGGCTGAATCGCAAATTTGATCGTACTATTTTCAGAGTCCACAGATGCTTCCTTTTTGGAACTGCTCTCTGATGTCGTTTTGCTTCCACAGGCTGTGAGCCCCGTTACTGCCAATATTGCTGCGATACTAAGTGCTGTTACCTTTGTTGTAATGAGTTTCAATTTCATCATCTTTGTCCTCCTTTTTCTTTTCCTTATTTACCTATCTATTTAATAGGTTTTTGTTGTTTTGAATTATATCGTCTTATAACATATATGTCAAGTAGGAAAACTATGTTTTTATTTTCATACAATCTGCACAACATCTTTGCTGGCACTTTTCCTGTTAAATAAAAAAACAGAAATCCCAGACATTTCTGCTTTTGCATCTGTCTGAAATTCCTGTTTCCTTTTATGTTTCTCTCAGATTTTTTATTCTTCTACAATCTTCACGCCAAACTTCGGAAGCTTTTCTCCCTTTTCAACTTCATTTCCACTTAAAAGATCCTTCTTTCCTGCAAATTCTTCCGGAATTTCCAGTTCTTCATCCTTGAAGTTCATCACAAAATAGAAGCTCTTTCCTTCTCCGTTACGTTTTACGATCTCCAGACCGTTTCCATTTCCCGCAACCGGATTTGCTCCTGCATCCTCTGCTGCCATCGCAAGCACTTTATCAGTACCTGCATCTTCCATACAGCTTCCAATATAATACAGCTTTCCATTTCCATAGGTATTTCGGGTTACCGCAGGCATACCAGCATAGAAATCTTCCGCATATTCTCCAAGTGACTCCGCACCTTCCAGATGCATCAGATCGCATACGATCTTACATTTGCTCTGGCTTCCATCTTTGAAAGTCACCACATTATACTGTTCCGGTGCGAGGGCATCGATTTCTTCTACCCAGATACCGGCCATCTCCTTTAACGGTCCCGGATATCCGCCCAGATATACATTGTCTGACTCTCCGACAATACCACTCATGTAGGTTGTCACGAGAATTCCACCATTTCTCACATATTCTTCCAATGCTTCTTTCATTCCCGGTTTCACCATATAAAGCACCGGTGCAACGACCATCTTATATTTGGAGAAATCTGCATCCACCGGAATCATGCTGACACCGATATTTTTCTCATAGAAATAACGATAATAATGATGAATCTGCTCCACATATTTGAGGTCAATGGACGGACCGCTTGTATATTCCAGAGCCCAGTAGTTATCCCAGTCAAAGATCACACCCACCTGTGCCTCATTTGCAGATCCTGGTATGATATCGCTCAGCTGTTCAAGCTCTTCACCAAGCTGCTTTACCTCGCGGAATACTCTTGTATTTTCTGTTCCTGCATGGGCAATGACTGCTCCGTGGAATTTTTCGCATCCGCCTACGCTTCGACGAAGCTGGAAGAACTGGATCGTATCCGCACCGTGTGCCATGGTCTGGTAGCTCTGTGCCCGCATCTGTCCCGGACGCTTGAGGGAATTGTACGGCTGCCAGTTCTGCTGGCTTGGTGTCTGCTCCATCAGCATAAACGGCTCATCCTTAAGGCCACGCATCAGATCATGTCGCATTGCAACCAGACTCCACGGCGTATCATATGCCGGGTAATTGTCCCAGGAAATCACATCCATTTCCTTCGCCCATTTGAAATAATCCAGTCCCTTAAAGGTTCCCATCATATTGGTTGTGATCGGGGTCTCTTTGTCGTATCGGCGGATCGCTTCTTTTTCCATCTTAAAATTATTCAGCATTCCATCGGAATTGAACCGGCAGTAATCAATGGAAATTCCTGCAAATGCCGTCATATGCGGTTCTGCCGCATCTTCGATTCCGTCACCAAGCGCATTTGGAAGCACCACTTCATCCCAGTCATAAATGGTATGTCCCCAGAATTCCGTATTCCATGCTTTATTCAGTTCATCCAGTGTCTGATATTTTTCGCGCAGCCATACCCGGAACGCTTTTTCACAATTCTCGCAGTAGCATTCTCCGCCATACTCATTGCTGATATGCCAGCAGGTCACATGCGGATTATCCCCGTAACGCTCAGCGAGCTTTCCTGCAAGACGGGATGCAAATTTCTGAAACACCGGTGAATTCGGGCAGGCATTATGTCTCTGTCCGAATTTGTGATGTCTTCCTTCATAATCCGTCCTTGCCACTTCCGGATAACGTTTTACCATCCATGCCGGGAGCGCTCCTGTGGAAGTTGCAAGCACGATATCATAATTTTCCCGGCTTAGCATATCGATGATCTCATCCAGCTCTGTAAAATTATAGGTCTCTTCTGACGGCTGGATCTTCGCCCAGGAAAATACATTGATCGTTGCACTGTTGATACGAGCATCTTTGAAAATGCGCATATCTTCTTTCCAAATCTCTTTTCCCCACTGGTTTGGATTGTAATCTCCGCCGTATAAAATTCTCTTAAATGGTCGTTTCATAATATCTCCTTTTATTTCTGTCTGTCACACGTTCTGTCAGGCTGCTTTTCCTGTGTTTCTTCTTGATTATACTAAAACTGGACAGAACTTTGTATAACATGATAAACTAATAATATAACATTTTGAAACAGGTGATATGATGCCAATTTTTTTCAGAAATCTGCCCTCATCGGAGCCGTTTACCTTTGATTCTGTTGGAAACGACCGTATTCAGGAGGCTGTAAACCGCCCACGGGGCTATCCTTTTTACCATTACCTCCAGACGGAAACCGGAGAGGGAATCGTAAAAGTACAAGAAAAAGAATATCTGCTAAAAGAAAATGAAGGAATCCTCATCGCACCCTCGATCCGGCATTCCTATCAAAGCCTCCATGTCTCTCCGGACTGGAAAACGTGCTTTGCAACATTTACCGGATCCCTGGAAAGCTCGATTGGGGATATTACCGGGAACCAGCCTGTTCTCCTCATATCCAGCGAACAGGGGATTCCCATTTCAACGATTATAAAAAAGGTGGTTACACAGTATCAGAATCCGCCTCTGGATCCTCTGTCACTGTCTTCCTCCTGTTATCAGCTCCTCCTGCTCCTCGCCGGCGGAACTGCCGTTCAGGCTGCCACAGATCCTTTGTATCAGCAATATCTGGTTCCTGTTCTTCATGAAATGGAAACAAACTATGATTCTCCTCTTACGATTCAGGAACTCAGCCGGATGGTCTATGTCACACCACAATATCTTTCCCGCCTGTTCCGACGCTTTCTCGGATGCTCTGCTTACGAATATCTGACCAGTTACCGGATCGCCAAAGCACGGGAACTGCTTCTTTCCTCTCCACGTAGCGAAGTACAGGAAATCGCACGACAGACAGGATTTACAGATCCCAGTCATTTTATTGCGGTATTCCGTAAGATTACCGGGGTTACTCCACTGGAATTTCGGAAATTAAATTAACTTCTGTATGCACGAAAGAACCGGCAGTCCAAAACCGCCGGTCCTTTCGTCATATTTTATCTCATGGCATGTGATGTAATTATGCAAGTTTTTCGCCTGTGAGCATCTCATATGCCTGCAGGTATTTTTCGATTGTCTTATCCACGATTTCCTGTGGAAGTGTCCAGTTATTATCCGGATTGGCTGTGAGCCAGTCACGTGCGAACTGCTTGTCAAATGACGGCTGTCCATGTCCCGGTTCGTAACCTTCTGCCGGCCAGAATCTTGAACTGTCCGGTGTCAGCATCTCATCACCGATCACCATGTTGCCATCTTCATCAAGACCGAATTCAAACTTGGTATCTGCAATGATGATTCCTTTGCTGAGTGCGTATTCTGCACATTTTTTATAAAGAGCAATCGTGTTGTCACGAAGCTTTTCTGCTAATTCTTTTCCTCTTCCCGGGAAATATTTTTCCAGATGATCGATACTCTGTTCAAAAGAAATATTCTCATCATGATCACCGATCTCTGCTTTTGTAGATGGTGTGTAAATCGGTTCAGGAAGTTTGTCTGATTCCTGTAATCCTTCCGGAAGTTTGATTCCGCATACAGTTCCATTCTCTTTGTAGCTCTTCCAGCCACTTCCTGTGATATAGCCACGAACGATACATTCGATTGGAAGCATGTTCAGCTTCTTGCACATCATGGATTTGCCTTCGTATTTCTCCTGCTGGAAGAATTCCGGCATATCCTTTGTATCTACAGAGATCATATGGTTCGGAAGAATCTCTTCTGTCATGTCGAACCAGAATTTTGACATCTGTGTCAGAACAGTACCTTTCTTAGTTACTTCATTATTCAGAATCACGTCAAAGCAGCTGATACGGTCTGTTGCAACCATGATCAGGCTGTCGCCATTGTCATAAATCTCACGTACTTTACCTTCTTTGATCGGTTTTAATTCCTGCATGTTCTTACACCTCATTGTTTTATTTTCTTGTAAACTGAGTTTTATAAAAACTCTCAAAAGCGGTGCACTTTGAATGCCGTATTCTCAGTATCTGCACCATATCTTGCATCCTAAATAACCGTAACACCGAACATAATGAGTGTCAAGAGAAACAAGGTTTCTGGCTTATTAGCATTTTTTATTAGCATTTATTACTTTCAGAATGAACTCTTGACATTTCCCTTTTACTGACTATACTGTATTATAATAAATCAATATCATAAATACATATTTAATATACTAGACATATATTTATGGTATATCAAAAGGAAGTGCATTTTATGCAGCAAGGCATTATAGAAAAAAACCATATGGATATTCTCTGGCATGATTATGCTCTGAATAAAGAAGATACCATTCCGATCACAGAAGCCAGCCTTATAGAAAAAGCTTCCATCGTCGGAAGAACCGGTATGATGCTTCTTTCCTGTGGTACCGGTGCATGGCGTGTCCGCAGTTCTATGAATACGCTTTCCCGTGAACTCGGAATCACCTGTACCGCTGATATCGGTCTGATGTCTATTGAATATACCTGTTTTGACGGAGAAAACTGTTTTTCACAGTCGCTGTGCCTGACCAATACTGGCGTCAACACCTCGAAACTGAATCGTTTAGAGAACTTTATCAATGATTTTCCAACAAAAGAAAAATATCTTTCCGGAGAGCAGCTCCATTCTTACCTGGATGAAATTGAGCGGATCCACGGTCTGTATTCCCCGATCGCACTCGGATTTGCAGCTGCACTTGCCTGTGGCGCATTTACCTTTCTCCTGGGTGGCGGTCCGGTGGAAATGCTTCTCGCTTTCTGTGGTGCCGGAATCGGTAATTTTGTAAGGTGTAAACTGACCAAACACCATTTCACCTTATTTTTAGGTATTACAGCCTCTGTGGCAGCTGCATGTATGGTATATGCCGCACTTTTAAAATTGACAGAAGTCCTGTTTGGAATTTCACTTGAGCATGAAGCCGGATATATCTGTTCCATGCTTTTTATCATACCGGGATTTCCATTCATCACCAGTGGTATTGACCTTGCAAAACTGGATATGCGGTCTGGTCTGGAACGCCTGACTTATGCAATGATCATTATTCTTGTCGCAACAATGACCGCATGGATCATGGCGCTGATCCTTCATCTGAAACCAAATGATTTCCCGTCTCTGTCACTCACACTCTGGCAGCATATTCTGTTCCGGCTTCTCGCCAGCTTCTGTGGAGTCTTTGGTTTCTCGATCATGTTTAACAGTCCAAAAGAACTTGCCGCGACTGCCGGGATCCTCGGTGCAATTGCGAATACCCTCCGGCTTGAACTTGTTGACCTGGCATCCCTGCCGCCTGCTGCCGCCGCATTTATCGGCGCACTGACTGCCGGAATTCTGGCATCTGTCTTAAAAAGCCGGATTGGTTATCCAAGAATTTCGCTGACCGTTCCATCCATCGTCATCATGGTACCCGGACTTTACCTGTACCGGGCAATTTACAACCTGGGCGTCATGTCACTCCAGACTTCCGCTTCATGGTTTGCGGCAGCACTACTTATCATTCTTGCTTTACCACTTGGACTGATCTTTGCAAGAATCCTGACAGACAAGACTTTCCGGTATTGCACGTAAAACGTTTTTTTCGATAAAAAAATGGTGTATGAAAAATGTTTTGTCGTTTTCATACACCATTTTTATCTGCTTTATTTCCTGTATATAATCTGGTCTGCCTTTTCAATATGTCTTTCCAGCCTGTCGGAAAAATGTTCAAGCGGAAGAAATACCCCCATTTCATCGTATCGCTTTCCGTCCTCTTCCAGCGAATCCTGTCCATAATACACAACCGATCTTGGAAGATCCTTCTGAAGCTCCATCATGATATCCCACACTGCTGCATAGGCTTCTGCTTCTGTCTTTTTTTCTTTTACCGTATCCGGAAGTTCATAAATCAGAAGAACTCCGTTATGTTCTCCCATCTTGTACTCCTGCGCTTCCATTGTATCCAGATCATAAGAGTGTCTTTTTCGATAACCGTGAGCCAGATACATTTTTACTTTGTCACGCTTCTGGTAAACTTTGCAGAACTTTTCATATTCTTTTTCTTTTACGCGAACCGGCAGATCCTCCAGCAGATTTCCATCTTCATCCGTCAGAAAATACGGATTCATCTGACCGTCCGCATTAAACTTAAACGGCACAAGAAAAGCATTTCTCAAAAGATCAAACATACTGTTCTGGCACACCGCCATCAGAAATGCTGTCAGATCTTTATTTTCATACGCATCAAATAATGCACTCGTAAACTGCTTTGCCGGAAGATTCTCCGTCATAAATTCATCTCCGGAATCAATTGCATCATAAAAAGTGCTTTTCAGGCGTCTGCATGCCTCCGGGTTTTCCAGTATTTTGTCAAATAACATCTCAGCCTTTTCTTCTCTTGGAAAAATCGTTGCCATATCTATCCTTCCTTTACTTCCTAATGATATGATTTCTTTAAATCCTACTATATTATAGGTTTATCCAAGTGATTCGTAAATTGCATAATTTGTATTGTAACTATATCACTGTGACATAATGACGATTTTGTATTTTTTCAAAAAATCATACCCGTATTCATTTTCAGAATCCCCTCTTCTCTTTACTTTTCCGGTACAGATGTTAAAATAATTTCAGTAAATACTTTTGGCTGCCATGCAGCCAGGCAGAAAGGATTCTATCTATGTCAGATTATTATATTTCTCAAATCTATCCTTCCGACAAAAGAGCCAATGACGAAGTGGACGCGCTGCTTGTCTCAGAAGGAATCCGCAGGGATGCCAACCTGGATTACACCTGTGGAATGTATGACGATGAGATGCACATTATCGCAACCGGAAGCTGCTTTGGCAACACCTTACGATGTTTTTCCGTAAGCCATGAACATCAGGGTGAGGGACTGATGAATTCCATCGTCTCACATCTGATCGAGTTCCAGTTTTCAAGAGGGAATACCCACCTCTTCCTCTATACCAAATGTAATTCGGCAAAATTCTTCGGCGATCTTGGATTCTATGAAATTGCCCGGATTGAGGGGCAGATTGTCTTCATGGAGAACCGGAAAACCGGATTCCAGAACTATCTGAACAGTCTTGCAAAGGATCCGCTCCCGGAAGGGTATGCTGTAGCTGACTCATCTGCCGCGCCAAATTCAGAGTCGGACACTGACGCTTCATGCGATTGTTCAGATAAAAAAGTTGCCGCACTCGTCATGAACGCCAACCCATTCACCCTCGGCCACCAGTACCTTGTCGAAAAAGCTGCCGCTGAAAATGACCTGCTTCACCTCTTCATCGTCAGTGAGGATGCAAGCCTGGTTCCGTTTCAGGTAAGAAAACGGCTCGTCATAGAAGGAACTGCACATTTGAAAAACATCTGCTATCACGACAGTGGTCCGTATATCATCAGCAATGCCACCTTCCCGAGCTATTTCCAGAAAGATGAAAATGCAGTCATCGAAAGCCATGCCATGCTGGATCTGACTGTATTTACGCAGATTGCAAAGACACTCGGCATCACACGCCGCTATGTGGGGGAAGAGCCGACAAGCCTAGTTACCGGAATCTACAACCAGATCATGTCTGAGAAGCTGCCGGAGCAGGGAATTGAATGTATCATCGTACCACGAAAGACCTGTGAGGACACACCGATCAGTGCTTCCAATGTACGTCTTGCCCTGCAAAATGATAATTTCGATACACTTGCAAAGCTGGTTCCACAGACCACACTGGATTACTTCAGAAGTCCGGAAGCTGTGCCTGTGATCGAGCGGATTAAAAAACAGCAAAATGTAATTCATTATTAGGAGGAATCAAAATGGAAGGACAGGAAGTTGTATTAACCGACATGCTCGCCTGCCGAGAGCGCCGCGTCAATACGCAGAACGCATATATTCAGAAATACCATTGCCCGGTGATCTCATTCTGCATGAATATCCCGGGACCAATAAAGACAAATGACAAGATCAAAAAAGCATTCCTTTCCGGGAAAAAAGCTCTGTTCGATGCATTACAAAAAGAGAACATTCCGGTTCTCTCACAGATTGAATTTGATGATAAGACCGGAAATGAAATCCTTCTTGCAGTTGACTATCCGGCAGATAAGATCAAAGAACTAACTACAGAAATTGAAGAAATGCATCCGTTTGGACGGCTTTTTGATATGGATGTAATCGGAACGGACGGGGAAAAACTCTCCCGCAGTGTCTACCGTAAATGCCTGATCTGCGGCTGTCAGGCACAGGAATGTGCCAGGTCGCGGAAACATACCGTTTCTGAGATGCAGGCTAAGATTGAAGAAATATTATTGTAATACAATAAAAATTTGTCATATAACGGTTGTTCTTATCATTCACATCGTTATATGGCAAATTTTTTATTTAGCTATTTAAATCTCAAGTTTTTCTTTTTACTCATTTCCTTAAATTTCTTTAAAACGCTTTACCGGCTCCGGTTTTTCCGGATGCTCTCCGATCATCTTCTCCATCCAGACCATATGATACCATCGTCCAAATTTGTAACCACACTTTCGGAATTCTCCGATCAGACGATACCCCAGATGCTCATGGAACTGCTCACTGTTCTTTGTCAGATATTCATCATCCACCTCGGGATAGCCGATGCACGCATACAGATTGATGATATTCTGCGCTTTCAGCGCATCCTCCAGTGCCTGATAAAGTAATTTCCCAACGCCACTGTGTCTGCAATCTTTCTTAATGTAAATCGTAGTTTCCGCCGACCAGTCATATGCAGCCCGGCCATAAAAAGCTCCGGCATATGCATAACCGATGATCTCCCCATCTCTTACCGCCACCAGATACGGATATTTCTCCAGTGTATGGTGAATCCGCCCGGTAAACTCTTCCAGAGTCGGCACGTCATATTCAAAGGTAATTGCTGTGTCCGTAACATACGGTGCATAGATATTTAAAATTTCTTCCGCGTCCGCCTCAGTTGCCGGGCGGATCCTGATTTCATTTGTATCCATTTTTCTACTCCTGATCCCTATATCCAGTTGCTGTCAATTTCTTCTTTCAATTCACAGAACATTTTGTAAAACTCCTGTTTTGCCAGCGTAATGATTCCCATCGCAATCTTCCGGTTATAAGAATGTGTTACATTATTTCTTTCATCATCTTCCATGACTGCTCAAAAGTAATTTCATATAATCCAACCAAACCAGTTAAAACGACATTATCACACGGTGTATATTATATTTTTTTACAAATGAAATGATTTCATCTATAACTTCCATTTTTATTCCGGTATTCACAAAAGTCTGCATCATTTTCCTTCCATATCAAATGCGCGTTCCCCCAGAATCCGCATCCATCTTTTTCTAGTCTTCCTCACACACTTCAATCTTAAACACATTGATCGTATCCACATCCGGACAGCAAAATACTGCCGTTCCTGGCTCCTGTCCCGGAATATTTCCGCCGTACCGCAGGATATCCACATATGGAAATGCCACATGCATCGCCATCGGGCAAAGTTCACCTCTTTGGGTATCAAAATCATAGCTGTCTCCAATCTTATGTCCTCTGTGACATCCAACCGGTCCTTTCCGGTCGATCAATGTAATTTTTATCTTCGGTCTTCTGCTCATTATACAATTTCCTCCAGATACTGTTCAATTGGAATTCCTTTGTATTTATCTTCGTTATCCTTATTTTTTGCAATCAGCTTTTCCACTGCATTCATTGCAAGCCGGACACTTTCTGTCAGCGGCGTTCCGCTCTTGAATTTACCGATCAGGACAGAAGAAAAAATGTCTCCTGTTCCGGCAAACCGAACCGGAATTTCTGTATATGGAAGGCTGGTGATCTCGCCATTTTCTCCATCCAGAATCATCGTACAGGAGTGTCCATCGATCTTCATACTGGTAATAACTACCGTCTTTGCTCCATCTGCATGAAGCATCCGGATCAGATCCTCTGCTTCTTCTTTTGTAAGATCCATCTTGTCTGTATACTTTCCTGCAAGAAAAGCTGCTTCCGTATAATTCGGTACGATCATATCTGCCACCTTGCACATCTGACGCATATAAGTAACGGTCTTCTCCGTCACACCATTGTAAAGGTGTCCGTCATCTCCCATGATCGGGTCTACGAAAATGAAAGTTCCATCCTCTTTTTTCTTCTGACAATACTCGGAAACCAGCTTTGTCTGTTCTTCAGAAACCAGAAATCCGGTACTGATCATGTCAAACTTAAATCCAAGCTCGTCCCAGATCCGCATACTGTTCTTCATATAATCCGTTGTTTCCAGAATGTCGAATTTTCCGTAGTCCAATGTATTTGACACCAATGCTGTCGGAAGGTTGTATACTTGGAATTTCATGCTGGAAAGGATTGGTATCATCGAAGATAACGCGACCTTTCCATAGCCTGCCATATCGTTGATAAGTAATATACTCTTCATGTTTTATCCTCTTTTCTGGAAATTTTCCGCACTTTTTTCTACTATAAAATTTATCATACCATGAATCAAATTTGTATACAAGCAATGAAAAAGATAGAAGCCTTCTCATATTCCGTCAGCATTTCCCGCATTACCTTTTTCCACATAGAAAAAGACTAAATATTATTCTTACTCTTGACACATCTGTACTAGCTGTATATACTGTACCTATACAGTTAAAACATGTAAAAATGAGGTGAAGACGTGAATATTTTCATAGATAACAAAAGTGGTGCACCCATCTATGAACAGATTTACACGCAGCTTAAGTCTCAGATCATCAGCGGAACGCTCCTGGAAGATGAAGCCCTGCCTTCCATCCGAAGCCTTGCCAAAGACCTCCGGATCAGTGTCGTGACCACCAAACGGGCTTACGATGAACTGGAAAAAGAAGGATTCATTTATACAATCGCAGCAAAAGGCTGCTTTGTCGCTCCGCTTAACACGGATCTTCTGCGTGAAACCAATCTAAAGAAAATTGAAGACTATATGGAAAAAATAGTACATCTTGCAGCTTCCTGTAATCTCAGTGAACAGGAGCTTACCGAGATGCTTCATTTCATGATGGAGGAATAACTTATGACCACATTTGAAACAAATGCATTAGAACTAAAAGATCTGTGCAAATCCTATCCCGGATTTTCACTGGATCATCTGAATCTTACACTTCCAAGCGGCTGTATCCTTGGACTGATCGGGGAAAATGGTGCCGGAAAGACGACCGCAATCAAGCTGATTCTGGATATTATCAGGAAAGATTCCGGTACCATACGGATTCTTGGGAAAGACTGCTCTACCGAAACTTCTATCCCAAAAGAAGAGATTGGCGTTGTTATGGACGAAGTCGGTTTTCCAGAATGCCTGACTCCGACACAGATCGGGCTGATTATGAAGGATTCTTTCAACAACTGGGATTCTTCTTTGTACAGCCAGTATCTCCAGACTTTTCATCTTCCGGAGAAAAAAGAATTTGGACAGTTCTCCAAAGGAATGAAGATGAAGCTCGGGATCGCAGTTGCCCTCTCCCACCATCCAAAGCTTCTGATCCTTGATGAAGCAACCAGCGGACTGGATCCTGTGGTACGGGATGAGATTCTCGACATTTTTAACGATTTCACACGTGATGAATCGCATGCGATCCTGATTTCTTCCCACATTGTAAGTGACCTGGAAAAAATCTGTGACTATATCGCATTTCTCCATAAAGGAAAACTGGTTCTTTATGAAGAAAAAGACCGGCTCCTGGAAGAATATGGCATTATCCAGTGTACAAAGGAACAGTTACAGGAACTGGATCCTTCTGCGATTATCGGAGTCAAACAGACTTCTTATAATACGGAAGCTGTTATCCTCCGAGATCAGATTCCGGAAGGCTTTTCCGTTCAGCCGGTCAGCATTGAAGACCTGTTTATATTTATGATAAAGGAGGCGCACTGATATGAAAGGACTCTTACGCAAAGACTGTTATCTTATGATGAAATACTGCCGTGTCTTTTTTCTGGCAGTACTCATATTTACAATCGTCGGCATCAAAAACGATCAGGTCTTTTTCGCCCTGTATCCGATTGTACTTTCCAGCATTATTCCGGTAAACCTGCTTTCTTACGATGAAAAAGCACACTGGAACAGCTATGCCTGTACTTTCCCATATACCCGAAAAGCTATCGTATCCTCCAAATACATTTTAACCTTATGTGTCCTTGGAGCATCAAGTTTACTAATTATTTTTGCACAGGTATGTAATATGTTAATAAACCATAATTTTCAACTTTTTGGCTTATTCTCAACTTTTGCAGTGATACTTTCCTGTGGTTTATTACCGCCGGCATTTATGTTTCCATTTACATTCAAGCTTGGAAGTGAAAAAGGCCGCTTTGCCTATTATACGGGATTCGTTCTCTTTTTTGTAATCCTGGCTTTCTTTCAGGAAGTTACGGATAATCTCTCACTTCGTATTACACAAATGGCAGTTCCACATGCCCCAATCGTAATTGTCTTTCTGATCGTATTCGGACTCTATGGACTTTCATGGTTTCTATCTATGAAATTTTACCAGAAACGGGACTTGTAATTCTTTCTATAATAACAAAAGCGATTTACCTCAAAGTAAACCGCTTTTGCTCGTTTATTCCATAATCGTTTCCATTCGCTCTTTAATAATATCGGCAATTTCCCATCCCGCATACTGTTCACTGATGCAGTCTCTTGAAATCACACCACCGGCTTTGTCCATATGCCCTCCGCCGTTTCCAATTCCATCACACAGCTTCGCTGCAACCTTATTTGCCAGATAATCTCTGTCTGCACTTCTTACCGAAATCTGATAACCACTGTCAATATCTGTATATGCAATACTGATCTTCGCTACATCGACTTTGATCGCCATATCGCCGATAATTCCAAGTACCGACTGTTCACAATGCATGGCACTGATCAGAAGATACTGCTTATCCTGGTCGAAATAAGCATGATGTAGAGCTTCTCCGGCAATCATAAGATCTTCCAGACTCATACAGGATTTCTTCAGACGCTCCAGCTCCGGATAATCATCCCGTAATTCATCACGCATGGCAATATCATTCTTCTTATAGAGATCCACATACGATGAAGTATCTGTATACAATCCATATAAGAACGCAATACTCAGTCCTCTGTTTGCCTTCACGTCATATCCTTCTTCTTTCAGAAGTTCCCATACAATTGTAGAACAGCTCTGATAAGAATTGTCGATCAATGTCTGCGGTGTCTTTTTCATAAAAGGCATGTGATGATCGATCACCACTATATTGTCTGCATCAAAGTGATATACATTCCCCTGACCGTATTGTCCATCAACGAGTAGCAGAAGCTCTGTATCAGGAAGCTCCTTTACATACTCTGCCGGGATCTCACAGATATTCAGCATATACAAAAGATCCTTCTTCTGTATCTCCCGTTCTCCACCGTAAATAATCGACGCTTTGATATCATGCAGTTTTAAATATGTATATACGCCATATGCCGCCGCCAGTGCATCTGCATCCGGACAGTTATGGCACTGAATACATACTTTTTTGTACTTTAATAGCTGATTTAAAAAACCCATTTTCTCCCGCCTCTTAGATTACTCTCATTCTTTCAGCATATTACCACATTTTTCCTTAAAGGTAAATAAACTAAATTTATTCTTTTTCATGTTCATGCTTTTTCATGAAAAATCAAATACCTTTTGTAAAATAAAAAAACTGCAAACCCTTATGGTCTACAGCTCCCTTACTTTTCTCATGTACCTTCAAAACCACATACAAATTTAAATCTTTACTCCATCCATTTTCTCTTACCCTGTCCTACCTTCTTGGTTATGCCCTCGACCGATTAGTAACAGTCAGC